>JAGRFY010000129.1 GCA_020445765.1 Rhodocyclaceae bacterium | reverse complement strand
GATCTCCTCCTGTGTTCGGGTTCCGGTCGGGAACCCGGTGGAGACGGGCAGGACCCCGCGGACGCCTTCTGGGCGTGCGTCGGGCTACTCCACGAAAAGGCAGTCTCCACCCATGTGTTTTGATTCGCCGGCGTTCGTGGGGCGCCGGCGCTGAAGTGGAATGTTAGGCGGGCACAGCGGGCATGATCTTCCACCTTCACCGCCGCTCGTCGGCCTGGCGAGGCACAATCTGCCTCGATCTCATGGTATTGCTATCTTTTCGTGCAAGAGTGTCTGACATCGGGTCGAAATCCACCTCTCGGCCCCGTTTCACACCGCCGATGGAGCCTGCCATGGATCGCACCGATCGCACCATCCTCGAACTGCTCCAGCAGGACGCTCGTCTGAGCGTCGCGGAACTGGCCGAACGGGTGTCGCTGACCTCGTCTCCGTGCTGGCGGCGCGTCAAGGCGCTCGAGCAGTCCGGGCTGATTCGCGGCTACCACGCGGATCTCGATGCCCGGCGGCTGGGCTATGGCGTCACTGCCTATGTCAGCGTGATGCTCGAACATCATCGGGCGGATCTCGAGGAACGCTTCGAAACGGCGGTGATGGGGATACCGGCGATCGTCGCCTGCCATGTGGTGTCCGGGCGCTACGACCTGATGCTGGAGGTGGTGGCGCCGGATCTCGAGGCGTTCGGCGAACTCTCGCAAAAGGTCTTGCGCACCCTGCCCGGCGTCAAGGAGCTCTACACCAGCTTCTCGTTGCGCACGGTCAAGGGTGGGCGCCAACTGCCGGTGCCCTAGATCCGGCGGCGGCCCGCCCCTGCAGGTCCGGGCATGCGGACCGGTCCTTTCAACGGCGGGATTGTGGACCATACTCGGAAGATCACGTTTGCATCACCGGCTCCGGCACCAGGCCGCGCATCGAAGCCGGTCTCGAGTTCCAACAGGGAGGCGCGAACATGACGATCAACTTCGACAAGGTGCCGGCCTACATCCGGCGAGAGATCGATCCGCCCGCCAGTCCGGTCGCGCGCGACGCTCGCAACAAGACCGTCGGCCGAATCCAGGAGTGGCTCAATTTCCATGACTTCCGAACCGGTATCGACGGTGATTTCGGGCCGGCGACCGAAGCCTGCGTCAAGGATTTCCAGCGTGCGCAGGGCAAGGCGGCCAGCGGCAAGGTCGACAAGGCGACCTGGGAACTGCTGGTCAGGCCGATGACGACCGCGCTCAAGGCGCCGGCCGGCGTCGCGCAAATGAGCGCTCAGGAGGCCGTGCTGACGGTCGCCAACCAGCACGTGGAACAGCACCCGATCGAGATCGGCGGGGCCAATTGCGGGCCCTGGGTGCGGCTGTACTGCGGCGGCAACGACGGGCGCGACTGGGCCTGGTGCGCCGGCTTCGTGACGCTGGTGATGCAGCAGGCCTACTTCTACCGCGATGCGCGACCGCCGATCCGTGGTTCGGTGTCGTGCGACTCGCTCGCAGCCCAGGCCAAGGAGGCGGGACTGTTCATCCCGGAGCGCGAGGTCTCGTCGGGGCGCAAGCCCTGGCAGGAAATGGGTGCGGCATGCATCTTCCTCAGGCGCCGCACCGACTCCGACTGGACCCACACCGGCATTGCCACTGACGGCACCGGCGAACCCCGCGAACTGGTGTTCTCGACGATCGAGGGCAACACCAACGACGAAGGCTCGCGCGAAGGTTTCGAGGCCTGTCGCCGCAAGCGCGGCGTTGCCGGGGGCAACTACGATTTCATCGCCTTCAGCTGAGCCTCGACGCCCAATGACGACCGATTGCGGCGCGAGCCCGTGGACCCTTCTGCGGAGTCTGGCCCGTGCGCTGCCGGCAATCTGGCTGTTGGCGGCCTGCGTCGCGTCGCCACCGCAGCGCTTCGATTCTCCGTACGAGGCCGTGCGTTCTGCGGTCGCCGGGCAACTCGGCATGCCGGTGAGCCTGCGAGTCGAACAGGCGCGTCGCGACGGGTCGTGGGCGTATCTGTCCGGCAGGCCGCTGACCGCGGACGGCGCGTCGATCGACTATTCGGCGACGCCGTTTGCCGAGGACATGGCCGAAGGATTCCTCGACGACAATTTCATTGCGCTGCTGCATTTCGATGCCAGTCGAGGCTGGTCGATCATCGAGCTTGCGCTCGGTGCCACCGATGCACCGTTCGTCGACTGGCCGGCGCGTCACGGTGTTCCACGCGAATTGATCATGCCGGAGAACGAATGAACGCAGCGGTGAGACGGCGAGGCGGCCGGGCCGCGCGCAAGGCGGCCATGCGCAGGTCTGCCCGGAGCCGGAGGGCGCGATGACCACCATGGGGCCATCGACGCCGATCCTGCGCATCTTCGACGAAGCCGCGGCGACGGCGTTCCATCGTGACTGCCTCGGCTTCCGCATCGACTGGCAGCATCGCTTCGAGGCCGACGCACCCCTCTACATGCAGGTCTCGCGCGGCGCCTGCGTGCTGCATCTGTCCGCGCACCACGGCGACTGTTGCCCCGGCGCGGCAATGCGGATCGCCGTGGACGATCTCGACGCGCTGCATGCTGAATTGTCCGCCAAGGCTTACCGCCACGTGCGACCCGGGATCGAGCGCATGCCCTGGGGGAGGCGTGACATGAGCATCCGGGATCCATTCGGCAATCGCCTGGTATTCACCACCGCGGTCAGTGCCTGACCGGGGGGCCGCGCACGCCGTCGATCCGGATTCGGCCCGGCGCCGCGTCGGTGTACGACGGCACGACGGCGATCGACGGCGGATCCGGGTGTAAACTCGGCGGCTCGCCCGGCCTCGGGCCGGCCTTCGTTCCTGAACCGCAGCAAGGACCAGCGATGCGCAAGCGCGACAATACCCTGACCACCGACCAGAAAGCCCTCGCGATCAACCTCGACAAGTACAAGTACGGTTCGATCGTCGAAATCGGCGCGGGCCAGGAAGTGGCCCGTCGATTCTTTTCGGTCGGGGCGGCGGCCGGCACGATCGCCAAGACCATGTCGGCCTACGACATGGCGGTCAGTGACGACATCTACGGCCACGTCGATCGCTACGTCAGCCGCGCCCGGCTGCTGCAGATGCTGGACAAGGAATTCACCCAGGTGGTCGAGCGCCTCGCCCACTTGCGTGCCAAGAACACCACCTTCTTCGCCTACGCGGCCACCGTCACCGCACGCAGCTTCAAGCAGAAGAATGAATGCCACGGCTGGGTCGGCATTCGGCTGCAGTTGCACCCCGGGGCCGAGCCGAGCGACGTCGTCATGCACGTGCGCATGCTCGACAACGACAATGCGCTGCAATCCGAAGCGCTCGGCATCCTCGGTGTGAATCTGGTCTATGGCGCCTTCCAGCATTACCAGAATCCCGAGTGGGTGGTCGAAGGTCTGGCCGACGGGCTCGGTTCCGACCGCATCGAAGTGGACGTGATCCATTTCTCGGGGCCGTATTTCGAGGAAGTCGAGAACCGGCTGATGAACCTGCACCTGATTCGCAGCTGGCTGACGCGCGCGGTGGTGTTCAATCCGGACGGCGAACTGGTGGTGCCGGGCGAGCTGTTCTACCGCAAGCCGGTGATGGTGATGCGCGGCAGCTTCAAGCCGGTGACACTGGTCAATGTCGACATGATGAGTGCCGGCGTCAAGCAGTTCAGTCAGCTGGCGGCGGTGGACGAGAACGAGATCGTCTCGCTGGCCGAGATCACGATGAATTCTCTGGCCAGCGGCGACAATGTCGACGGCGCGGACTTCCTGGCGCGGATCGATCTGCTGGCCTCGCAGGGCTATACGGTGATGATCTCGGATTATGTGCGCTTCTTCCGCCTGCGCGCCTATCTGCGTCGATATACGCAAAAGCCGATCGGCATCGTGCTGTCGGTGCGGGACTTCGACTTCCTGTTCGACGAGAAGTACTACGAAGGCCTGGAGGGCGGCATTCTCGAGGCCTTCGGCAAGCTGTTCCCGGACAACACCCACGTCTATGTCTATCCGTCGCGGCCGCGTCGCGGCGGTGACACCAGCCTGGTCACGTTGGACAACGTCCAGGTTCCCAACCGGCTGCGGCACCTGCTGGCCTACCTGAAGGAGAACGAGAAACTGCTGGACGTCCGTCCGCACGACGACAGCCACCTGCACATCGACGTCGGCGAGGTGCTCACTGGCCTGCGCCGTGGCCGTGGTGAATGGCAAGAGGACGTGCCGGAAGTGGTCGCGAAGCGGATCATCGACCAGCGCCTGTTCGGCTTCGACACCGAATGACGGGCCGGCCGTCCGGCGCCGGGCGAAATCGATGCCGCTGACCGAACTGCTGTTCTCGTTCCGGGGCCGGATCAACCGTCTGCCCTACTGGATCGTCTCCGTCGTCATGTTCCTGTTCGGCGGCACGCTGCACCAGTTGCTCGGCGGTCGCGGGCCCGAGCATGCGATGTCCTCGGGCCCCGGCCTGCTGGCGCTGCTGTTCTTCGCCGTCAGCGTATGGATCGGTCTGGCGCTGCAGATCAAGCGCTGGCACGACCGCGACAAGTCGGCATGGTGGGCCTTGCTGAATCTGGTGCCGGTGCTCGGCACGATCTGGATTCTGATCGAGTGCGGCCTGTTGGCGGGCAGCGACGGACCGAACCGCTTCGGCCGCGATCCGTTGCAGGCGCCGGACTCGCAGGCTTGAGCGCGACCGTGGCGGCGCGGGCGCGAGTCATTGCTCCGTCAGCGAAGCCTGCGCAGCAACAACTGCCAGGCAGAGCGCGTCGCGTCGGCCTGCGCGGCGGCGTGTTGGGCGCGCAGCCGCGGCGACGACGCCAGTACCTCGGGCAGGGCGTCGGCCAGTTGCTCCGGCGCCGCCAGCCCGCGAATTCGATTGTCGCCCCAGGTGTCGACGTAGGCCTCGAGCTTCGCGTCGCCGTCGCCGCGCCGGCTCAGGCTGAGCGCCGGCCGGGCGAATGCTTCCGCCACGATGCGGGCGTGCAGGCTGGTGGCGATGGTCGCCGCGGACGCGGCAATCAGCGCGCACAGCGCCCAGATGTCGGTCGCGTCGAACACGACGGCGTCCAGCGGCCGACGCCTCAGCAGCCGGTGGTAGAGCGCGACGTCGTCGTGCCAGGGGGCCCGCCCCGCACAGAACAGCACCACGCCGAATCCGGTGGACGACGAGGCGCGGTCGAGTTGCGCGGCCACTACGTCGAGCGTCGCGTCGTCGCCCCAATCGCCACGCAACTGCAATGCAAGATGGCCGCGGTGGAAGCGTCGGCGCAGCGCCGTCAGATCGCCTGCCGCGCCGCGCCGGGCGATTCGGCGTCCGAACAGCGCAGCGACCAGAGTCGCGGGGTCGGGCGCCAGCGCCGTCGCCAAGCCCGCCGCCGCCAGTTGCTGGCGGGTTCTCGCGTCGCGTACCCAAAGACCGTCGGCCGCGCGCATCGCATCGAGCGCCTCCGCGCGCACGGGCGCCGGCATACGCTCGAGGGTGCTGCCGCCGATGCCGGCATAGAGGCGCAGACCTGGGCCCGGCGGAAACAGATAGGGCAGCTGCCGGTCGCATTCGAGCCGGTGGCTGGCCCACTGCTGTGCGGCTTCGCGGTTGCGTTCGAAGCGGGCGACGGTGCGGGCCGCATCGCGCGTCCGTTCCAGCATCACGGCGGCGTCGAAGGCATCGCAGCACAGTAGTTCGCCACCCACATGAAGAACGTCGGCCGCCGCATCGAGCGTCGACATCGCGACGGTCGCGAGTCCGCCGCTCGCCCTCAGGTCGCGCCGATGCAGGCCGGCGGCGATCGTCTCGCGCGGCGAACACAGCCGGTCTGCGACCCGGGCGAGCAACAGGTCGCCGAGGTTGTGGCGGTCGAACGCGCCGAACAGGATCAGCGGGTGCCGCAGCCGCCCTGCCATCGTGGGGCGACCGGCGTCAACTCGCGACCTGCCCCGCATCTGCCGGACGCGCAGTCCCGGCCACTTGCGGTGTGGCCAGCACCTGATCGACCCGGTTCTTGTCCACATCCATCACTTCGAACTCCCAATCGGCGCACTCGAAACGCTCCGATTTCTTCGGAATGCGGCCCAGCGTGGCAAGGACGAAGCCGCCGACGGTGTGGTAATTGCCAAGGGAATCCTCGGGCAACTGGCGAATCTCGAGCTTTTCCTTCATCTCGTCGAGCGGCAGCAGGCCATCGAGCAGCCACGAACCGTCGGGCCGCCGGACCGCCAGCGCCTCTTCAGGATCGGCGGCGCCCGGCATCATGTCGCCGACCACCGTTTCGAGCAGGTCGCCGAGGGTCACCAGTCCCTCGGTCTGGCCGAACTCGCTGACGACGAAGGCGAACGATGCGTGCTGCTGGCGGAAGGTGCGCAGCAGCTCGATCAAGGTCAGTACGCTGGGTACGAACAGCGGTGGCGTCATCGGAGTTTCGGCGAAATCGATCTCGCCGGCAAGTGCGGCCTGCAGCAGAACCCGGCTCTCGGCGACGCCGATCACCTCCTGCAGGCCACCCTTGCAGATCGGAAAGCGCGAATGCGGCGCATTGCGCAGGATCGCCAGGTTGTCGGCACGCGGACGAACCAGATCGAGGAACACGATGTCGTTGGCCGGCGTCATCACGGCTGCGACGCGGCGATCCTCGAGCCTGAAGACATTGCCCAGCAGGTGGCTTTCTTCCGGCTGGATCGCACCCGCCCGTTCGCTCTCGTCCACATAGACCAGGATGTCCTCGACGCTGGCCACGGCCGGCGCCGCGCGCACGGGCAATGCGCGCAGGATGACGTCGGCAGACCACGACAGGAAGCGGATCGCCGGGCTGAGCACGCGGATGAAGAGCTGCATGGTCGGTGCGCAGCGCACCGCAACCTGTTCCGGATGGGCGATCGCGATGCGTTTCGGGATGATCTCGCCGAACACGATCGACAGCGCCGTGACGACGATCACCGTCACCGTCAGCCCGATCTCCGCGCCCAGGCCGGCCAGGGTCGGCAACCACTCGCTGACGGCCCGTTCGACCGAATCCTTCATCGCCGACTCGCCGTAGATGCCGGCCAGCAGCGCGGCCGCGGTGATGCCGGTCTGGGTGGCGGCGAGGAAGCGACTCGGCGACTCCTTGATCGACAGCGCGACGGCCGCGCGATGATCACCCGCTTCCTTCATCTGGAACAGTCGTCCCTTGCGGGCCGAGGCAAGGGCCATTTCGGTGAGGGAGAAGAAGCTGGAGATCGCGATCAGCGCGATCAGGATCCAGATGGCATCCATCGACATGCTCCGCTGCAGTCTTCCGCGCCCCGCCGGCGGCGGGAGGCAGCCGGAGTCTACCCGATCGCCGACGCAACGGCGGGCGGCGGCGCCTGAGCATGCGTGCGGGCAGCGATGGCGGATCGGTGGTCGATGGCCTGCATTACGCCGATGCCGCACCATTGCGTGCGTGCCGTGCCCGTCAGAACCAGCGTTCGAAGATCCGGGCCAGCGCTTCGAGTACCCGCTGGTGCAAGGGGCGCGCACGCCACTCGGCGATCGTGATCTTCTTCGAGGCGGCCAGATCTTCAGCGAACATCGCCTGCATGGCCGCCGCGAAGGGGGCGCCGAGAACGACGACATTGACCTCGTCGTTGCCGACGAAGCTGCGCCAGTCCATGTTGCTGGAGCCGACCGTCGACACGACGCCGTCGACGGTCGCGGTCTTGGCATGCAGCACCGCATGCTCGAACTCGTAGATCTCGACGCCGGCCGCGAGCAGGGTCTGGTAGTAGCCGCGACCGGCATACAGCACTGGTTCGAAGTCGCTCGACGAGGGCAGGATCATGCGGACCGAAACGCCGCGTCGGGCGGCGTCGCACAGGGCATCGACCATTTCCCGTCCCGGCGCGAAATAGGCCATCGTCAGCCGCACCGAAACCCGGGAGGCCTCGATCGCCGACAGCAGCATCGCATAGATCCGGTTGTAGTCGTCGTCGGGCGAGGACGGCACGATCCACATCGGCGTCTCGCCTGCCGCGCCACCGCCGGACGGCGCCTCGGCCTCGAAGCCGGGCAGTTCGCCTTCGCAGCCCTGCGACAACCAGGTCCGGCGCAGCAATGCAGCCAATGGTTCGACGGCGGGACCGCGGATGCGCAACTGGGTATCGCGCCAGCCGGCCTCGCGGTCGTAGTCGCGGCCGCGACCGAAGGCGATCGAGCCGGAGGCATAGACCCCGCTGATGTTGATGCCTCCGGTGAAGGCGATGCGATCGTCGACGACCAGGATCTTGCGGTGGTCGCGATGGTCGATGTCCCAGTAGCCCGGGCGTTGCACCGGATTCACCGGATTGAACGCACATACCAGGACACCGCTCAGGCGCAATGCGTCGAAATAGCCCGATGGTGTCGTCAGCGAGCCGATGTCGTCGTAGATGACGCCGACCTGCACCCCTTCGCTGCGCTTGCGGATCAGCATGCGTGCAAGCGCCCAGGCCACGTCGGCGTCGTCGATGATGTAGCTCTCCAGCAGGATGGCCCGACGGGCGCCGGCGATCGCCTCGAACATCGCCGCAAAGGTCTGCGGGCCGTCCTTCAGCAGCAGCGCTTCGTTGTCGGCGTACAGATCGACGTCGCCGGTCGCGGCCATTGCAGCGAGCTGCCGCGTGAGCAGCGCGCGATGCGCCGGCCCCGTCCGCTGCAGCAAGGCCAGCCGTTCGGCGTGCGGCTGCGGTCCATCCTCGTCGGCAAGGTCGACGATCGCGGCTACCGCTCGGGTGTCCGACATCCCCGCGGCCTGCGCCGCCGCCGAACCGGCCTGCCGCGAGATGCGCGTGTCGGCGCAGCCGCAGAGCCAGCAGGTGGCCAGGATCAACAGCGTGACAATGGTTCGAGGATGCCTCATGGCGCGCAGCCGCCGGCCCGTTCTGCGGCCGGCGACGAGGTAGGTTGACGATGCGCCCATCGTGAGACGTGCCGGCGCGGGCCGGTGTAGGCGGATTCCTCAATTCCTGTGCGCCGATGCCGGGACCACCGGCTACGCCGCCACCGGGCGAGATGCACGATTTGTCAGTGCGGTACCGGCGGAGCAGGCCATTCGAACCGGAATTCTGCCGCCCGCTGCGCGAGGACCCCGCCGGCGTGCACGGTCTCGCCGCCCGCGATTGCCGCAGGCGTCGCCATGACGGCTGCTGCGCCGATCGCGGCGGTGTCCTCGAACTTCTTCCGAGCTTCGGCGACACCGCGCTCGGCGGCGATACGACCGATCGGCTCTGCCGTGCGTCGACCGTTTGCGAAGCCGCTGCCCGGAATCTCGAAGCGTTCCATGACGACCCCCGAACCATCTGGAGAATCAGATCGAACAGGTAGCCGACGAGGGCGCGGCCGGCCAGCACGAGCGCCCGTCGTGGCAATCCGGTGGAATATGGCGCGGCGTTGGGCTGTCCACCAGGCGAGCCTGTCGCAATGGCAGGCGGAGGTTCGGTGCAGGTGGCCGAAGGCCCCGGTGCCGACCCATGATCGACCCGACAATGAGGAAACCCCATGACCAAGAAATTGCTCGCGCTGGCGCTCGGCCTCGCGCTCGCAGGCAGCGTCGCCGCCGGCTCCGCAATGAAGTTCGACACGCATCTCGAAGGCTTCACCCTGGCAGGCGCGGTGGTCGATACCAAGGCGACCGGCGAAGCCAAGGTCGAAGTGATCGACGGCGGCACCGCACTGCGCTTCCGGGTGAATGTGGCGGGCATCGACAATCTGCTGATGGCCCACATTCACGTCGCCCCGATCGGCAGTCCGACGCCGGTGGCGGTGACCGACCCGGCCGGCCCGGTCGCGTTCTGGATCGTCGCCGATGCGCCGCCGGGCAGCACGCTCGGCGAGACCGTCAATGGCAGGCTGGCCGAAGGCTTCATCATCACCAACTCGGAACTGTCGAACTGGAACGATCCCAATGATGCGATGAGCGGAACGATCGAGGGCCTGGTCAACGCCATCGTCGACGGCCGCGCGTCGGTGATCGTGCATACCAGCGACGGTGATCCCGGCACCACCATGCCGGTGGCCGGCGACTCTCCCGCGGGCGAGCTGCGCGGCACGCTGCGGTGACCTGACGCGGGCTGATGGCACCTGCGTGCCGCAGCCCGCGTCGATCGGCTGGACCCCGGTCAACAAACCCTCACACTTGATTTCACCCTGGCACGGGGCTGCGGGCTATGCTCGCGGGCGATCGCAGCCCCCGGCAATGCTGTTGGCATCGTCGGCGGCGCGCTCGACCATGCCCCAGTCCAGGATCCCCCCGTGTTCACCGATGCCCGTGACTTACCCGACCGCAGCGTTGTCGATGCCGATCTGGCAATCATCGGTGCCGGGCCGGCCGGGATCACGCTGGCCAGGGCGCTCGCATCGACCCGCACCCGGATCTGCCTGATCGAGGCCGGCGGCTTCGAACGCAACGAAGCGGATCAGGACATGTACGCCGGCTCCTGCTCCGGCATCGACTACCCACTGGTCGCCAGCCGATTGCGCTATTTCGGCGGCAGTTCGAATCACTGGGGCGGATTCTGTCGCCCGCTCGATGCGATCGACTTCGAACGGCGCGACTGGGTGCCCCACAGCGGCTGGCCGTTCGCCCGTGACGTGCTGGCACCGTACTACGAGAAGGCGTGCGATCTGGTCGAGATCGCCCCCGGCCGCTTCGACGACCGCGCCTACTGGCAGCGCGCCGGCGGTCAAGCGCTGCCCGATCCGGCCACCGGACGGATTCGCATGCGCTACGTCCACTTCAGTCCGCCGACCCGCTTCGGACAGCGCTACCGCGATGAACTCGCGGCCGCGGGCAACGTGCAGGTGCTGCTCAATGCCAGCGTCGCCCACATCCGGTCGAGCGCGGATGCGCGGACGGTGACCGGGCTCGACATCCGGACCCGCAATGAGCGTCGCCACCGGCTGCGGGCCGGCCGCTACGTGCTCGCGACCGGCGGCCTCGAGAATCCACGGCTGCTGTTGCTGTCCGATTCGACCAATCCTGCAGGGCTCGGCAACGATCACGACCTGGTCGGGCGCTTCTTCATGGAACACCCGCACCTGTCCAAGTTCGCCGAGACCGTCGTCGTCGCGCTCGATCGTCTGCCGCGGATCTACCGCAAGCAGATGCTGGTGGACGGACGACACGGCCAGGCGGCATTCAATCCGTCGGCGAACTGGCTGCGCGAAGCGCGGTTGCTCAACGCGACCTTCATGGGCGGTATCGGCACCAGCTATGCCGCCGGCGAGCCGCCGGCGGACCCGCGAGACGAACGCCGCCAGCGCATGCTGAAGGCGGCCCGCCCGTGGCTCGGCGATCGTTCGGCCGCGGCGCCGGATGTGCCGCTTGGCCATGTCTTCAGTCTCGGTTGTGCCTGCGAGCAGGCTCCGAATCCGGACAGCCGCGTCAGTCTTGCCGACGAGGTCGACGCGCTCGGCCTGCGCCGGATCCACCTCGACTGGCGGCTCGCTGAACAGGATCGACGCAGCATCGTCGCCCACGTCCGGGCCCTGGCGCAGGAACTCGGTGCGCTCGGCATCGGGCGGACGCGGATCGAGATCCCCGACGACGGGCGCTGGCCCGCGCGGGTCGACGGCGGCAACCATCACATGGGAACGACGCGGATGCACGACGACCCGCGCCAGGGCGTGGTCGACGCGGACTGCCGGGTCCATGGCATCGACAATCTCTACGTGGCCGGCAGCTCGGTGTTTCCGACCAGCGGCGCGGCCAATCCGACACTGACGATCGTTGCCCTGGCCCTGCGCCTGGCCGATCACCTGGCCGGGCGTCCTTCGCGATGAATGCCCGCGCGCCGTCGCCGCCGGCCGACATCTCGCGTCGCCGATTCCACGCGCTCGCCGGATCCAGCCTGTTGCTGCTGGCACTGCGCGCCGTCGGTGCTTCCGAGACCGCTGCCTCGCTTCCGTCATGGTTGTCGGTGGTCGATCGCCAGGCGGTCGCTGCGATCGGCGAAGCCTATCTCGCCGCCCATCCGGAAGAGCGCGACCGCGCCGAGCTGCTTCGGCGCATCGAGCGCGAGTTCGTTGCCCGTCGGCGTGCCGCCGGCGCGGAGCCAGCGGTTTCGGCGCTGTCGGCGCTGGTGCGAGACGAGTTCCGGGACGGTCGGGTGGTGATCGTCGACGGCTGGATGCTGAGCCGCAGCGAGGCCCGGATCTACGCGCTGGCAGCGCTGGCCACGGCGCCGCAGCGCTGACGGCGGGCTCGCCCGGCCGCCGGGCGCTTCCCGCGCACGCTCAGGTCTGCGGCAGCCGCAGACCCGGCAGGCAGGCGAGGATCTCGGTGAATCCTGGAATCGACGACTGCCGGGCCAGCAGCCCGTTGTCGACGATCTCGAAATGCCCGTGTCGGGCACGAAGATAGACATCACCGTCGGTGGTCGCGAAGTCCACGGTCTCGATCGTGCGGACACACTGCAGCAGGAAGTCCATGTTCGCGGCGACCGCCAGTTGATCGGCGGGCGGGTCCACGTCCTGCGGCCGTCTGGCGTAGATGTTGATTCGCCGATAGCGCTCGATGTCCACCAGCACCAGCGGATCGACGATGGTCATCCGACGCTGGTCGCCCGACGCCACCGGCTTCGGGAAGTCGCCTTTCGGTACCCGGTTGTCGACGAAGAAGTAGCGGTAGGCCGGTCGCGGCTGGGCGAGCCAGCGGAAGAAGATCTTCGGCATGCCGCCGTAGGCCTCCACGCTGTGGCCGAGGAAATCCTCGACCGACTTGTAGCGACCCCGCTCCAGCGCCCGCTGCCAGCCGCGCTCGACCGTCGCCGCCGGCGGCGTCACGACGAAGTACATGACCATGGTGTGCACGAAGCTGGCGTAGGTCCGGTGCAGTACCCGTGCGACGGCGCTGCTGTCGAAGCTGTCGAAGCGAAATCGATCCACCAGGATGTCCGGAATCCGCTGGTCCCGTTGCGCACGGTCGCGGATGTAGCGGTCGAGCTTGGCATCGATCACCATCACTTCGCGGCTGGTGAGCTGGCCGGCGTACTTGCGTGCGTCGCCCAGTGCATCGAAATCGAGCAACAGGCGCCGCCAGATGTCCGGGCTGATCGTGACGAAGCGATCGGTTTCGACGCCATGTTCCTTCATCAAGGCCTTCAGCATCGGTCTCAGCGAACTCTTGCCGGCCGCCGACGGCCCCTTTA
Source organism: Rhodocyclaceae bacterium (assembly GCA_020445765.1). Classification (GTDB taxonomy): domain Bacteria; phylum Pseudomonadota; class Gammaproteobacteria; order Burkholderiales; family Rhodocyclaceae; genus Cognatazoarcus. The sequence continues at coordinate 47,891 of JAGRFY010000129.1, read as the reverse complement.
GGCTGATCAATATCGGTTTGTCGCGGAGCGGCGCACGTTGCAGGCCCTCATGCACGATCGCGTCCTCGAGCAACGGGGCGATCGCCTCGCCGACGATCCTGCTGCCGTGGGTGTTGCCGACATGGTCGCGGACCAGTCGCTGCAGCAGGGTGCGGTCGGCGCCGAGGCTGCCCCGGGTCAGCAGCACCGCACCGAGTATTCTTGCCAGGCTCTTGTAGATCGCACGGGTCTCGGGGGTCTGCTCCCGTTCGCCCAGCGTCGCGAATCGTGCCACCGTCTGTTCGTCGGATTCCGGCGGCGCTTGTTCCGGCGGACGCGATCGGCCGTTGCCGAGCAGGCGTGACAGCCATCCGCGCGGGGCCATCGGCGGTGTCGGCGGGGCCGGCTCGGCGGCAAGCAGTCCGGCCACGACGTCCTCGACGCGCCTGCACAGTGCTTCGTGCCTCGCTTCGATCTCTGCCAGATGTGGCGCAACGTGAGACATCACGATCGTGGCGATGCGACGGAAATTCTTGCCGAAGGCTTCTTCCTCGGCGCCTTCCGGAACCGCGATCTCGGCGGTGATACGGACGATCAGTTCATGCAGGACCAAGCGCCCCGGTCGGAACACGGCGAGCCGTTCCGGCGGCAGCCCGGTGAGCGACATGTAGGCCTCGATTTCGCCGCGGCCGGCACGCACGCATTCGGGACGGTAGAGGGTCTCGAGATCGCGGAAGGCGGTCGGAATGCCGGAACCGATGCCCGGATTCCAGGCGTCGAATCGCTGGTCAGCACTGCCTGCAGGATTCATGGGGATTTAGGGCGCGCGTCGTGGCGGGCACGACGATGCATTGTCACGAGCCATCCGCCGGTCTTCATTCCTCGATCGCCGCAGCGATCGCGCGGCCCAGCGCGGCGGTGTCGCCACGGCCTCCGAGGTCCGGCGTGCGTGTCGCCGCATCCGCGTCGACGAGCACGCGTTCGATCGCCGCGACGATCGCCGCCGCGGCATCGACATGCCCGAGGTGCTCGAGCATCATCGCGCCCGACCAGATCTGGCCGATCGGATTGGCGATGCCGCGACCGGCGATGTCCGGTGCGCTGCCATGCACCGGTTCGAACAGGCTCGGGAAACGACCGTCGGGATTGATGTTGGCCGACGGCGCGATGCCTATCGTGCCGGTACAGGCGGGGCCGAGGTCGGACAGGATGTCGCCGAACAGGTTGCTGGCGACGACGACATCGAACCAGTCCGGATGCAGCACGAAGTGGGCGGTCAGGATGTCGATGTGGAACTGATCGACGGCGACCTCGGGATAGCGAGCCGCCATCGCCTGGACGCGCTCGTCCCAGTACGGCATCGTGATCGAGATGCCGTTGGACTTGGTCGCCGACGTGAGTTTGCGTCGGGGGCGACGGCGCGCCAGTTCGAGAGCGTATTTCAGCACCCGGTCGACGCCGACCCGGCTCATCACGGTCTGCTGCATGACGATCTCGCGCTCGCTGCCTTCGTACATGCGGCCGCCGACGCTGGAATACTCGCCTTCGGTGTTTTCGCGGACCACGTAGAAGTCGATGTCGCCGGGTCCGCGCCCGGCCAGCGGGCTGCGGATGCCCGGCATCAGGCGGCACGGGCGCAGATTGATGTACTGGTCGAAGGCCCGCCGGAACTGCAGCAGCGATCCCCACAGCGAGATGTGATCGGGGACTTTGGCGGGCCAGCCGACGGCACCGAAGTAGATCGCGTCGAATCCCTGCAGAATGTCGAACCAGTCCTCCGGCAGCATGCGGCCATGCGCCAGATAGAAGTCGCAACTGGCAAAGTCGAAATGTTCGAAGACGAGGTCGATGCCGAAGCGATCGGCGGCCACTTCGAGCGCGCGCAGGCCTTCCGGCATCACCTCGACGCCGATGCCATCGCCCGCAATGACCGCGATGCGGTGCCGATTCATCCCCGGCTCCTCCCGTGCTCGGGCCGTCCGCGCGTCGGTCGGCATGACTTCCGGCGACTGGCCGTTTGCCCGCTCCCGACTATAGGCGGGCGCCCAGGTCCTTTCAAGCATTCGGGGTCGGGCGGAGTCGTCGTGGCCGCGGCGCCCGGCTCACGATCTGCGGACCAGCAACATCCCGCATTCGAGATGGTCGGTGTATGGGAATTGGTCGAAGGCGGCCGCTGCGCCGATGCGGTGGCTCGCTGCGAGGCGGGTGACATTGGCGTGCAGTGTCCGCGGGTTGCAGGAGATGTAGAGGATGTGATCGATGCGGGCGGCGAGGGCCAGAGTGGCCTCGTCGAGCCCGGCGCGGGGGGGGTCGACGAACAGCGTCGAGAAATCGTGTGCCGTCAGGTCCACACCGTCGAGCCGCCGGTAGCGGCGCCCGCCATCCAGCGCGTCGCTGATTTCCTCGCTCGCCATGCGCACCAGGGTGATGTTGTCGACACCGTTGATCGTCAGGTTGTGCCGCGCGGCGGCGACCGACGACTTGCTGACCTCGGTCGCCAGCACGCGGTCGAACAGCGGCGCCAGCGCGACCGTGAAGTTGCCATTGCCGCAGTAGAGTTCGAGCAGGTCGCCACCGATGCCGGCGGCCTGCCGGCGAGCCCACGTCAGCATGCTGCGATTGACCTCGCCGTTGGGCTGGGTGAAGCTGCCCTCGATCTGGCGATAGCCGAGGGAGCGCCCGTCGACCTCGATGCGTTCGAGCAGCCAGTCGCGTTCGAGCACGCGCTTCTGTCCGCGGCTGCGACCGATCACGACGATGTCGAGCGCGTCTGCCAGCCTGCGGGCTGCGGTCTGCCAGGCATCGTCGAGGCGGCGGTGGTAGACCAGGCTCACCATGCGTTCGCCGCTCAGCGTCGCCAGAAATTCGAGCTGGAAGATCCTCCGGCGCAGGACCTCGTCGCCATTGATCGCCTCGAGCAAGGGCGCCATCACCTCGGCGATCGGCGCCGCGGCCGGCGGAAACGTGTCGATCAGTACCGGCTTCCTGGGCTCGGCCGGGTCGAACATCGCATAATGCACGCGCCCTTCGACGTGCCACAGGCGGAACTCGGCGCGCAACCGGTAGCCGAGCGCCGGCGAGCGGAAGACTTCAGGCTCCGGCATACCGAGGTCGGTGAAATCGGCACGGTAGCGCGCCAGCTTGCCGGCAAGCTGGGTCTCGTACAAGGCGGGGTCGAAGACGGGTAGGGGCATCGGCAATCCGGGACGGCGGGACTGCGGACTATACTTCGCGACCGCCTGCCCGGTCAGATTCGCGACCCGGCAGAAGCGACGGCCGAACCCGCCCGCCGCGTGTTGGCAGACGATTTCCGCGTGACGCGCTAGAGCGGCAGGCTCCAGTATTCGGAAATGATCTGCCGGCCGTACTTGTTCATCGGCGGGCGCGCCTCGATCTGCCGGAAGCCGACCCGTCGGTAGAGCGCGCGTGCCGCCTCGAGGCAATGGTAGGTTTCCAGCCGGGCCTCGCGCTGGCCGCAGCGACGGGCGTGGTCGAGCGCCGTCGCCAGCAGGTGGCGGCCGAGCTGTCGCCGGCGATAGGCCGGCAGCACCAGCACGAAGTTCAGGAAGGCCGTCGCGTCGCCGGCATCGGAGATCGCGATGCAGCCGACGCGCTCGCCGTCGCGTTCGGCGATCCACATGCGCTTCAGCGGGTCGGCGCGGACCAGCCATTGGCGCATCTTGTCGTCGATGCTGTGCGCGAACTCGTCGTCGAAACCGAAGTCCTGCCGATAGACCTCGCCATGGGCAGCGATCACCCAGGCCGGATCGTCGGTTCGGAAGTCCCTCAAGCGTGCGCTCATCGCGGTGTCGTCCTGCGCCACCCTCAGCGGGAATGCGGCAGTGCCGGTTCGGCGCTCGGACCGATCCGGCCGAGGCCGGGCAGCTTCAGCGCGGGCGGCGAGAAATCGAGGCCTGCAGCGAGCCCCAGCAGGTTGATCTCGACGCCTTCTTCGGGCGCGACGATCAATCCGATCAGGCCGCCCAGGGAGATCTGCAGGCCGCGACCGCTGGGCGCCGTCGACAGCCATTGGTCGCTCGGCAGGTAATCCTTGCCGATCGCGGTCGGGGGCAGGTCGAGGGCGAGTTCGGGTACTTCGCGGGCGATCCAGGCGACAAAGGTGTTGCTGTTGGGGCCGGGCCAGACCCGGTAGCGGGTATCGTACGGGTAGTTTCGGGCGGCACGGTCGATTCGCGTGATCAGCGCGTCGACCGTTTCGCCGCCGCGGAGCTCGCGAAGCAGCTCGGGACGGTTGCCGAACCAGTAGGCGTCGGGCGTGCCGCCGTGGATGCGAACGGCCGAGCCGCCGTGGCGCAAGCCGAACCCCATCACCTCGTAGCGCGTGTAGTGGCGGCCGCCGGACGGCTTGACGGCGATCCAGGTGTGCACGCCGAATGCGCCGCGCCAGCGGAAGGCCCGGGCGGCGTAGACCTGGATCACGGCGTCCCGGGTACGCGCCGGGTCCGGGGCCATGCCACTGCTGTCGCGCCGGGCAGTGCGCCAGTCGACCGGACGGTCGTGCAGCAGGTGGCTGGCCACGCCGCCGGTGACCGGCAGCACGAACACCAGCGCAATGGCGCCGAGCAGGCGGCGAAGGAGTCGGCGGGGTGGGCTGCGTGACATGGTCGGAAGGTCGATCTCGGCGGTATCGGCGCGTCGTGCGACGACGCCGTCAGAATTCTACCGTCGGTCCCCGCCAGCGGTCGTCGCGGGGCCTCGCGCTGTCGATCGCGAACTGGGCGCTGCACCAGCCGTCGCAGGCATTGCGCCCACGCTGCCCGCGGCACAGGTTGAGCATCGCCTTGCACGCCGCGTAGAAGTGAAAGAAGCGGAGCACGAAGCGCATCTGGGCGTCGCTCGGCCGATGTTCGCAGCAGACCAGCTTGTGATCCACCAGACCGCGGTCGGTCAGTACGATCGCACCCCAACTCGGTACTGCAAGACACCGGCCCGCGGGCAGGCGAGGGCCGAGTACCAGGGCGTCGAGCAGGTCCCCCTCGAGGCCGATCCAGCGAGGCACCGCGCCATAGTTGAAGGGGCATGGCAACGGCGAGACGAAGTCGATGTGGCCATTCGAGCCACGCTTGAGGAAGCTGCCGCGGGGGACCTCGACGACCACCTCCAGCGTCGGGCCGCGACTGGCGATCATCGATCGAATGCGGGTGGCTGGCGACCGCCGCCCTGAAAGGCGTCGAGCGTCGCCAGCATTGTGTCGGCGTCGAGTTCGCCGACATGGCGCAACCAGGTATGACCATCCGGCCCGATCAGCGCATGCTGCGGCAGCATGCGCTGGGTGGTGCCCTCGGAGACGACGTGGAGGGGATCGAGCTCGAATGCCCGCACGCGTTCGCGCAGTTCGGCCGGGGTCGCCGGCTGATGGGGGTGGCGGCCGCCGCCGACGACGACGACGAACACGGTGTTCTCCGGGCCCCGGCGGGCGGCTGCGCCGGTGGCCCGCAACTGGCGGTCGCAGTTGCTACACCACAATGCGTCGTAGGTGATCCAGACAAAGCGCCCGGGAAACATGCAGGGGCCGAGTGCGGTGCCGCCGACCGACACCCCCCAAGGCTGGGTGTCGCCGCTGACGCACCCACCCGCCCGGTCCCAGTCGGTATAGACCTCGCCGACCGCGGGGTTGGCGGTGCAAGCCGTCGCCAGCAGCGTGGCCGCAAGCGCCGCGAGAATCCACTGCGGGATCGCGTCTAGTGATGTCATGCGTTCTATCTTGCGCGCGTGTGCCGCGACGTCAAGCGGCGGCATCACGCTCTGCGGCCGAACGCGCCGGGCGGACAGGGCACGCGCCGACGCTTGTCGGTCGGCCGGCGGCGGACTAGATTGACGATCCTGTGGCGCAGGTGGCGCGCCGGTGACGACGAGGTGTTCCGATGTCCCGATCACGACCCAGTTTCGATTGGCTCGATCCGCTGATGCTCGATCAGCAATTGACCGAGGAAGAGCGCATGGTGCGCGATACCGCCCGAGCGTATGCACAGGATCGGCTCGCACCGCGGGTGCTCGAGGCCTTCCGCGACGAGCGCACCGACCGTCGCATCTTCGACGAGATGGGCGAACTCGGGCTGCTCGGCGCGACCATCGCCGAAAGCTACGGCGGCGCCGGCCTCGGCTACGTCAGTTATGGCCTGATCGCACGGGAAATCGAGCGCATCGATTCCGGCTACCGGTCGATGATGAGCGTGCAGTCCTCGTTGGTGATGGTGCCGATCGACACCTTCGGCAGCGAGGCGCAGAAGCAGAAGTACCTGCCCAGGCTGGCCAGCGGCGAGTGGGTCGGATGCTTCGGCCTGACCGAGCCGGATCATGGCTCCGACCCGGGCAGCATGGTCAGTCGTGCCCGCGCCACCGACGGCGGTTACCTGTTGACCGGCAGCAAGATGTGGATCACCAACAGCCCGATCGCAGACGTCTTCGTCGTCTGGGCCAAGGACGACGCCGGCGACATCCGTGGCTTCGTGCTCGAGAGGGGCTGGAAGGGGCTGAGTACGCCGGCGATCCATGGCAAGGTGGGCTTGCGGGCGTCGATCACCGGCGAGATCGTGATGGACGAGGTCTTCGTGCCGGAGGAAAACGCGTTCCCGGAGGTGCGCGGCCTCAAAGGGCCGTTCACCTGCCTCAATTCGGCCCGCTTCGGCATCGCCTGGGGCGCCCTCGGCGCGGCCGAATTCTGCTACGAGAGCGCCCGCCGCTATGTGCTCGAGCGCAAGCAGTTCGGGCGTCCGCTGGCCGCCAATCAGCTGGTCCAGAAGAAACTCGCCGACATGCTCTCCGAGATCACGCTGGGCCTGCAGGGTTGTCTGCGCCTCGGTCGCCTGAAGGAAGCCGACAACGCGCCGGTCGAGCTGACCTCGATCATGAAGCGAAATTCCTGCGGCAAAGCGCTCGAGATCGCGCGGACTGCCCGTGACATGCTCGGCGGCAACGGCATCTCCGACGAGTTCGGGGTGATCCGCCATGTCGTCAATCTGGAAGTGGTGAACACCTACGAGGGTACCCACGACATCCACGCCCTGATCCTCGGCCGCGGCATCACCGGCTTGCAGGCCTTCTGCAACTGATGGGCGCGCTATCCGGCATTCGCGTACTCGACCTGTCGCGTATTCTCGCGGGGCCGTGGGCTTCCCAGATTCTCGGTGATCTGGGCGCCGACGTGCTGAAGATCGAACGTCCCGGCAGTGGTGACGATACCCGTCATTGGGGTCCGCCGTGGCTGCAGGACGGCGACGGCCGGGACACCGATACCGCCGCCTATTTCCTGTGCGCCAACCGCAACAAGCGGTCGGTCACGATCGACATCACCCGCGCCGAAGGGCAGGCGCTGGTGCGCGAGCTGGCCGCCGCCTGCGACGTGTTGATCGAGAACTACAAGCTCGGATCGCTCGCCCGCTACGGCCTCGACTACGAGTCGCTGAGGGCGGTCAATCCCCGTCTCGTGTACTGCTCGATCACCGGCTTCGGCCAGAGCGGCCCCTATGCCGCGCGGGCAGGCTACGATTTCCTGATCCAGGGCCTCGGTGGTCTGATGAGCATTACCGGCCGCCGCGACGACGAACCCGGCGGCGGGCCGATCAAGGCCGGCGTCGCCCTGACCGACATCCTCACCGGACTGTATGCCGCCAACGCGATCCAGGCGGCGTTGATCCGCCGGCAGGCCAGCGGTCTGGGGCAGCATGTCGATATGGCACTGCTGGACGTGCAGGTCGCCTGCCTGGCCAATCAGGCGATGAATTTCCTGACCACCGGGCAGGCGCCCGGCCGGCTCGGCAACGCCCACCCCAATATCGTGCCGTACCAGGATTTTCCGACCGCGGACGGTCACATGATCCTGGCGATCGGAAACGATGGCCAGTTCGCCCGCTTCTGTCGCGAAGCCGGCGCGCCGGAACTGGCGGCCGACCCCCGGTTTGCCAGCAATCGTGCGCGGGTGATGCACCGCGCCGAACTGATCCCGCAATTGGAAGCGCTGACGGTGCGACGCGAGACCGCCCAATGGATCGCCGCGCTGGAAGCGATCGGCGTGCCGTGCGGGCCGATCAACGACCTGGCCGGCGTGTTCGCCGACGCGCAGGTGGCGGCGCGAGGCCTGCGGCTGGATCAACGGGGTGATGACGGGGCGCGGATCCCGCAGGTGGCGAGTCCGATGCGCCTGTCGGAGTCGCCGGTGGCGTACGACAGACCGCCGCCGCACCTGGGTGCGGACACCGACGCGGTGCTCGGCGAAGTGCTGGGACGCTCGGCCGACGACCTCGCCCGGCTGCGCCGGGACGGGGTGATCTGACGGACGGCTGCCGCGTCGCCGACGACTCAGGCGGCCTGCAGCCGAGCCCGTCTCAGGCGCTCGGCCATGACCTTCATCAGGTCCACCGCGAACTGGGGATGCCGGGCGACGATCTCTTCGAAGCGATCGGCGTCGATGCGCGACAGCCGGCAATCGGTCAGCGCCCGCACGCTCATCGGCCGCGGCTGGTCGGGCTCGATCAGCGCCAGCTCGCCGAGGAAGGCGCCGGACTGGGCGACTTCGATCATCTGCCCCTGCACCAGCAATTCGGCTCTGCCGTCCACCAACAGATACATCACGTCGGCGGCTTCGCCTTCGCTGAACAGGATCTCACGCTCGGGCAGGCGCAGTAGGCCGGTCGCGGCGGTAATCAGGTCTGCAAGCTCCATCGTCCGGGCGCTCCGTCGGAAGTTGGTGAAGATGCCCCTACTACGGGCGCCGGAAGACGGGCCTGAAGGGTTAGATGAACTGCAATGATGCGCGCCCGTGACGGCATTGGCGGCCGCGCGGGATCGGGCCGGCGGGCGCCCTGTCACGGGTCGAGTCGCTTCTCCATGAAACGTGCCGTACCGGCTTCGGGATCGAGCTGGTAGTCGTCGAAGCCGAAGCGGCGGTAGCCCGCGAGTGCGCGGTGGTTGTTGGACAGCACCTCCAGCGTGAGCTTGCAGCAGCCGCGCTGGCGCGCCTGGGCTTCGACCGCCTGCAGCAGTCGTTGGCCGATGCCCCGGCCGCGGCAGTCCCGGCGAACCACGATGTCATGCACATTCAGCAGTGGTTTCGCGGCGAAGGTCGAGAATCCCTCGAAGGCGTTGGCAAGACCAATCGCTTCTTCGCCTGCCCAGGCCATCACGCCGACGAAGTCCTGGCGCTGCCGCAGGCGGTCGACCAGGTGCGTACGGGCCTCCGGCGACAGCGGTCGGCCGCCGCCCATCGGGTCGCAGGCGTAGTGATCGAGCAGTGTCAGCCACGCGGCGGCCTCGTCGGGATCGGACAGATCGGTGGGGCGGGTGTCGACGGTGTCGGTCATCGGAGGTTGCTGGCACGACGTTGGCCGAGGCCGACGCAACGGCGGCGCCGGGTCGCAAGTGCTATCTTTGCTGGGTCCGATCATCGCGCCGGAGCACTGCCATGGCCCAGACCGTTTTGCTCGACGTCGCTGCCGGCGTCGCCACGCTCAGACTCAATCGCCCCGACGTGCTCAATGCGCTGTCGGTCGAAATGATGGACGATCTCGCGCGCTGCCTCAAGCAACTGCGCGAGCGTGGCGATTTCTCGGTGCTGGTCATCGAAGGCGCCGGCGAACACTTCATGGCCGGCGGCGACATCCGCGAGTTCGCCACCCATCTGAAGGTATCGCCGGCGTCGCGATTGGTGGCGTTCCGGGCAATGATCGAGCAGTACATCAATCCGACCGTGGTGATCCTGCGCGAAATGCATCAGCCGGTGATCGCCAAGGTCCGCGGTGCCTGTGCCGGCTTCGGCCTGTCGCTGATGCTCGGCTGCGACCTGGCGATCTGTTCCGACGACGCCAAGTTCACGTCGGCGTACGCGGCGATCGCGCTGTCGGCGGACGGCGGCATGTCCTACTTTCTGCCGCGCCTGATCGGCACCCGCAAGGCGATGGAGATGCTGCTGCTGGCCGATCGCATCGATGCCGCCGAGGCGCTGCGCCTGGGGCTGGTGAACCGGGTCGTGGCCGACGGTGAACTCGATGCCGAGACCGCCGCGCTGGCCGAGCGGCTGGCCCGCGGACCGCGACATGCCTATGGCGAGATCAAGCGACTGCTGCACGGCGCCTACGACAAGCATCTCGAGGCACAGCTCGAGAGCGAGGCCGAAGCCTTTGCGCGCTGCTCGGCGACGACGGATTTCGGCGAAGGCATCAACGCCTTCCTCGACAAGCGCAAGGCGGGATTCACGGGTCGCTGAGCGGAGCCGGCCCAGGACCGTCGATGTCCCGCGCGATCAGCCTGCTCGCGCTGTCGCTGGGCCTGCTCGGATTGTCACTGGTCGGCGGCGTCGAAGGGCGCCCGATCGTGCTTGCCGGCTTCGGCACCGAAATCGATGCGATGCTCGTCGCTGCCGAGGTCACCGGCGCGCGCAGCGCGCCCGGTGGCCGCTTCGACGCCCGCCGCGGACGGATTCCGCAGGTCGCCGTGCGCTACCGCTTCGCCGCAGCCGCGGGCGACATCGATGGCCGGGACGTCGTCGACCATCGGTTCGTGCAATGGAATTTCCTGCGCGGCAGGCCCGACACGGTTCGACTGCGCGTGCGCTACCTCGAGCGCTGGCCCGACATCAACGGCGTTGCCCGGCCGTTTCGCGACGACCTGTGGGCGCCGCTGGTGGCCGGCATCGGCTTCGCCTTGCTGGGCATTGCCGGTCTGCGTCACGATTCCCGGGCCAAGTTGCGGTTGGCATGATCGGCCATATGCCCAGTGCGCGCCCGTGGCATCGTCGTTGCGGCGGCGAAGCCGAGGAAGGCACGGCGATGCCGGGCAATTCGATGCGAGGCAAGTGCGGCGCGCCGCCAAACGCGCCGCCATGGCCAGCCGCGCGGCCTTCCGAGACCGTCGATCCGCACATGGCGGTCAAGCGTGCGCGCCCAATGCGTAGGCGATCCGACCCAGCCACTCGTGTGCGGCGAACCAGCCCGCGTAGGCAGCGCGTGGGGTCGGCAGCAGGTCGAGCAGGCCGCGCTCCCCGCGCGGGCCGCCCAGCCATGCCGTCGGCGCCGGCACCACCGTCAATCCATGCGCCTCGAAGCTGCTCCGTGCCCGCGCCATGTGGGCAGCGTGGGTCACCAGCACGATTCGGTGGATGCCGTCCGCGGCCAGCAGGACGGCGCTGTTGCGGGCATTCTCGGCGGTGTCGCGGGATTCGATTTCCCGCCAGTGCGCCGCGAGGCCGAAATCATCGGCCAAGGCTTCGGCCATCAGTTCGGCTTCGGGTCGCCGGTCGTCCCGGACCGGTCCGCCGCTGACCAGCACTGGCAGGCCGCTCTGCCTAGCCAGCCGCGCGCCGTAGCGCAAACGCTCGAGGCTCACCGCGCTGACCGTCGGTCCGCCGAACTCCGGCGCGTGGCGGCGCTGGCCACCGGCCAGGATGACGATCGCCTGCGACTCGGCCAGTTGTTCGGTGGTCGGTGACGGCACCGCCTCGAGCGGCGCGAGCATCCACCCGACCGTGATCGGTGCGCTGAAGAACCACGCGCACGCGAGCCCGATCCACGACAGCCGGCGCCCGCGCGCACCGCGCAGCAGGCCGAGCAGGATCAGCAGCAGCGGGCCGAGGGGCGGCAGCACCAGCAGGGCGACCCCCTTCTTGGCCCAGAACAGCAGCAGATCGGGATCCAATGGCATATGCGTTGTAGCGAAACCCAGTGACCATTATTATCGCCGAGTCTTCAGCCGACCCGAGTCGCTCATGCCCGACCACCGCTACGGCTTCGAGAGCCTCTGCCTGCACGCCGGGCAGCAACCCGATGCCGTCACCGGCGCCCGTGCGGTTCCGATCTACCAGACGACGTCCTTCGTCTTCGATTCGCCGGAGCAGGCGGCCGCGCTATTCAACCTGCAGACCTTCGGCAACGTCTACTCCCGCATCTCCAATCCGACCGTCGCGGTCTTCGAGCAGCGTATGGCCGCACTCGAAGGTGGGCGCGCAGCGCTGGCCACGGCGTCGGGCTTGTCGGCACAGATGACCGCGCTGCTGACGCTGTGCCAGCAAGGCGACCGCATCGTCGCCGCACGCAATCTCTATGGCGGCAGCTATTCCCAACTCGACGTCAGCCTGCGCAAGCTCGGCATCGAGACCGTATTCGTCGATCCGCGGGACCCGGAGAACTTTCGCGCCGCGATCGATGATCGCACCAAGGTCGTCTACGGCGAGATCATCGGCAACCCCGGGCTCGACGTGCTCGACATCGCTGCGGTCGCGGCGATCTGCCGATCGGAAGGCGTGCCACTGATGATCGACAATACGCTGGCGTCGCCGTGGCTGTGCCGGCCGTTGGCGCACGGTGCCGACATCGTCGTGCACTCGGCCACCAAGTACATCGGCGGCCACGGTACGACGATGGGCGGCGTCATCGTCGAGTCGGGCAGGTTTCCGTGGAACAATGGCCGTTTCCCGCAGATGACCGAACCGTCGCCGGGCTACCATGGCGTGGTCTTCTTCGAGACCTTCGGCGATTTCGGCTTCGTCACCAAGGCTCGGATGGAAACCTTGCGCACCTTCGGACCGGCGCTGTCGCCTTTCTCCGCGTTCATGCTGCTGCAGGGCCTGGAAACGCTGCCGGTGCGGATGGACCGCCACGTCGCCAATGCGCGGGCGGTGGCCGAGTTTCTCGATGCGCACGCCGCCGTGGCCTGGGTCAACTACCCGGGCATGGACGGGCGCGACGATGTCGCCCTGGTCGAGCGCTACCTGCCGCGCGGTGCCGGCGGCATTCTTTCGTTCGGCATCAAGGGCGGGCAGGCGGCGGGCGAGCGTTTCATCGACGCTCTGGAAATGTTCAGCCATCTTGCCAATGTCGGCGATGCCCGATCACTGGTGATCCATCCGGCGTCGACCACCCACCGGCAATTGTCCGAAGAGGAGCAGATCGCCGCCGGCGTCCCGCCCGACATGGTGCGCCTGTCGGTCGGCCTCGAGACGCTCGACGACATCGTGTGGGATCTGGACCAGGCATTGTCGCGCTGTGGGGCCGGTTGATGGGCACCCGCACGCTGATCTGGGCGGTGATCGGGCTGCTGGCGACCTATGTCGCGTTTCAACTGCTGCAGATCGGCCGCCGGCAGGGGGCGGCCGGCAAGCCGAGGCAGACCGAGGCCACGTTGCCTGATCCGGCTACCCCGGCAAGTGATGGCGGTAAGGGCGACGACGGGCAGCAGGCACAACAGACCGGTGACACGACCGAAGACGGTGGCGACGATTCCGAGCGGGTCGGGCTCGAACTCCAGCAGTTGCGTCGCGATGTTGCGCAGCTTCGAGGCGAGCAGGAGGCGCAGCGCAAGGAGGTCGGTCGTCTTGGCGACGAGGTGAGCCGTCTCGAGCAGGCGCTGGCCGGCGTGCATGCGATGCAGCAGGCATCGCCCCAGTATCGCGAAGCGGTGATGCTGGCGCGCCAGGGGCTGGAGTCGGAAGCGATTGCCGAGCGCTGCAGCATATCGGTGGCCGAAGCTGCGCTGGTCAAGTCGCTGGCCCGGCGCGGCGAAGGTGAAGGAGAGCACGATGAAGCCTGATCCGACGGCAAGCGTCGGCGGCGGTGACGAGCGTCGTCAGGCATGGATCCGCATTGGCGCCGGTGCCAGTCTGATCCTGATCCTGCTGGGTGTGCTGGCGGTGCTCGAACCGTCGCCGCCGGCGCCCGCCGACGCCAAGCCGGCAGGGCTTGATGGCCAGGCCGCGGAGGTCCGCGAAGCGGATCGCGACGTTCCGGCGACCATCGTCAGCACGCCGCGGGAGCCGTTGATCGGAACCGCGGTTGCGCTGCCGGACAAGACCCCGGAGCTCACGCCAGCGGCGGTCGCCGAGGAATCGTCGCTGCCGCCTGAAGAAACCGCAGCGCCCGAGATCGCGCCGGTCGAGTCGGACAGCGCCGATGCGTCGCCGCCGGCGGCCGAAGCCGTGCTTGCTGCCGTTGCCGAGCCCGCGGGCGGTGGGCCGGCCGACGGCGGTGACGACGGGCCCCGCGAGATACCGCCGGCGGACCCCGTGCAAGCCGCGCCGGCAAGCGGCCGTCTGTTGCTCCAGCTCGGTGTCTTCGGGGTCGAGCGCAACGCCAACGCGCTGCTCGAACGCGTGCGTAGGCTGGGCGTGCCGGCGCGGCTCGAGGCCCGCGTGGTGGCGGGCCCCTTCTCTGATCGCGCGGCCCTCGACGCGGCCCGCAGTGCACTGAGGAAGGCCGGCCTGGCCGAGGCGATCGTGGTGCGCGGGCGCTGACCCGGGAATTCGAAATTGGCCCGGGATTCAGCGTCTGTTCCGCGCAAGAGGCGCGATGCCGAGGCGCTAGAGTTCGAGTCTGGAACCGTTGCGTTACAGGGGAGAGTCCAGATGAAGATTGAAAGTCCCGTGTTCGGTGCGCTGGAGATCAGCGCCGACCAGATCATCGAGTTCCCGGGCGGGCTGCCCGGATTCGAAGCATGTACCCGATTCACGCTGATGCACGAGGAAGGGGCCACCAAGATCCTGCTGCTGCAAAGTGTCGACGATCCGCAGGTCGTATTTTCGGTCGCCGGCGCCGATACCCTCGGCGTCAATTACGAATTTCCGATCAGCGACGACGAAGCGGCGCAGCTCGAACTGAACGCCCCCGAGGATGCCGCGGTCGCGGTCATCGTCCATCGCACGGTGCAGGAGGATTCGCCGGCGACGGCAGGCATGCAGGCCAATTTCATGGCGCCGCTGGTGTTCAATACCCGTTCGCGCAAGGGCATGCAGAAGATCATCAACCGCCTCGGCTGCGATGTGACGCTTCGTGCGCACGAGTGAGGTCGGCGCGGCGCCGGCGCCGCGCCCTCAGCTGCCGTCGGCGAGCCGCTTCTCGAGCCGTCGGGCGAATACCGTCATCTCCTTCGCTGCCTGCAGGTCGCCTCGGCCGCTGGCCACCGCGATGCCCTGCCGGTAGGCGGCGAGCGCATCTTCCGACTGTCCGGCTTCGGCCAGCGCCCGACCGAGGTTCTTCCATGCCGCCGAGTAGGCCGGATCGAACGTCAGTGCCCGGCGGAAGGCTGCTGCCGCCTTCGACGGATCCCCGTTTCGCAGATATTCGATACCGAGCGAATGGCGTAGCAGGGCGCCGTCTCTCGGGCCGTCCTGCAGTGCTTCGAGTCGTTCGATCTGGGTGGCCATCGGGGGGCTCCGATTCCGCGCCGACTGCGCCGGCGCGGGCGGGTTGCGGGCTGCGGGTACAATCGGCGGCTGCGGCAGCGCGTGTGCTGCCGATTTCGCAAGGAGCCAACCCCGATGAGCCGCACCATCATTTCGACCGACGCGGCACCGGCCGCGATCGGTACGTATTCGCAGGCCGTACGCGCCGGCGATACGGTCTATCTGTCGGGCCAGATCGGACTCGATCCTGAGACGATGACCCTGGTCGATGGGTTCGACGCCCAGACCGAGCAGGTGTTCAACAATCTTGCCGCGGTCGCCACCGCGGCCGGCGCGAGCCTCGGCGACGCGGTCAAGCTGACGATCTACCTGACCGACCTTGCCAATTTTGCCAAGGTCAATGAAATCATGGGTCGCCATTTCGCCGAACCGTATCCGGCGCGAGCTGCGGTCGGCGTCAAGGAACTGCCGAAGGGCGCGCTGGTCGAGGCCGACGCTGTCCTGGTGTTGTCCTGATCCTGCCGGCGGATGCCCGAGGCGCGCGGGGTCGGCGGCTGGGGTGGGATCGGTCCGCAGCTTGCTGCGCGTCTGGCCAAGCTCGACATCCGCGGGCCGCACGACCTGCTGCTGCACCTGCCGCTGCGTTATGAGGACGAAACCCGGCTGACCGCGATCGCCGATGCCAGCGAGGGCGACAGCTGCCAGTGCCAGCTGACGGTGATCTCGGCCGACGTCGTCACCAGGCCGCGTCGACAACTGGTGGTGCGTGGGGCCGACGATTCGGGCGAGCTGGTGCTGCGCTTCCTGAACTTCTACCCGCAACTCGCCCGGCAACTCACCCCGGGCGCCTGTCTGCGGGTCTTCGGCGAGCCTCGGCGTGGATTCTTCGGCGTCGAGATGGTGCACCCGAGACTGCGGCTGGTGGCGCCGGAAGATCCCCTGCCGCAGTCCCTGACGCCGGTCTATCCGAGCACTGCCGGCCTCGCCCAGTCGGCCTTGCGCAAGCTCGTGGACGCCGAACTGCGTCGCAATCCGCCGGGCGATCCCCTTCCCGCGGCCGTGCGCGATCGGCTGGGACTGATGGCGCTGCCCGAGGCGATCGAAATCCTCCATCATCCACCGCCGGGCATCGAGCAGGAGTCGCTGCAGAGCCGGGATCACGGTGCGTGGCAGCGCATCAAGTTCGACGAGTTGCTGGCCCAGCAGATTTCGCTGCGCCGCGCCTATGCCGCGCGCCGTGCCCGCTGCGCCCACCAACTGGCTGCCAGCGGGGCACTCAGCGACAGGCTGCTTGCCGTCCTGCCATTCGCGTTGACCGGGGCTCAGCGTCGGGCCTGGCAGGAGATCGCCGTCGACATGGCGGGTACCCATCCGATGCAGCGGCTGTTGCAGGGCGACGTCGGCAGCGGCAAGACCGTGGTCGCCGCACTGGCCATGCTGCAGGCGGCCGAGGCCGGTTTCCAGTCGGCGTTGATGGCGCCGACCGAGATTCTCGCCGAGCAGCACTACCGCAAGATCGCGCAGTGGCTCGATGCGCTCGGGCTCGAGGTGGTGTGGCTGTCCGGCGGGCAAGGGAAGCGTGAGCGCAGGGCAATGCTGGCGCGGCTCGCGGCCGGCGATGCGAGCTTCGCGGTGGGTACCCATGCCCTGATCGAGGAAATGGTCGAATTTCCCCGGCTCGGCCTCGCCGTGGTGGACGAGCAGCACCGCTTCGGCGTCCGCCAGCGCCTCAGCTTGCGCGAGAAAGGCGGGGACGGTTGCCACCCGCACATGCTGATGATGTCGGCGACGCCGATCCCGCGCACCCTGGCCATGAGCTTCTATGCCGACCTCGACGTTTCCGTGCTCGACGAACTGCCGCCGGGACGAACGCCCGTGGTGACCAAGCTGGTCGCCGATTCGCGCCGCGACGAAGTCGTCGGCCGCGTGCGCGATGCCTGCCTGCAGGGGCGCCAGGCGTACTGGGTGTGTCCGTTGATCGAGGAGTCCGAGGCGCTCGAATTGCAGACCGCGGTCGATACCCACCAGCACCTTTGCGAAGCGCTCCCCGAAATTGCCGTGGGCCTGTTGCACGGACGCATGAAGGCTGCCGACAAGGCCGCGACGATGGCGGCATTCGCCGACGGCGAGATCGACCTGCTGGTGGCGACGACGGTGATCGAGGTCGGCGTCGACGTCGCCAATGCCAGCCTGATGGTGATCGAACATTCCGAGCGATTCGGCCTGGCCCAGCTTCACCAGCTTCGTGGCCGGGTCGGCCGCGGCAGCGACGAATCGGTTTGCATCCTGCTCTATGCGCGGCCGCTGTCGGCGAACGGCCGGGCGCGACTGAAGGTGATCTTCGAAAACCGCGACGGTTTCGCGATTGCGCGCGAAGACCTGCGCCTGCGCGGCCCGGGCGAATTCGTCGGCGCTCGCCAGAGCGGGCTGCCGATGCTGCGCTTTGCCGATCTCGAGCGCGACGTGGTGCTGATCGAGCGGGCGCGGGACGAGGCCCCGCGTCTGATTCGCGAAGATCCGGCGACCGCCGACGCGCTGCTCGCGATGTGGTTCGCCGGCCGCGAAGGACTGCTCGGGGCCTGAGCGCCGGTTGTCGCCGGACGCGGGCCGTTCGGCGCGCAGCGCGTCGCGACGGCCTCGAACCCGGTGTTCGGTAACATTTTGTGGCGCGGCTTCGTGCTAGGGTGGAACGCGAAGTTTCACCCATCCGGAATCGTCCTCGTTCCCATGCAGCATTCGATCAAGCCGGCCCTGCCGGTTCGCTTCCGCCGGCCTTTCGCGGCCCTGCTGGCGGGCCTTGCCATCCTCGCAGGACCGGTGGCCGGCGCGGCACTGCCGGCGCCGGTGGCCGACGAACTGTCGAAGGTCAATATCCCGGAGGAGTCGGTCGCAGTGTGGGTAAGCCGAATCGGCAGCAGCACGCCTGAAATCGCCCACAACGTCGAGCGAGCGATGAATCCGGCGTCGGTGATGAAGCTGGTGACCACCTTCGCCGCCTTCGACGTGCTCGGCCCGACCCATACCTGGAAGACCCGGGTGTTCGCCGACCAGGCACCGGTCGACGGCATTCTCGACGGCAATCTCTACCTGGTCGGCGAAGGTGATCCGGCGCTGACCCTGGAGCGCCTGTGGCGCCTGCTGCGCGGCCTGCGGCAGAAGGGGGTGAGCGAAATCCAGGGCAACGTCGTGATGGATCGCAGCGCGTGGCGCCTGCCGCCATTCGACGCCTTTGCGTTCGACGGCAAGGGCACGCGCCCCTACAACATCGGTCCCGATCCGTTGATGATCAACTTCGCCGCGCTGCGGCTGCGCTTCGTGCCGACGGCGGCCGGCGCGCCGCCGCGCCTGACCGCCGACCCGCCGCTCGATGGCGTCGCCGTAGTATCGGCACTGACACCCGCGGCCGGAGGCTGCGGCGAGTGGGACGACCGGCTCGACGTCGAGTTGATCCAGCCGGGCAACCGGCCGGTGATCCGCGTCGGCGGCGAATGGCGCGACGATTGCGGCGAGCGCGATTGGTATGTCGCGCCGATGCCGCCGGACGAGTACTCGCGGGCGGCCGTGGCCGGCATGTGGAAGGAGCTGGGCGGTCGCCTGACCGGACGCATCTTCGACGGCGTGACCCCGGCAGAGGCGGTGCCGCTGGCGATGGACCGTTCGCCGACGCTGGCAGAGATCGCGCGGGACATGAACAAGTGGTCCAACAACGTGCAGGCGCGGCTGCTGATGGCGACGCTCGGCGCCGGTGCCGGCGGCGTACCGGACAGCGTCACCGCGGGTGCCCGAGTGCTCACCGAGCGCCTCGCGGCGGCCGGCGTCGACACCCGCGGCCTGGTGATCGAGAACGGCGCAGGGCTGTCGCGGATAGAGACCATCAGCGCCCGCGCCATCGGTCAGATGCTCGACGCCGCGTTCGCCCGCCCGTGGATGCCGGAGTTTGTCGCCTCGCTGGCGCTCGCCGGTTTCGACGGAACCGCACGACATCGACTCGGCGGCAGTCCTGCGCGCGGCCATGCTCACGTCAAGACCGGATCGATCAATGGTGCGAAGGCGATCGCCGGCTATGTGCTCGACCGCAACGGCGCTCGTCACGTGGTCGCGATGCTGGTCAACGACCCGTCCGCCTGGGCCAGCAGGGCCGCACAGGACGCACTGCTCGAATGGGTGTGGTTCGGTGCCGGTGAAGCCGTCGCCGGCAATGCTCAGGTCGCGGGCAGCACTCAATAAGGCGGCTGCGCAGAAATCGTCCCGGCAGCCGGATCCGGTCCGCGTCCGATCTCCTGCGCGACCGGCCGCCTCATCGTACGGCTCCGGGCGGATCGATCGCCAGGCGCCAGCTCGTACGTGCCCGAACCCGGTTTCCAGGATAATGCGCGGCGAATCCGCTGCGCAGGACGCGATGAAGACCCGCCCACAACGAGAATCCTGGCTGCGCGCGCCGCCGCGCCGCGCCGAAACCACCGCTCTTCGCCCCTGGCTGCGCGACCAGGGATCGCTGACCGCGCGCATTCGCGCCCGCTGCCGTGATCTTCAGGTCCGGGTGCTGGCCCAGCGCCTGTGCGTGCCCCATCGCGACGAGGCCCGGCTGCTCGGCTTGCGCAGGGGCGAGCTCGCCTGGCTGCGGGAGGTCGTGCTGATCGCCGACGGCCGGCCCGTGGTCTATGCCCGATCGGTGCTGCCGCGCCACAATCTGCGCGGTGGCTGGCGGCTGTTCGCCGACATCGGCAACCGTCCGCTCGGCGCCGCCCTGTTCGCCGATCCGCGGATCCGCCGCGCGCCGCTGCGGGTCCGCCGCATCGATCGTCGCGACCCGAGGCTCGCGCGCGCCGGCCTTGCCGGCGTCGACACCGGCGCGGTGCTGTGGGCCCGGCGCTCGGTCTTCCGCCGGCGGGGTCGGGCGCTGCTGGTGTGCGAGGTGTTCCTGCCGGCGATCATGGACCTGCATCCCTGTAAGATTGGCTCCGGACCTGCGGTCTGCCCGATGGACGGCGCAGGCAACGCGGAAGATTCCAGATGACGACGATTACCGAGCGACTTTCCCTCTACGAGCGGCTGATGCGGCTGGACAAGCCGATCGGCATCCTGCTGTTGCTGTGGCCGACGCTGTGGGGGCTGTGGATCGCCGGCATGGGACGGCCGTCGGCCTTCGTGGTGTGGATCTTCGTGCTCGGCACGGTGCTGATGCGCTCGGCCGGCTGTGTCATCAACGACTATGCCGATCGGAATTTCGATGCTCACGTCGAGCGAACCCGCAATCGTCCGCTGGCCACCGGCGAGGTCAGCACCCACGAGGCCCTGGTCCTCGCAGCGGTGCTCGCCTTGACCGCCTTCGTGCTGATCCTGCCGCTCGACCGGATGGTGATCTGGCTGTCGGTGCCGGCCCTGTTCCTGGCGGCCAGCTACCCGTTCACCAAGCGGTTTCTCGCGATCCCCCAGGCCTACCTCGGGATCGCCTTCGGTTTCGGCATTCCGATGGCGTTCGCCGCCCTGCAGCAGGCCTTGCCGCCGATCGCCTGGGTGATGATGCTCGCCAATGTGTGCTGGGCGGTCGCCTACGACACCGAATATGCGATGGTGGATCGTCCCGACGATCTCAAGATCGGCATTCGCACGTCGGCGATCACCTTCGGCCGATTCGACGTCGTCGCGGTGATGACCTGTTATGTCGCGACGCTCGCGCTGATGGCCTGGGTCGGCGTCGCGGCGGACCGAGGCTGGCTGTACTTCAGCGGGCTGGTCGTCGCGTCGGTGATCGCGGGCTACCATTTCACCTTGATCCGCGATCGCGACCGGGCGCGTTGCTTCAAGGCCTTCCTGCACAACAACTGGCTCGGCGGCGCGATATTCGCGGGCCTGGCGCTCGACTACCTGTTCCGCCCGGTCGGCGCCTGAAGGACGCCTTGACCGAGTCCGACCCGCCGAGGAGCGAACGTCTGATGCGTTTCATCGATGCCATCCACGAGCGCTGGATCCGCCACGACACGCTGCTGTGCGTGGGTCTCGACCCCGATCCAGCGCGCCTGCCGGCGGCGCTGCGCGACCGGCCAGACGCGATCCTGTCCTTCTGCCGTGGGATCGTCGACGCGACCGCCGATCTGGTGTGCGCGTTCAAGCCCCAGATCGCCTATTTCGCTGCGCACCGGGCAGAGGACCAATTGGAAGCGCTGATTGCCCACATCCACGAGCACCATCCGGGCGTACCGGTGATCCTCGACGCCAAGCGCGGCGACATCGGCAGCACCGCCGAGCAGTATGCGGTGGAGGCCTTTCAGCGCTTCGGCGCCGACGCACTGACGGTCAATCCGTACATGGGGCACGATTCGATCGAACCCTATCTGGCATGGCCGGACAAGGGTGTGATCCTGCTGTGCCGGACGTCCAATCCGGGCGGCAGCGATCTGCAGTTTCTCGAAGCCGGCGGCGAACGTGTGTTCGAGCGGGTGGCACGGCTCGCCCTCGACTGGGATCGCAACGGACAGCTCGCACTGGTGGTCGGCGCCACGTTTCCGCAGGAAATTGCGCGGGTACGGGGGATCGTCGGCGAGATGCCGCTGCTGGTGCCAGGCGTCGGTGCCCAGGGCGGCGACGTCCAGGCCACCGTCGCGGCGGGGCGCACACCCAGCGGAAACGGGCTGATGATCAATTCGTCGCGGGCGATCATCTACGCCGGCAGCGGCGAGGACTATGCCGCTGCGGCCCGCGACGCGGCGCGGGCGACGCGCGACGAAATCAACCGCTGGCGGCGTTCCTGACGGAGCGCGCCGTACGTCGCCGGGCGCTCGCGCCGAGCACGCCGAGACCGGCCAGCATCATTGCGAACCGGCCGGTCTCCGGCACCGCGCTGGCTGGCGCGACCTCCCAGCCGACGTCGGCAAGTGCTGCCCAGTCGAGGTCGGTGTAGGGCTTGCGCTGGCCAGCACGGATGCTCGGGTCAAGCGAGGCCTCGAGCAGTACCCCATCCGCGAACGACTGCGTGCCCTCGGCCCAGTGGCCATCCCCTGGCTCGAGCGGTACGGCAGCCTGCGGACGGGCCGACGCATCCGAGTAGGCGGCTACCGAAGCGCCGCCTTCGAAGCCGCCGGCACCGATCTGGTTGAACCACGAACCGGATGTGCCGACACCGAGCACGTGGCCGAGTTCGTGCACTGCGATCGAATAGAAGTCGATGCCGGTAAAGGCTTCCGCGGTCGCCGGATCGTCGTCGACGTACCAGTTGGTCGACGAGTCGAAGGCGATGCTGCCGCCCCAGGGTGCGAAGTCGATCGTGCCGACGCCCGCCTCGCCCCGGTCGAGAATCCTTCCGGACGCTCCGCCTGGGCCGCTGATGCCGACCGTGCTGACGCCGAAGCCGTCCAGCTCGGAAACGCCAACGTAGATCCGCAGGCTGTCGGCGGCGATTGCCTGGTTGGCGAGGCTGACCCGCGGCAGGCTGGCACCGACCGACCCGGCGCCCGGGTCGAAGAAGTCGATGCTGCTGTAGAACGCCGCATCGAGCGAGTCGCCGATGCGGCGGCCGAACTCGTCGGCCACGAAATCGAGTATCGCGCGCTGCCCGCTGCCGAGACGGCTGGCGCCGTCGTCGAAGCTGTAGTCGAAGTCGATCGTGACCGCGTGGGCGGAAGCGCTCGCCAGCGCCAGGGCCGCGCCGATGGCGCCCCACTTGCTCCTGTTCATGCATCCTCCGTGGACTTTGGCGGCCACTGGTCGCCAGCGGCCGCAATCATGCAAAGCGAGTATCGATTGGAACCCATGTACGCGACTGCTGGAAGCGATCGACAGGAATGCTTACGCTTTCGCCTCGATGGCGGGGATCGCGACGGGTGCCGCAAACCGGGCTAGGATTACGGCTGCCTGGCAACCGGCGGAGCTTCCGTGCAATACAGCGATCTGCGTGATTTCATCGGTCAACTCGAGGCGCGCGGGGAACTCAGGCGCATCGCCGAGCCGGTCGACACCCGTCTCGAGATGACCGAGATTGCCGACCGGGTGCTGCGTGCGGGCGGTCCGGCGCTATTGTTCGAGCGACCGACCACGGGCGGGCGACCGGCAAACATGCCGGTGCTGGCCAACCTGTTCGGGACTCCCGGTCGGGTCGCGATGGGTATGGGTGCCGATCCGGCGGCAGGCTGGCAGGCACCGTTGCGCGAGATCGGTCGGCTGCTGTCACAACTGAAGGAGCCCGAGCCGCCCCAGGGAATTCGCGACGCCTGGGAAAAGCTGCCGATGTTGCGCCAGATCATGAACATGCACCCAAAGTCGGTCGGGCGGGCGCCATGCCAGCAGGTCGTGGTCGAGGGCGAGCAGGTCGATCTTGCCGCCCTGCCGATCCAGCACTGCTGGCCCGGCGACGTCGCGCCGCTGATCACGTGGGGGCTGGTGGTGACCCGCGGTCCGGGCAAGAAGCGGCAGAATCTCGGCATCTATCGCCAGCAACTGATCGGGCGCAACCGCCTGATCATGCGCTGGCTTGCCCACCGCGGCGGTGCGCTCGACTTTCGCGACCACTGCCGGGCGAATCCGGGGGTTCCGTTTCCGGTGGCGGTGGTGCTCGGATGCGACCCGGCGACCATCCTCGGCGCCGTCACGCCGGTGCCCGACAGCCTGTCCGAATACCAGTTCGCCGGTCTGTTGCGGGGCGGCAGGACCGAGCTGACGGACTGCATCGGATCGGACCTGCAGGTCCCGGCGCGCGCAGAAATCGTGCTCGAAGGGGTCATCCGGCCGGACGACGAGGCGCTTGAGGGACCCTACGGCGACCACACCGGCTACTACAACGAGCAGGCGAATTTTCCGGTGTTCACGGTCGAACGCATGACCATGCGCGAGTCACCGATCTATCACAGCACCTACACCGGCAAGCCGCCCGACGAGCCGGCGATGCTCGGTGTCGCGCTCAACGAGGTGTTCGTGCCGTTGCTCCAGCGGCAGTTTCCGGAAATCGCGGATTTCTACCTGCCACCGGAAGGCTGCTCCTACCGGATGGCGGTGGTGTCGATGAAGAAACAGTATCCGGGGCACGCCAAACGGGTGATGTTCGGCATCTGGTCGTTCCTGCGGCAGTTCATGTACACGAAGTTCATCATCGTCGTCGACGACGATATCGACGTGCGCGACTGGAGGGAGGTGATATGGGCGATCACGACTCGCGTCGATGCGGCGCGCGACACGACGATCGTGGACAACACGCCGATCGATTACCTCGATTTCGCCAGCCCGGTCGCCGGCCTGGGCTCGAAGATGGGACTGGATGCCACCAACAAATGGCCGGGCGAGAGCCATCGCGAGTGGGGGCGGCCGATCGTCATGGATGCCTCGGTCAAGGCTCGGGTGGACGAGATCTGGGACAGGCTCGGGCTGTAGCCGTTACTTGCGCGCGCCCTGGCGGAGGACTGCGATGATCGATTCGGCATCCGATCTGTCGGTCCAGTTCGCCAGCGACAACACCGCCGGGGCTTGCCCGGAAGCAATCGATGCGCTGCTTGCCGCGAACGCCGGATGGCAACCGTCCTACGGCACCGACGAGATCACCCACCGGGTCTGCGATCGCCTGCGTGAGGTGTTCGAAACCGATTGCGACGTCTATTTCGTCTTCAATGGCACGGCGGCCAATGCGCTCTCGCTGGCGTCACTGTGCCGCTCCTACCACAGCGTCATCTGTGCCGACTGCGCTCATGTCGAGACCGACGAATGCGGTGCGCCGGAATTCTTTTCGAACGGCACCAAGCTGCTGCGTGCGTCGACCGTCGATGGCAAGCTCGTGCCGGCCGAGATCGGCCGGCTGGTCCATCTGCGTGCCGACATCCACTACCCGAGACCGAGGGTGGTATCGGTGACCCAGGCCAGTGAGCTCGGCACCGTCTATTCGCCGCAGGAGCTCGAAGCGGTATCGAGTGCCGCGCGCGAAGCGGGCTTGCATCTGCACATGGACGGCGCGCGATTCGCCAATGCCGTCGCGGCATGGTGCTGCAGTCCGGCCGATCTGAGCTGGCGCGCCGGGGTTGACGTGTTGTGCCTCGGCGGCACCAAGATGGGCCTGCCCTTGGGCGAGGCCGTGGTGTTCTTCGATCGCCGGTTGTCCGAAGAGTTTGCCTGGCGCTGCAAGCAGGCCGGCCAACTGGCCTCGAAGATGCGTTATCTGGCCGCGCCCTGGCTCGGTGTGCTCGACGACGGGGCGTGGTTGACCCGGGCGGGTCATGCCAATCGAATGGCACGTCGGCTGGCTGACAGGCTTGCCCGGCTCCCGGGCGTCACGCTGCATGCACCGTGTGAAGCCAACGGCGTATTTGTAAATTTGCCGACGGCGGTGTCGAACCATTTGCGGTCTGCCGGCGTCCATTTCTATACCTTCATCGGGGGGGCAGCGCGCTTCATGTGCTCGTGGGCCACCACCGAAGAAGCGGTCGACCGGCTGGCAACGCTGGCGGCCGATGCGCTCCAACCCTAGAGGAAACTGCGATGAGTGAGCCCGAAGTCATGCCGGCGCGGGAATTGACCACAACCACGGCGCCGGACGGCCTGGTGACCCTGACCCACATCATCTACGCCCTGCATGCCGTGGCGGTCGTCGTCGGCATCGCCAGCGGTGCGGCAACCGTCCTCGGCAGTTTCGTCGGCGGCCTGCCGTCGATCGTCGCCGTGATCCTGAACTACGTGAAGCGTTCGGATGTGCGCGGCACCTGGCTGGACAGCCATTTCAGCTGGCAGATCCGCACGTTCTGGTACGCGGCGGCGTGGATCGTCGCCTTTTACGTGCTGTTCTTCACCGTGGTCGGCATCCCGATCGCCCTGGTCGTAGGCATCGGCGCGACGCTTTGGGTGGTGTATCGGGTGGCGCGCGGCTGGATCGCCCTCAACAACCGGACCACGCTGCCCTATTGACGGCCTGTGCGCGCGAGGCGCCCGGAGGCTGTTCTCAGTATGCGTGCCGGTCGCGGAAGACGATCCAGACGGTCTTGACGACGATCCAGAGATCGAGCGTCAGCGACCAGTTGCGCAGGTATTCGAGGTCGTATTCGATGCGCTTGGTCATCTGGTCGAGATCGTCCCCGCCGCGAAAGCCGTGAACCTGCGCCCAGCCGGTGATGCCCGGTCTGACCTTGTGGCGGACCATGTAGCCGGGTATCAGCTTGCGATAGGCCTCGTTCATCGCAATGGCATGCGGACGTGGGCCGACGATGCTCATTCGTCCTTGCAGCACGTTGACGAACTGGGGCAGTTCGTCGAGCGAGGTGCGACGGATGAAGGCACCGAACGGCGTCACGCGAGCGTCGTTCCGAGTGACGTGGTTGTAGTGCTTGTCCCCGTCCTCGGTCACGGTCATCGACCGAAACTTGTAGACGACGATCTCCCGTCCGTCGAGACCGTAGCGGCGCTGACGGAAGATCACCGGACCGGGCGAGGTCAGCTTGACGCCGAGGGCGGTCGCCAGCAGCACTGGCGAGATCAGCAGCAGGATCAACACCGACAGCAGCATGTCGGACGCGCGCTTGACCAGGCCATTGACCCCGGTGAACGGGGTGTCGCAGACGGCCACCACCGGCATGCCGCTGACGTAGTCGAGCCGGCCCTGGATCAGATCCGTGACGAAGATGTCCGGCACGAAGTAGATCGACGCGGTGGTGTCCTTGAGGTCGTCGAGCACGCTCAGGATGCGCGGTTGCGTCGCCATGGGAAGCGCCAGGTAGACGGCTTCCACCTGATGGATCTTCACGTAGTTGGCAAGCTGGGCAAGGTTGCCGAGCAGCGGCATCCGAGTGATGTCGGGCAGTCGCTCGCGGCTGCGATCGTCGAAGAAGCCGAAGAAGCTGGTGCCGAGGTAGGGATTTCGGTCGAACTCGGAAGCAATTCGTATGCCGATTTCATTGACGCCGGCAACGACCGCGCGTCGCTCGGCGTGGCTGATCGCGAGCACCCGCGGCAAGGTCAGCCGAATCAGCACGTGGCTGGCCAGCAGGGCCATCGGTGTGACCGCAGCCCAGGCGATCAGCACCTCCCGCGGGAAATACATGTGGTAGCCGCTGGCAAGGCCGAATCCGCCGAGGATCAGCGCGAACAGCGACCAGTTGACCAGGATCTTGCGCGCGGCCTTGGCCGGCCTGTCATGCAGGCGGACATTGCCCGGAAACGACAGCGAGAACGCCATCAGCGCAAGAATCACATAGGGTGCGGAGAAGCGCTGGCCGAAGGCAGCGGCGCACAGCAGCAGCGACGCGGCAACCACGAGCGGATCGACGAAAGCCTCGATCATTCGGGTCAACGTGAAGCTCGAGCGGAGGAATCCGGGATTGCGGTCTAGAACGGCGAACATATTGTAAGTGTAAGGAGATTGCGCCGACCCCTATCGGCATATTCTGTAACCTGTTGCGAATCGATTCGACGCAGGACTCTGGCATGCTGGAAGACATCGCGGCCCGCTGCCCACTGGCAGTGCATGGCCATTGTGCAATATTCGACGAGTCGTTTTTGTGAACATGCGAATTTGGCAGTACGTCGCGGCGGCGGCCGCGAGCACGGCCTGGGCGGCGGCGCCGGCGCAGGCCGAGGCGGTGCGCGGTCTGGTGTTCGAAGCCTCCCAGCGGCTGAACTACGACAGCAATCTCTACCGACTGCCGGACGACGCCGATCCGGCGCGGGGCGCGCGCTCGGATCTGGTGTCGTTGACCCGGCTCGGTGCCAGCTACAGTCAACTGATCGGATTGCAGGATGTCTCGCTTGCGGTCGGTGTTGCAGCCACGCGCTACCGCGAAAGCGATCATCTTGATTACGATGGCCTGGATGTAAACGGTAGCTGGAACTGGGTCGTCGGGCGGGCATGGCGGGGGCACTTGCTGGCAAGTCAGTCCCAGAACCTGAGCGGATTCGATGACTTCACGGGTGACGAACGTAGTGTCAACACCTACCGTCGCATCGAATTCGTCGGCGACCGGGTGATCACGCCAAGGTGGTTTGTCGGTGCGGGCGCGAGCCATACCACCAGCGACTACTCGGATGATACCCGTCCAGATGCAGACTACCGGGCACGCGGCGTATCGCTGAGGGGCGGATACCAGCCACGTGGCGGCGAGCGCGTCGTGGTTTCGATCGGACGGACCCACGGCGAGTATCCGAATCGCAGTGCCAGCCGCTTCTCCGATCGCGAATACACTCAGACCGACTACCGCGTGACCGGCAGTTGGGCAGCGACCGGCATTACCCGATTCAGTGGCTACCTGGGTTATGTCACGCGCAGCTACGACTTCGCCGACAACCGTGACTACCAGGGGGCGGTCGGTCGCATCGAAATGGCGTGGCAGGCAAGCGGCAAGTTGCGAATCACCGGCCATGCGCGGCGCGAACTGGGTGCGCAGGAAGACCTCGTGGACAACTACGTGGTCACCGAGGCGGTCGGCGTGCGGCCCGCCTGGCAGTTCAGCGACAAGGTGGAATTGTCCTCCGAACTGGAGTATCGACGCCGCGACTTTGGCGGCGATCCCGGGTTCTTCAGTGAGCAGGTGGCCGATCGGCGCGAGAACCAGACGCGCATCGGGTTGTCGGCAGGCTATCACTATTCACGGGCTCTGGGCTTCGGCGCATCGTTGCGCTGGGAGAGCCGCAACGCCGATTCCGATGCCCGCGAGTACGACGCGACGACTGCGTCGATCAGCGCGAATCTCCGCTTCTGATGCGGCAATTGGGGCATTTCGCCCCTATGCCATAATGTTTTTCAATGTGTAAGTCCGGCTTGCGTGGTGGTGTGCACGGAGTATCGTGAATGCCATCGGGAAGTGACGAGCAGCCTCGCATCTGTCATGTTCATGGAATGAACTGGCAGCACAATAGTCAGGCCGCAGAGACGGCGCCGCCTTGTCCCGGTTTCAGTGCTCTATCGGCGTGAGTCGTCGATCCCGGCGGGTCAGACGGGATTGCCGCTCACCGGACGGATAGCAATGGAGGTTCGTTTATGAAGTTTTCGCGCAAGTTGCTGGCGCTGTGTATCGTCTCGCTCGGCGCCGGCGGTGCACACGCGGCGACACAGACGCTCAGCACGACGGCGTTCGACATTTCCTACGATGACGCCGTAGTCGGCTTGTTCGGCACGCCGACCCTGCTCGGCAACAGCCTGTTCTTCGCGCCGGGCGGTTCGCCCGGATTCTCGGCCCAGACCGACGCAGGCATCCGTGTCGCCAACTCGACGTTTTCGTTCACGATCACGGCCAACCCGGGGTTCACGCTCGACTCCTTCGCGCTGACCGAGGAAGGCGATTACTTCTTCTTCGGCAATTCTGCCGGTGTCGCGGCCAGCGGTCAGCTTCGGGTCAAGCCGCTCGATCCGCGCGGGCCGACCGAGATTGAACGAATTGCCACTGGCAGCTTCGTCCAGAACGCGATGCTCGATTTCACCACCAACAACTGGACCGGCGTCGCCGCGATCGACACCGGCCCGATCACGGTTGGTCAGGTCAGCATCCAGAACATTCTCGCGGCCCATGGTGGTGGCGACATGGCCTACGCGTTCATCGAGAAGAAGAACGTCGAGCTGGAAATCGGAGTCACGGCGGTGCCGGAGCCGCAGGCCTACGCGCTGATGCTGGCAGGAATCGGCATGGTCGGATTTGCTGCAAGGCGCCGCCTGCAGCGCGGAGATTGACCGCGTACGGGCCCTGCCTGGACCGGAATCAGTCGGATTGCGGCGGGGCGGTCTCACCGCCCCGCCGCATTTTGTTGTGCGTGTGCACAGAGTTTGAACGGATTAGCGTAGCATTCCGTTCGGGAACAAGTCGTCAAAACGGGTCAGAGATGCAGATTCGCTTGGTCGGGACGGCGCTCGCCGCCCTGGTGTCAATGGGCCTGGCCGCATGTGGCGGAGCGGGCGGAGGTGGGTCGTCGACGCAGGTCGCGGCCAGGGTCAATTCGGACGAGATCACGGTCCATCAGATCAATACGGCGTTGTCGCAGGTAGGCAATCCCGGGGGGGGCGACCCCGCCAAGGCCGGCGCGCAGATTCTCGAACGCCTGATCGATCAGCAATTGCTGGTACAGCAGGCAGAGACGGCGCAACTCGACCGCGATCCACGGGTCCTGCAGGTGATCGACGCGTCGCGGCGAGAGATTCTCGCTCGCGCCTATCTCGAACAGCAGGTCGGCTCAGTGGGTCAACCATCCGGGGAGGAAGTGGACGCCTACTATCGGGACAATCCGGCGCTGTTCGGCGCACGCCGCATCTATAACCTGCAGGAACTCAGCATACGGCTCGACCCCGCGCGCCATGACGAAGTCAAGGCGCAGGTCGAATCCGCCAAGAGCCTGAAGGAGATCGTCGACTGGCTGAAGGCGCAGGGCATCCCATTCACGGCCGGCGCCAGTGCGAAGCCCGCCGAACAGCTGCCAATGGAATTGTTGCCGCGCTTTGCGGCAATGAAGGATGGACAAATTGCGCTGGTGCGCCAGCCGCAGGGAATCACCGTAGTCCATCTCGCGGGTTCCAGTGACCAGCCGATTGACCGTGCAACGGCACAGCCATTGATTGAAAAATTTCTTGTGAACCAGCGGCGAGCCGATCTGGTGCGTGGTGAAATCAAGCGGCTGCGCGATCAGGCAGAAATTGCCTACGTAGGCGCGTTTGCCCAGACCGAAGCGCAGGCCGAGGCCGGTGAGCCGGCTACCTCGGCCGCGCCCGCGGCCTCGAGCGATCCGGCGGCGGGTGCGATGGAGCGCGGAGTCGCCGGCTTGAAGTAGCTGTTTCGCAGGGCGCAGACTGCGTCGTAACCCCGACTACGGATTTCAGATGCGACCAAATATCGCCAGCAGGGTCTGGCTCCCCGTCATCGTGTCGATGCTCGCGCTGCTGTCGCGTCCGGCGCCGGCAGCCGACACCGATTACGTGCTCGGCGCCGGCGACGTGATCAGGATCACCGTTTTCCAGAATCCAGACTTGGCGACCGAGGCGCGGGTTGCGGAAAGCGGCAATATCAGCTTCCCGCTGGTCGGCACGATCGCGCTGGGCGGATCGACCATCCAGCAGGCCGAACAGTTGATTGCCGGACGTCTCAAGAAGGGTGGCTTCGTCATCCGGCCGCAGGTCAATATCCTGCCGCTCGAATTGAAGAGTTCTCAGGTCGCGGTGCTGGGGCGGGTCAATCGGGCAGGTCGCTTCGCGCTCGAGACTGCCAATACACGTTTGAGCGAGATGCTGGCCGCGGCCGGAGGAGTCGCCGAAGACGGATCCGACGTGGTGGTCCTGCTCGGTAGCCGTGATGGCAAGGCGTTTCGGCGCGAGATCGATCTGCCGGAGCTGTTCGGTCGTGGCGACCGGGACGCCGACCTCGTGCTGCGCGGCGGCGACGTGATCTTCGTCGGCCGCGCCGAGACCTTCTACATCTATGGCGAGGTCCAGCGTCCGGGGGCGTTCCGGCTCAGCCGCGAGATGACGGTGATGCAGGCGCTGGCGACCGGCGGTGGCACCACTGCGCGAGGGACCACCAAGGGGCTGCAGATTCACCGGCGGGACGAAATCGGTCGGGTCAGCGTCGTCGAACCGCGCCTGAGCGATCACCTGCAGCCCAACGACGTCATCTATGTTCAAGAGAGCCTGTTCTGATAGCCGGGGCCCAGCCATGACCATCCAACAGTTCCTACTGATCCTTCGCGCGCGCATCTGGCTGATCGTGCTGATCACGTTTGCGGCGATGGCGCTTGCCCTCGGGATCAGCCTTATGCTGGAGAAGCAATACACCGCCGAAGCCTCGGTGCTGGTCGATGTGAAGGGTAGCGAGCCGTTGCCAGGTAGCGGCGTGCCGGCCCAGGTCCTGCCGGGGTACATGGCAACCCAGATCGACATCATCAATTCGGACCGGGTCGCACGGCGCGTGGTCGAACGCCTGAAGCTCGACCAGTCGGTGGTTGCCCGCGAACAGTGGCTGGCAGATACGGGAGGCGCCGGTGACTTGCGGGTGTGGCTCGCGGATCTGCTCAAACGCAAGCTCGAGGTCCGCCCATCGCGCGACAGTACCGTCGTCCATATCGGCTTCACAGGCACCGACCCGGCATTTGCCGCAGTGGTTGCCAATTCATTCGCGGCCAGCTACATCGACGTCAATCTGGAGTTGAAGGTCGAGCCCGCACGACAGTATGCCCAGTGGTTCGACGAGCGAACCACGTCGCTTCGCGAGAAGCTGGAAGCGGCGCAATCGCAGCTGTCGGCGTTCCAGCAGGAGAATGGCATCGTCGCCACCGACGAGCGCCTCGATGTCGAAAGCGCCCGTCTGGCCGAGTTGTCGAGCCAACTGGTCGCAGTGCAGGCGCAGCGGGTGGATAGCCATTCGCGCCAAGCTCAGGCGGGTTCGGCCGAGACCCTGCCGGAAGTCATGCAGAACGGTCTGATCCAGGGGCTCACGACCGATCTCGCGCGTCAGGAGGCGACGCGGCAGCAACTCGCGGGCCGATTGGGACGCAACCACCCCGAACTGGCGAGGGCCGATGCCGAGATCGCGAGTCTGCGCAATCGCATCGCTGCCGAAGTCAGGCGGGTCGCCAGTTCGATCGGGACGACCAGCCGTGTCAACGATCGGCGCGAGAGCGAGATCCAGGCGTCTCTCGACGCGCAAAAGCAGCGGGTGCTGGAACTCAAAGGGCAGCGCGATCAGATCGCCGTGCTGCAGCGCGATGTCGAGAACGCCCAGCGCACCTATGACATGGTGACCCAGCGCCTTGCCCAGACCAGCCTGGAAAGCCAGAACCAGCAGACCAACGTGGTCGTGCTGACGCCTGCGGTGGCGCCCATCGAGCATTCCAAGCCGACACTGTTGCTGAACGTCGCCGTCGCCACCTTCCTCGGCCTGCTGCTAGGCGTGTGCAGCGCATTGCTGCGGGAACTGGCCGACCAGCGTGTCCGCGGTGTCGCGGACCTCGCCGATACCCTCGACATGCCTGTACTGGGCGTCATTCCGTCCCGGGCGGGTCGCAACGCCCGGCTGGCGGCCTGAGGCAGGAGGCGCGATGAACACGGTCAACAATGTCTTCGAACAGGCGTCGCTGAAGGCGATCGCGCCGCGCGACAGCTCGATCGGCGCGATTCTGGTGGCGGAGGGGCGGCTCAGCGCGAGCGATGCCCTGCGAGTGCTCAAGGTGCAGCAAGAAGAGGGTCTGCGCTTCGGCGAAGCCGCCAGGCGGCTGGGGCTGGTGAGCGATGCCGACATCGATTTCGCGCTCGCCCGACAGTTCGACTATCCGTACCTCGCGAGCGACTCGAGCGCGGTCGCACACGAGGTGATCGCGGCCTACAAGCCGTTCTCGCATCAGGTCGAAGCCCTACGTGCGGTACGGAGCCAGTTGATATTGCGCTGGTTCCAGCGGGGTGCCGGCCACCGTTCGCTGGCAATCCTGAGCGCCGGCGAAAAGGAAGGCCGGAGCTGGCTGGCGGCAAACCTCGCGGTGGTGTTCTCGCAACTGGGGGCCCGTACGCTGCTGATCGATGCCGATCTGCGACACCCCAGGCTGCACAGCCTGTTCGGCGTCGAAAACCGTGCGGGGCTGTCGGCGCTGCTGACCGATCGCGCCGGCCTCGACGCGGCCCAGCGTGTCCCGGCGCTGCGTGCGCTGTCGGTGCTGCCGGCGGGTGCGCTGCCGCCGAATCCCCAGGAGATCCTGGCCCGGCCCGCGTTCGCGCGGGTGCTCGAAGCGCTCGAGAAGCAGTACGAGGTGGTGCTGATCGATACGCCCCAGGGGGGGCGTTTTGCCGATGGCCAGACCATCGCGGTCAGGGCCGGGGGCGCGCTGATGGTGACGCGACGCAATGTGAGCCGGGTCGGTCTGGTTCGGGCCTACGCCGACATGGTGACGCAGGCGGGCGCCGTGATCGTCGGCTCGGTGCTGAACGAACGATAGCAGCGGGAACGGCGAGGTGGAAGCGAGTCTGGTGAATCGACCCTGGCCTCCGGCAGTGCCGTGGGTCGCCATGCTGGCCGCGCTCCTGTTCGCCTACGTGCCGAGCTTTGTCGACCTGTTTCACACGCTGTGGGCCACCGACCAGAATGCCCACGGCCCGATCGTGCTGACGGTGTCGCTGTGGTTCCTGTGGTTCAGGGCGAAGCAGGTGCGGGACGAGGGGCTGCCGGCGGCGCCGGCCCCGCTGTCCGGCTGGGCGGTGCTGCTGTTCGGGGTCACG
This sequence comes from Rhodocyclaceae bacterium, assembly GCA_020445765.1. Lineage (GTDB taxonomy): Bacteria > Pseudomonadota > Gammaproteobacteria > Burkholderiales > Rhodocyclaceae > Cognatazoarcus. Next base: position 13,644 of record JAGRFY010000129.1, on the reverse strand, counting down.
GCCTTCGTGATCGGACGCTCGCAGAGCGTGTACCTGCTCGAGGTCGGTTCGCTGGTGCCGGTGCTGGCCGGCATGACCCTGCTGTTCTTCGGCATGCGGATCCTGCGCCGGATGTGGTTCGCGTTCTTCTTCATGTGCTTCATGGTGCCGCTGCCGGGCTCGGTCGTCGATGTGCTGACCCAGCCGATGAAGATCGCGGTCTCGTGGGGCGCGCAGCATCTGCTCGATCTGCTCGGCTATCCGGCGGGGCGAAGCGGCGTGGTGCTGACGGTCGGGCAGTACCAGTTGCTGGTCGCCGACGCCTGCGCCGGCCTCAACTCGCTGTTCACACTGGAGGCGCTGGGCCTGCTCTACATGAACGTGATGCGCCACGAATCGGTCGTCCGCAATGCCGTGCTGGCGATGCTGATCGTGCCGATCAGCTTCTGTGCCAACCTGCTCCGGGTGGTCGTTCTGGCGCTGATCACCTACCACCTGGGTGATGCCGCCGGGCAGGGCTTCCTGCACGGATTCTCGGGGATGGTGTTGTTCATCACCGCGCTGCTGCTGATCATGACGGTGGACGGCGTGCTCCGCAAGCTGCCGGGCCTCGGCCGCACGGCGCAAGTCGCGTCGGCCTAGCGATGGCTGCCGGGCATTCTCTCCCGCGCCTGCCCGCGCTGCCGCTCGGCACCGCGCTGATGGTCGCCGTGCTGCTGCTGCTGGCGGCGGGGACGGCGCGACTCCTGACCCCGCAGCTCAGCGAGGTGATGACGGTCGTCGATCTGGAATCGGCCTTGCCGAGCGAGTTCGGAGATTGGCGGGAACTGCCGAGCCCGTTCATCCAGGTCAATGTCGCGGTCGATGGCGAACCCTCGCTCGACCAGCCCTACGATCAGGTGGTGATGCGTGCCTACCAGCACCGCGATGGCGACATCGTCTATCTGGCGGTTGCGTGGGGACGGCGGCAGCGTCAGGAGGTCAAGATCCACCGCCCCGACCTGTGCTACACCGCTCAGGGCTACCGGGTCGCGGCACTGGAAAATCGACGCTTCGAAGGCATCGAAACGCCCTCCGGCGTGGTCGCCGGCAAGCGCATGCTGGCACTCGGGCGGCGGGGTGGCGAGGCCATCAGCTACTGGATGCGCATCGGTGAACTGTTCAGCGAGGATGCCTGGGACACGCGAATGCACATCCTGCGGCAGGGCCTCACGGGACGGATACCGGATGGTGTGCTGGTGCGCGCGTCGGTTCGGGTCCGGGATTCCAGGGAAGCGGCGCTGGCCTGGCCCGTTGCGGAGGCATTTCTGGCGGACCTGGCCAATGGGTTGACACCTCCGGCACGACGCATGCTGCTGGGGCCGGAGGCGTCGTGAAGCTGGCATTCTTCGTCGCGGAGTTCCCGGTACTGTCCGAGACTTTCGTCATCCGTCAGGTGGCCGGCATGGTGCGCGCCGGCCATGAGGTCACCGTGATTGCCGGCCAGTGGGGCGATCGAGAACTGACCCACGGTCTGTACAACCAGTGCGGATTGCAGGACCGGGTCGTGACCATCCGCGAGGGCGGCCGTTGGCGCCAGTTGCTGGCGATTGGCCGAATGCTCGCCAACGCACTGCGTTCCCGGGCGGCGATGCGTGACCTCGGGGTCGCGATCCGCGCCACGCTCGGCGGCAGTCCGGGCAGTCTGGTGGACATCGCGAGCATGGGCGGACGCGAGCCCTTCGGCCGGTTCGACGCGATCGTCGCCCACTTCGGGCCGGCCGGTGTGCGCGCCATGCACCTGCAGCGATGTGGCCTGCTGCAGGGACCGCTGGCCACCGTCTTCCATGGCTTCGACGTCAGCGATCGGCGCACCATCAGGCGGTATCGCAAGCTGTACCGCGAATTGATCGATCACTGTGCGCAGCTGCTGCCGATCAGCCATCTGTGGCAACGTCGTCTGGTCGAGTGGGGCGCCAGCCCGGACCGCACCCGGGTCCTGCGGATGGGCGTCGATGTTGACCAGTTGGCGATGCTCGATCCGGCGCGGCCCGTCGGGCGGCCCCTGCGCGTTTTGTCGGTGGCCCGGTTCACCGAGAAGAAGGGGCTGCGCTATGCCATCGAAGGCGTGCTGGCCTGCCGTTCGCCGGTGCATTACGACATCATCGGCGCCGGACCCGAGGCGCAGCGCCTGGAGGCGCTTGCGGCGAAGGCCGGCAGCGACAAGCGGATCCGCTTCCTCGGTCGCAAGCGCCAGGCCGAGGTGTTCGACGCCCTGTCGGCCGCCGACGTCTTCCTGCTGCCATCCGTGACCGCGGCCGGTGGCGACATGGAAGGCGTCCCGGTGGCCCTGATGGAAGCGATGGCCAAGGGCGTGCTGGTGCTCGCGACGCGACACAGCGGTATTCCGGAACTGATCGACGACGGTCGCAACGGTTTCCTGGTCGATGAGCGGGACGCGACGGCGATCGCCCGGGTGCTGGACGCGCTTCCGGAAGCGCCGCACGAGTCGCTTCGGCGCCGCGCACGCCAGCGTATCGAAGGCGAGTTCGACAATCGCGCCCTCGACCGGCAACTGACGGATCTGGTCCAGGACATGGCAGGCAGGTCGTTGCACGTGGCGCAGGGCGAGCGATGTGCCGGCAGTCTCGGTCTCGACCATCCATGAAGATCCTGTTTGTCAGCCATACGCCGATGGGCGGGTCGTTCGTCGTCGGCTCTCACCACCTCGCTCGGGCGATGACCGCCGCCGGCCATGCCGTTGCCCATCTCGGACCCCCGGTGACACCGGCCCACGTCGTGAAGTTCGGCGATCATTTCGAGCGGCAGCGGCTGCTGCGGTGGTTTCGGGGGGGCGAGATCATCGACGGCGTCCTCGACCTGACGCCGGCAAGTGCCGTCCCGTGGGCGCTCGCCCGTCGCCTGCCGTGGGATACGTATCGCCTGTACGGGCGCTGCGCGTCTTGGTCGGCGCGTGCCCTGCTTCGCCGCCACGGTTTTTCCCGGCCGGACGTGGTGTTCGTAGACGAACCGCGGTTGGGGTGGCTGGTGGAGGGTTGCGTCGAGGCTACGGTGGTGTATCGACCGACGGATCTGTACGCGTCGATTCGTGCCGACGATTCGATCACGGAAGCCGAGCGACGGCTGTGTGCCCGCGCGCGCCACTTCATCGCGACGTCGGCGCCGGTGGCCGACCACCTGCGAGGTCTGGGTGTCGCGCAAGTGCAGGTGATCGAAAACGGTGTCGATTTCGCCCATTTTTCGGAGCCGGCCGAGGCGCCGTTCCGCCACCGGGTGCCGGCCGGGCAAAAGGTCGCCGTGTATGCGGGCGCATTCGACCGGCGCTTCGGGCTGGCGTTGATGGTCGCGGTGGTACGGGCGTGTCCCGACGTGCACTTCTCCTTGATCGGTCCGATCGGTGCGCAGGCCGCCGCAGTCCTGGGCGGCTTCGCCAATGTCTGCATCCACGGACCGGTCCCGTTCGCGCGCCTGCCGAGCTACTTCGCTTCGGCGGATGTCGGGCTTCTGCCGCTGTCGGCGGACCCGTCGAACCAGGCGCGCAGTCCGATGAAACTCTACGAATATGCCGCAGCCGGCCTGCCGGTGGTGGCGACTCGGACACAGGAACTCGAACGGCGGCGGCTCGGCTTCGTGACGCTGGCGGACGGCGTCGACGATTTCGCCCGGGCGGTGCGTGAAGCCGACCGGGCGGCCAGCGCGCCCCTCGCGCGCGCAGCCGCGGCGGACCAGGGCTGGCAGGCCAAGGCTGAAACGATGCTGTCGTGGGTGCTGGAGGCACGTCCTTGCTGACGGCTTCCGTGGCGGCTTCGCCGGGCCTGCCCTGCGCTCGGTCGGGCGGAATGGCGCAGCGGACCGGGCTGCGGGGCTATCTCGCGCTGCTGCTTTTCTTTGCCCCGATCGCGTCGTTCGTCGTCGTGCCGCAGGTGCCCGGGACGACGCCGGGCAACCTGCTGGTGCTGCTTGGCCTGTTCCCGCTCGGCGGTATCCTGCTGTTCGGACGGAGCGACTACCTGCGCCTGCTCGAACACTACCTGCCGTTGCTCGTGGTGCTCGGCATCCTGTTCTTTGCGTCGCGCTATTCGTGGCTGACCGCCCCCCGCGGACTGTCCAACCTGAGCTTCACCAGCCCGGGTTTCATCCTGCCGCTGACGATGACGGTCCATGTCACCCAGACCATCTATCTGCTGGTGGCGGTCGGCATGATGCTGGTGGTTTCGCGATACTACGAGGCCTCGCTCGACCGTTACATCTTCGCCGGCGCCTGGTTCCTGGTCGGATACGGGCTCGTCGACTGGTTCTGCCAGTCCTTCCTTCACATCAATGCCGACCTCCTGTCCAACCGGACTTTCGCCTATAGCTGGAACGAATGGTCGGGTTCGCTGCGGCAAATGGTGTCGGTCGGCGGGCTCTGGCTGATGCGCTTCAAGAGCCTCACCGGGGAATCGTCGATGTATGCGCTGACGGCGCTTTGCTTCCTGCCGCTGGCGGTACATCGTCAACGCTGGTGGCTCGGCGCAGCGCTGCTGGCGTCTCTGCTGCTCACTTTCTCGACCACTGCCTATGCCGGCATGGCGGTGATGGCCCTGATCGTGCTGCGTCGCCTGTCTTTCCTGCCGGTCGTGTTCCTGCTGCTGGCCGTCCTCGCTGCGGTCGCGATCGCGGTCTGGATCGATTGGGCCGCGATATGGAACGTGGTCGACGAACTGTTCATCGCCAAGCTGACCGGTGAGGCGCACTCCGGATCGGCACGCCTGAACGCCTTCATGCGACATTTTCTCGCCTGGCGGGATTCCGGTCCTGCGCCGTTCCTGGTCGGCTATGGCTTCGGTACGGCCAGGTCGACCGACCTCATTTCGACCTTGCTGATCAATGTCGGACTGGTTGGCACGGCGCTTGCGCTCGGCTGGATCGTCCGTGTGATCGGTCGCGGCGTCCAGGCCGGGCAGACGGTGCTGGCGCTCGGGCTGGCCTGCGTCGTCGTGCTGATGCTGCTGGCGGTGCCCGAATTTTCCTACCTGCCGCCGTGGATGCTGGCGGGCGTGCTGATCGCCGAGTCGCGGCCGAAGGACGGGGTCGCATGCGCAGGCTGACACGGTTATGCGCAACGCTGGCGCTGGCGCTGGCCGGCAGTGGGCAACTGGCGGCCTCGGCTGGTTTCGTGCTCGGCGTCGGAACCCATGCCGGCGACGGCCGCGATCGCAGCGAAGCGATCATCGCCGGCCTCGATGGGCTCGAAGGCGTTGCGATCCGCGACAGCCTCTTCTGGAGCCGCGTCGAGGACCGCGACGGATTTCACGATGCTCCCGAAATGGACCACCTCGACCGGCTGGTGGCGTCGGTCGCCGGCGCTGGCGGTCAGGTCCTGCTGGTGCTCGCCTACGGCAACCGGGAGGCGGGATCGGTCGGGTTCCCCGATTCGGCGGGCGAACGGGCCGCCTTCGTGCGTTACGTGCGATGGGTTGTCGGTCGCTACCGCGGGCGGGTCCGATTTTTCGAGGTGTGGAATGAATGGAACGCGGGCATGGGTTCCGGCAAAAAGCCGCCGGTGCGCGGCGGCGCAACGGACTACGTGAAGCTACTGGCGGACGTGCATGCGGCGATCAAGGCGGATGCGCCCGAGGCGGTGGTGCTCGCGGGGGCCATCGAGGGCCTCGACACCGAATGGCTGCGCGCGATGATGGCGGCCGGTGCGGGCCAATACATGGACGGGCTTTCGGTGCACCCGTACGTCCATGCCAAGGGCGAGGCGGGAACGCCGGAGCGGTCGATGGCATGGCTCGACCAAGCCTGGAATCTGGTCAGCGGCGATGACGCGTTCAACGGCAAGTCGATCTACGTCACCGAGATCGGCTGGCCGTCCGTGCACCGAGCTGCGGGCGTCGGCCGGACGCGGGCGTCCGATTATCTGGTCAGGTTTGTTGCGCTGGCGCGCACGCGCCCGTGGATCGGTGGCGTGTGGTGGTACGAATTGCGGGACGGTGGTCCGAATCCGATGTCGCGCGAGCACAGCTTCGGCTTGACGCGGCGCTCCGGCCAACCGTGGCCGGCCCACGATGCGGTCGGCCGCCTCGCACGGTTGCTGCGCAATTATCCGGACTGGCAACTGCAGGCCGACCGCGACAAGACCATGGTGGCCTTATCGGGGGCGGCCGACGGCAGTCGATGCGCGGTGTTCTGGCCGCCCGACGGCAGCCGGCTGGAGGTCGTCGTCGGCGCGGGTGGCGATGCGCCACAGCGCGTCCTAGGTCGCGCACCGGTGAGCCGACAGGCGGACGGCACGCGTCGTCTGGCCGGCGTTGGCGGCGTCGAAGCGTGGTGCGCCACCCAGGCGCCGGTAACCGTCCGCGTGCCTGCCTCCGGCTCCTCGGACCGGCTCCCCGGCGGCCAGCCGGGTGCGCCGCGCGGGGGCAGCCGATGACCGCCGCGCGGATGACCTCCGCGCGCCAGTCTTGGGTGGACTCGGCCAAGGCTATCGGCATCGTTCTGGTGGTCTATGGGCATGTCGCCCGGGGCGCCGTCGACGCCGGCGCGAACCACGTGCCCGCCAGTTTCGGCCTCGTCGACAGCGTCATCTATTCGTTTCACATGCCCCTGTTCTTCTGTCTGGCCGGGTTGTTCGCCGCTGCGTCCTACGAACGTCGCGGTGCCGGCGGCATGATCGTCGAGAAGTTGCTGACGGTCGGCGTGCCGTACGTGGTGTGGTCGCTGGTTCAGGGGCTGCTCGAGGTCTGGGCTGGCGACCTCACCAACGGCTCGACCGGCTACCGGGACGTGTTTGCACTGCTGTGGGCGCCGCGATCGCAGTTCTGGTTTCTCTACGCCTTGTTCCTGTGCTTCGGCTTGTATGTGGCGGCCCGGCTTCTGTTCGCGCGTCATGGCGCGATCGTGCTGGCCACGCTCGCACTGCTGCTCTACTTCCAGTACGACGCCATATATGGCGCGCGAATCCTGCCTGCGCTGGCCAGGAGCCTGGTGTATTTCTGCTTCGGGGTGCTGTGTGCACCGCTGCTGCGCCGCCGTCTGCCCACCGGCGCCGGTCCGTTGGCCGTCGCCGCAGGGGTGTTCATCGCAGCCCAGTACCTCTTCCACGGGGTACTTCAGCTGCGCCACGATGACTACGGCGTGGCGGCGCTGCTGCTGGCGCTGGTGTCGATTGCCGTGGTGGCGGTGGCCGCCAGCGCGGCGGCGAACCTCGAGTCGCGAATGCTCGCGGCGATCGGCGAAGCGTCGATGACGATCTATGTCATGCACGTCATCGTCGGCGCGGGGCTGAGGGTGTTTCTGATGCGCGTCGTCGGCATCGACGATTTTGCGGTCGATGTCCTGCTCGGTGTGCTGGCGGGGGTACTGGTGCCGTTGCTGACCCGTTCGATCGCCCGCGGGGCGCGTGTTCAAGGCGTTGCCGGCGCAGCGATCGGCATTCCGCGAAGGGCCGATGCACGATGACGATGCATCGGGTGTTGTTCGCGCCGGCGGCGAGGTGGCAGCGGTGAGCAAGTCGCCCGAACTGATCGTCAACGGGCGCTTTCTCGGGCGCAGCGTCACCGGCGTCGACCGTTTCGCGGGCGAGATGCTGCGCGCGCTGGCGGCGATCCGCGCGCGGCGCAACGAGGCGGCCTTCGATCTCAGGGTGATGGTGCCATGTGGCACGTCCATCCCGGATTGGCTCGCGGAGGTCCCGGTTGAGGTCTGCGGCCGCCTGCGCAGCCACGCCTGGGAACAGTTCGAACTGGTCCGCGCACATCCCGAAAGCATGCTGCTGAACCTGTGCAATTCGGGACCGATGCTGCGCCGTCGGCAACTGGCCGTGATTCACGACGCGGCGACCTTCCGCGTGCCCGAAGCCTACAGCTGGAAGTTCCGTGCCCTGTACCGAGTGATGTCACCGCGCCTCTACCACGGCTCGCAATTGGTGGCAACGGTGTCCGAATTCTCGCGACGGGAGCTCGCCGCACTGTTCGGCGCCCGCGATGACGTGTTCGTGCTGCCGGAAGGCGCGGAGCACATCCTGCGCGGCCCGGCCGACGAGGCCACGCTGGACGAGCACGACCTGCGCCGGCGCCCGTTCGTGCTCGCGGTCAGCAGCCTCGCGCCGCACAAGAACTTCGCCATCGTCGTCGACGCCCTGTCGCGGCTCGACGATCCGCCGTTCGACGTCGTCATTGCGGGCGGCCAGAACCCGCGGGTATTCGGTGGCGGGCAGGCGCTGCCGTCCTTCGTCAAGTACGTGGGCTACGTTTCGGACGGACAACTGCAGGCGCTCTATCGGCACGCGGCCTGCTTCGTCTTTCCGTCGATTTACGAAGGCTTCGGGCTGCCGCCGATCGAGGCGATGGCCTGCGGTTGCCCGGTACTGGCGGCCAATGCGGCATCCATTCCCGAAATCTGCGGCAACGCGGCGCTGTACTTCGACCCCCGCGACGCCGGTGGGCTGGCGAACAGCCTCGACCGGCTGCTGGCCGATGACCAGATGCGTACCGAGCGCGCGGCGGCCGGCCGCAAACATAGCGAGAAACTGACATGGGAAAATGCGGCGAGATGCCTGCTGCAAAGAATCTTGCCGGCTCTGTGAAGCCGCCGCCGGCGCTGAAGGTTGCCGTCGTGCACGATTGGCTGACCCTCTGCGCCGGCGGCGAGCGCGTGCTCGAGCAGATCCTGAATATCTGGCCGGACGCCGACCTCTTCTCGGTCGTCGACTTCTTGTCCGACGAGGACCGCAGGCAGTTGCGCGGCAAGCACGCGACGACGACTTTCATCCAGCGCCTGCCGTGGGCCCGGCGCAGGTATCGCGCCTATCTGCCCCTGATGCCGCTGGCGATCGAGCAACTGAATCTCGATCGCTACGATATGGTCATTTCGAGCAGCCACGCGGTGGCCAAGGGGGTCATTACCGGGCCCGATCAGCTGCATGTCAGTTACGTCCATTCGCCGATGCGCTACGCCTGGGATCTGCAACATCAATACCTCGCCGAGGCCGGCTTGACTCGCGGCATCCGCAGCGCGCTGGCGCGCCTGGTGCTGCATTACATGCGGATATGGGATCTGCGTTCGTCCAACGGCGTCGACCATTTCGTCGCCAATTCGAACTTCATCGCGCGGCGCATCCGAAAGGTCTATCGGCGTGAGGCGGAAGTCGTGCATCCGCCGGTGAACATCGATCGCTTCAGCTTGCGCAGCGACAAGGAGGACTTCTACTTCACCGCGTCGCGGATGGTTCCCTACAAGAAGATCCCGCTGATCGTCGAGGCATTCACTCGGATGCCCGGACGGCGCCTGGTGGTGGTCGGCGACGGGCCGGAATTCGAGCGAGCGCGCGCCGGCGCCGGACCCAACGTTCGCATGCTCGGCTACCAGGGCAACGAGGTGCTGGTGGACCACATGCAGCGCGCGCGAGCCTTCGTTTTCGCCGCCGAGGAGGACTTCGGCATCGCACCGGTGGAGGCCCAGGCCTGCGGCACCCCGGTGATCGCCTACGGCAAGGGCGGTGCACTGGAGACCGTGGTCGGCGACGGCGAACATCGCACCGGCCTGTTTTTCGGCGAGCAGACGGTGGATGCGGTCCGTGACGCGGTCGAGCGCTTCGAGGCCTTGGCGGTGCCGCCGACGCCGGCCGCATGCCGTCACAACGCCGAACGTTTCGGCTGCCAGCTGTTTCGAAATCGATTCTCGGAACTGGTCGATTCGGCGTGGCAGGCGCATTGCGCGCGCGTCGCATGAGGCCATCTTCGCGGCCCGGCAGGCGCGGCGGCCGGATTCGTCCGGCATGAGTGCCATCGCGCGAGGCATCGGCTGGGCGCTGATGTCGCAGATGGGGCGCCAGCTGGCGGTCTTCGTGAGCACGGTCTTCCTTGCCCGGCTGTTGCAGCCGGCGGATTTCGGCCTGCTCGGCATGGCCACCGTGTTTACGGGGCTCGCGCTGCTGCTCAATGATGCCGGAGTCAGCGGTGCCCTGGTGCAGCGCGAACACATCGACGAGACGCACCTGTCATCGATGTTCTGGCTGAATCAGATCGTCGGCCTGGCGCTGTGTCTCGGCACGCTGGCGCTCGCACCGCTGATTGCAGGCTTCTTCGATACGCCTGCGCTCGCGCGCGTGCTCGAGGCCTTGTCGCTGTTGTTCGTCGCCGGCGCGCTGGGCATCGTCCAGCAATGCCTGCTGGTGCGCGCGATGGACTTCCGCCGGCTCGCGATGATCGAGACCTCGGCGGTCTTGCTGGCCGGCGTCGCGGCCGTCGTCGGCGCGGCTGCCGGGCTGGGGGTCTGGAGTCTGGTGCTGCAGCTGCTGCTGGTGCCGACACTGACTTCGGCTGGCTTGTGGCTCGTCTCCGACTGGCGTCCTCGGCGCATTTTCGATCGTGCCGCATTGTCCGAGCTGGTGCCGTTCGGCCTCAACGTGGCCGGCTTCAACGGCGTCAACTATCTCGCGCGCAATCTCGACTACCTTTTCGTCGGCAAGTTTCTCGGCGCGTCGCCGCTCGGTTACTACACGCTGGCCTATCGCCTGATGGTCTATCCGCTGCAGGCCGTGTCCACGTCGGTGTCACGCGTGCTGTTTCCGGCATTCTCGCGGGCGGCAGGCCGCCCGGATGAATTGCGGACGGGCTATCTGAAGATGACCAAGGGCGTGTCCATGGTGACCTTCCCGATGATTTTCGGCATCTTCGCGGTCGCCCCCGAATTCGTCGAAGTGGTCTATGGCGCGAAATGGGCGCCGACTGCCGACATCCTGAGAATTCTGTGCGTCGCCGGCCTGGCGCAGTCGGTGGGATCGACGGCCGGTGCGATGTACCAGGCGATCAACCGGCCCGACATCCAGTTGCGCATGGCACTCCTGAACACGAGCTTGACCGCCGTCGTGCTGGCGATCGGGGTGCAGTGGGGCCTGCTCGGGGTCGCCACCGCTTATGCCGCCTATGCCTTCGTCTGGGTGCACTTTTCGCTGTACGTGCTGACCCGCCAGATCGAACTGAACTATTGGCACATGTATCGCCGCCTGGGACCGTCGCTATTGGCCAGCAGCCTGATGTTGGCGGCAGTGACGGCCATCAAGCCGCACCTGCCGGCGGCCCCGGTGGCCGGCCTGGTGACGATGATCGTGTTCGGTGCGCTGGCCCACTCGGCGGCGCTGGTGCTGCTCGGCGAACTTCGCCGTCGCGGCGGGCGGCTCCAGCTCAGGCTGTGACCGATTCCGCGGGCTGGGTCGCGGCCGGGTAGCCGAGCCGAGCCATTGCGTCGCCGCAGATCTCGTCGAACAGCCCGTAGTTGGCGCCGAAGAACTCGGCGAGGTTGGTGTCCCGCCGGCCGGGAGGCTGGAAGCTGCGGTCGACCTGCCCCGAGATGTCGGCGACCACCGGCAGATCCAGCTGCCGGCACAGGGCGTGGATGGCCGCGCACTTGTCGCTGCGAAAGTCCTCGTAGCGCACCAGCTGGAAATGATCGGGTTGCCTCAGGTACACCTCGGCCAGGTATCGCCAGCGTTCTGCCAGACGGGCGATGTAGCGATCGCCGCCGATGCCTGCCCAGCGCGAATCAAGCACCAATTGCCAGGCCGGGGTGATCTCGGGCCAGTCCCGGAAATCGATGTCGTCGAGGTGGCCCGGCACCTTCAGCCGATTGAGGATGCTGCGGACGTTGTCGCGTGGCTCGCGGAAGATGAACACGAAGCGGGCCTTGGGGAAGGCCGCAGCCAGTTCCGGATGGAACAGGCTGAGATTCGGCTCCTTGACGATGCGGCGCGAGAAGTCGAGGCGGTTTCCGGATACGAACTCCTCGAAATCGAGACCGCCGTCGCGGAGCCGGTGAAAGGTCGGGCGCGAGATCTCGTTGCGAAGATCGATCGTTGTGCTAAGCCCCGAAGCGCGGCCCAGCAGGGCTGCGATCGCCGACGTGCCGGCCTTCTGGTTGCCGAGCACGATAATTGGCGCGTCGTGGCAGTCGACCATGCGGCCGGCGACATGCCTGACGACGCGCCGGATCCTTTCCCTGGGGCCCATCCGCCTCTCCACTGATCCGACCCGGGCGAGACTAGCCAATGAAGCGTCATGTTGCAATGCAATATTTGCAAGCGGAGCTTGCACTTGCGGGCGCCGCTCAGCGCTCGAGCAGGATGCCGTGGCTGCGCAGCGCTTCGATCACCTTGTCGGCCGCCTCGTCCGGCGTGCAGCGCGAGGTGTCGATGCGCAATTCCGGATCCTCGGGCTCCTCGTACGGCGAATCGATGCCGGTGAAGTTCTTCAGTTCGCCGCGACGAGCTTTCTTGTACAGGCCCTTCGGGTCACGCTCCTCGGCCACTGCCAGCGGCGTGGCGACGTGCACCTCGATGAATTCGTCGGCTTCGACCAGAGCCCGCGCCATGCGTCGCTCCGAGCGGAACGGCGAGATGAAGGCGGTCAGCACGACGAGGCCGGCATCGAGCATCAGCTTGGCGACCTCGCCGACCCGGCGGATGTTCTCGACGCGGTCGGCATCGGTGAAGCCGAGGTCCTTCGACAGGCCGTGGCGGACGTTGTCGCCGTCCAGCAGATAGGTGTGATGGCCCATCGCATGCAGCTTCTGCTCGACCAGGTTGGCGATCGTCGACTTGCCGGCGCCCGACAGGCCGGTGAGCCACACCACGCAGGGCTTCTGGTGCTTCAGCCGGCCGCGCGCCGCCTTGTCCACATCGACATGCTGCATGTGGATGTTGTCCGCCCGACGCAACGCGAAATGGATCATGCCGGCGCCGACGGTGTTGTTGCTGAGGCGGTCGATCAGGATGAAGCCGCCGGTGTCGCGGTTCGCCTCGTACGGGTCGAAGGCGATCTGGCGATCGAGCCCGAGGTTGCAGATGCCGATGGCGTTGAGTTCGAGCTGCTTGGCCGCGACGTGCTCCATGGTGTTCACATTGACCTGATGCTTGATCTCGGTGATCGTCGCAGTGACCGTCTTGGCGCCGATCTTCAGCAGGTAGTTGCGGCCCGGCAGCATCGGCTCGTCGTGCATCCACACCAGCGCGACCTCGAACTGGTCCGAGGTGCCGGCCGGCGACTCGGCGGTCGAGATCACGTCGCCGCGCGAGATGTCGATCTCGTCGGCCATGGTCAGCGTCACCGACTGGCCGGCGACCGCCTGGTCGAGGTCGCCGTCGAGAGTCACGATGCGGGCCACCGAACTGCTCTTGCCGGAGGGCTGGACACGGATCGCGTCGCCGACCCGGACGGTGCCGCCGGCAATCGTGCCGGCAAAGCCGCGAAAGTCGAGGTTGGGGCGGTTGACCCACTGAATCGGCAGACGGAACGGGCTGCGCTGCAGGCGTTCCTCGTCGATTTCGACGGTTTCGAGGTAGCCCATCAGCGTCGTGCCGTGGTACCAGGGCATCGCTTCCGACGGCGCCACGATGTTGTCGCCGCGGAACGCCGACATCGGGATGAAGGTGACGTCGTCGATGCCGATCTGCGCGGCGAACGCGCGGTAGTCCTCGACGATCCGGCGGAAGGTCGGTTCGGCGTAACCGACCAGATCCATCTTGTTGATCGCCACGATGACGTGGCGGATGCCGATCATGCGTACCAGATAGCTGTGGCGCCGCGTCTGGGTCAGGATGCCCTTGCGCGCATCGACCATCAGCACGGCGGCGTCGGCGGTCGAGGCGCCGGTCACCATGTTGCGCGTGTACTGCTCGTGGCC
>JAGRFY010000128.1 GCA_020445765.1 Rhodocyclaceae bacterium | reverse complement strand
TCTTCTTCTGCGGCATGATCGAGCTTCCGGTACAGAAGCGGTCGGCCAGATCGATGAAGCCCACGCGCGGGCTCATCCACAGGATCAACTCCTCGGAAAGGCGCGACAGGTGGGTCATCGTCAGCGCGCAGGCGGCGGTGAATTCGATCGCAAAGTCGCGATCGGAGACCGCATCCAGCGAATTCTCGCAAACCCCATCGAAACCGAGTTCGGCCGCCACCGACTCGCGGTCGATCGGGAAGCTGGTGCCGGCCAGTGCGGCCGCGCCGAGCGGCAGGCGGTTGGTACGGCGGCGGCAGTCCACGAAGCGCTCGGCGTCGCGGGCGGCCATCTCGTGATAGGCCATCAGATGGTGGCCGAAGGTCACCGGCTGCGCGACCTGGAGATGGGTAAAGCCGGGCAGCGGGGTGTCGGCATGCCGCTCCGCCAGATCCAGCAGGCGACATCGGAAGTCGGCCAGCAGTTCGAGGATCTGGTCGATCGCGTCGCGCAACCACAGTCGGATGTCGGTGGCGACCTGGTCGTTGCGGGAGCGACCGGTGTGCAGCCGCTTGCCGGCGTCGCCGACCAGTGTGGTCAGGCGCTTCTCGATGTTCAGGTGGACGTCTTCGTCGTCCAGCTGCCATGCGAATTCGCCACGGGCGATCTCGTCGCCGATCTGCGCGAGCCCGCGCTCGATGTCGGCGAGATCGGCGGCCGAGATGATGCCCTGGCGTTCGAGCATGCGTGCATGTGCGACGGAGCCGCGGATGTCCTGGGCGGCCATCCGCCGATCGAAGTACACCGATGCGGTGTAGCGCTTGACCAGTTCGGAGACCGGTTCGGAGAAGCGTCCGGACCAGGCCTTGTCCGGATCGGTGCTGCCGCCCTCTGGCAGTTGCTGGGGCGCGTGCAAACTGTCTGACATAATTCCGGGGTCTTCTCAGGAGGGGCACCCGGCGGACCGGTCCGCACCGCCGCCCGTCACGTCCGGGCCGCCGCTCGGAACGGCCGCCGGCAGCCGGCGGCGTTTGCCCCTAAGGTTTCGGACGTGTGCGTCCACCGAATCGACGAGTATAAAGCAAATGCAAGGCCGAGCCCGGCGTATGCCCGACTTCCGCAATTTCGGCATCATCCTGCGGCTGCTGCTGCTGGCGCATGCCGTGGCGGCTGCGACCGTCGTGGTTCAGTCGGGGGCGCCACAGGATCTGCCGCAGCGGGCCCTGCTGCTGGCGGCACGTCTGGAACTGCCCCTGTTCCTCAGCGTATCGCTGCTGTACCTGCTGCAGCAGTCGCTGACCTCGATTCGCTATCGCCATGCGGTCGCCCTGGTGCTGGCCGTGGCCGTCGCCTCCACCGCATTGTCCGAGACGCTGGCGGGCAGCTCGCCCTACGGCGTCGTCGGCGCATCGCTCTGGTCGGCCGCGGTGGCTGCCGTCGCGCTCGCCTATTTCGACTATCGCGAGAAGCTGCTGTCGCCGTCCCTGGCCGAAGCCCGGCTGCAGGCGCTGACCGTGCGGATGCGTCCGCATTTCCTGTTCAACAGCCTGAATGCCGTACTCGGCGTGATCCGCAGCGATCCGCGGCGGGCGGAACAGGCGCTGGAGGAAATGTCGGATGTATTTCGTGCGGTGATGAAGGAAAATCGCGAACTGATTACCATTGACGACGAGCTCGCGTTATGCGAACGCTATCTGGGACTGGAGCGCTTGCGCCTGGGTGACCGGCTGCAGGTGGATATCGACCTCGAAGACCTGCCCGGAGATGCGCTGATTCCACCGTTGATGCTGCAGCCGCTGGTCGAGAACGCGGTCTATCATGGGATCGAACCTCTGTCGGAGCCCGGATTGGTCGCTGTCAAGGGGCTGTTGCGGGGAGGTGACGTGGTGCTGGAGGTGAGCAATCCGGTGGCCCGGGCAGGGAAGGCACATGCCGGCAACCAGATGGCGATGGAGAACATTCGCGAACGCCTGATGCTGTTCTTCGACCTCGAGGCATCGTTGGCGGTCGAGGCGGATGCCGACCAGTATCGCGTCCGCATTCGCCTGCCGTACCGGAGGAAGGCCGCATGACTGAACCGATGAAGGTCCTGATCGTCGACGACGAGGCACTCGCCAGAGCACGCATGCGGGACCTGCTGAGCGACATCGCCGCGGACGAGCCGACGCAGGTGGTGGCGATGGTGGCCAACGGGGCCGAGGCCCTGCGCCTGCTCGACAGCGAGGAGGTAGACCTGGTGTTCGCCGACGTCCGCATGCCGGTGATGGACGGTGTCGAATTCGCGCGTCAGGTCTCCGAGCGGCCGAACGCCCCCGGCGTGATCTTCACCACGGCATACGACGAATACGCGGTCACCGCGTTCGACGTCGCGGCCATCGACTACCTGCTGAAACCGGTGCGTGCCTCGCGGCTGGCCGAGGCCCTCGGCAAGTTCCGTCGTGCCCGCGGCAAGGACGACGACGACGTCCAGCCGGACGGGGCTCGGGTTAATTTCAGCGTCACCGAGCGCGGCCGCATTCTGCTCGTGCCGGTCGACGACGTGCGCTACCTCAAGGCGGAGCTCAAGTACGTCACTGCCCATACCATCGAGCGCGACTACGTGCTGGACGAATCCCTGGTGCAGCTCGAAGAGGAATTCGGCACCCGCTTCCTGCGAATCCACCGCAACTGTCTGGTGGCGCGATCGGCCGTGCTTGGCGTCGAACGACAGGGTGGGAGCGAGGGCGATCCCCACTGGGCCGTCCTGCTCGACGGCGTCGGTCAGCCCTTGTCGATCAGTCGCCGCCAGTGGCCCTCGGTCAAGACCGCCCTCAAGCTCTGAGCGTCGCCGCTGCCTTCAGCCGCTGTTGCGCAAGCCGGCGGCGATGCCGTTGATCGACAGGTGGATGCCGCGCTTGATGCGCTCGTCGGCGCTGCCTTCGCGATGACGATGAAGCATTTCGACCTGGACGTGGTTGAGCGGATCGAGATACGGAAACCGGTTGCGGATCGAACGTCGCAACAACGGATTGCCGTCGAGCAGCGCCTGCTGGCCGGTGATCTCGAGCAAGGCCTCGACGGTGGCTGCGTGCTCCGCGCGGATGCGGCCGAAGATGCGGTCGCGCAGGGCACTGTCCCGCACCAGACCGGCGTATCGGCTGGCAATCGCGAGATCGGTCTTGGCCAGCACCATGTCCATGTTGGACAGCAGGGTCGAGAAGAAGCCCCAGTCCCTGTTCATCGCCCGAAGATGGTCGAGACCCGCTTCGCCATGGCGCGCGAGAAAGGCCTCGACCGCTGATCCGAAGCCGTACCAGCCCGGCAGCATCAGCCGGCACTGAGACCAGCTGAACACCCACGGGATCGCCCGCAGGTCTTCGATCGCCGCGCTCGGCTTGCGCGAGGCCGGGCGCGAACCGATGTTCAGGTTGGCGATCTCGCCGATCACCGTCGATTCCCGGAAGTAGCGTTCGAAGCCTTCGGTCTCGTAGACCAGGGCGCGATAGGCGCGATACGCACTCGACGACAACTCGTCCATCGCCTCGAGGTCTGCCGGCCGTGGCGCCGGTTCGGCGTCGGCGAACAGGCTGGCCTCGAGCGTCGCGGCGACCAGCACTTCGAGGTTGCGTCGGCCGACTTCGGGATTGCCATACTTCGCGGCAATCACCTCGCCCTGTTCGGTCAGGCGGATCTGTCCCTGCACCGCGCCGCCCGGCTGCGCCAGGATCGCCTGATAGCTCGGACCGCCGCCGCGGCCGACCGATCCGCCGCGGCCGTGGAACAGCCGCATGCGCACGCCGTGGCGACGGAAGACGTCGATCAGTGCGATCTCGGCCTTGTACAGGGCCCAGCCGGAAGTCAGGAAGCCGCCGTCCTTGTTGGAGTCGGAGTAGCCGAGCATGACTTCCTGGGTCATCTCGCGCGAGGCCAGCAGGCGCTTGTAGGCGGGCAGGGAAAACAGGCGATCCATCGTCGCCGGGGCAGCCTCGAGGTCACCAATGGTCTCGAACAGCGGGACGATGTTGACCGCCAGCCGTCCGCCGGCGGGATCGAGCAGGCCCGATTCCTTCAACAGCACGGCCAGCTCGAGCACGTCGGAGACGCCGTCGGTCTTCGAGATGATGCAGTTCGGCACCGACGCCTGGCCATAGCGTCGGTGGGCGGTACGGGCCGCGGCGAATATCTCGAGTTCGTCGTCGGTTTCGTCGGAATAGTCGAGGTAGGGCGAGTGAAGCGGGCGCGGATCGGTCATCGCGCGCGCCAGCAATTCGATGCGCGCCTCCTCGTCGAGCGCCTGGTAGCCGGTGCCGGGGTGCGCCACTTCGAGCAACTCCGCGACGACCCGCTCATGCACGTCCGAATTCTGGCGCAGGTCGAGCGAGGCCAGGTGGAATCCGAATACCGAAACTGCCCGCCGCAGCCGCCGCAACCGTCCGCGCGCCAAACGTCCCGAGCCGTTGGCGAGCAGCGAGTCGTGCACCACCTGGAGGTCGGCGGCGAGCGCCTCGGCATCGTCGTAGGCAAGCGGCGTGGTGTCGGCCGCGCTGCCGGTGGCGGATTGGCGGCGGGTCGCGGCCAGCCGTGCTGCGATATGTTCGAGCGCGCGGCGATAGGGCTCGTCCTCGCGATGGGGATTGTGCCCGCCGACGGCGTCGGCGAGCGCCAGCAGCGCATCCGACGCCGGTACCAGCAGATTCGCCAGCGACAGCTGTGACGCCAGCACGGTGAGTTCGCGCTCGTAATGGGCGAGCGCCCGGTCGCTCTGCATTCGCAATGCGTCGCGCAGTACCGCGGCAGTGACGAAGGGGTTGCCGTCGCGGTCGCCGCCGATCCAGCTGCCAATCCGCAGGAAGGGTGGCAGCTCCGCGCGATCGCCGTCGGCCGAGAGATGGTCTTCGAGCCAGCAGTAGAGGCGGGGGAGTTCGGCCAGGAAGGTGTAGTCGTGGTAGGACAAGCCGTTGGCAACCTCGTCGGCGACCGCCAGCTTGGCCGGCCGCAGCATCCGCGTCTGCCACAGGGTCAGCACGCCGCGACGCAGCGCTTCGTCGTTGTCGGCGGCCTCATCGGGGGTCAGCGCCATGCGGTCGCGTTCGTCGAGCAGCCTCGCGATCGCCATCTGGCAGTTCAGGATGCTCTTGCGCTGGACTTCGGTGGGGTGTGCGGTCAGCACCGGCACCACCAGCGCGCCGACGAAGAACGCGACCAGTGCATCGGCATCGATGCCGCCGGCGCCGGCGCGCGCCAATGCGTGGGCGAGGCTGCCTTCCCGCGGCGGCGATCCGGCGATCAGGTGGGCACGCGAGCGCCGGATGTGGTGCTGGTCCTCGGCCAGATTCGCCAGGTGCGAAAAGTAGCTGAACGCGCGTACGACATGGATCGTGTCGTCGCGTGACAGGGCGTCGAGGGTCGCCTCGAGTTCGCGGCGGGCGTCGAGGTCGTCGTCGCGCCGGAAGCGCACCGAGCACTGACGCACCCTTTCGATCAGGTCGAATACCGCAGCACCCTCGCAGGCGCGCACGGTGTCGCCGAGCATGCGTCCGAGCAGTCTCACGTCCTCCCGCAATGGTTGATCCTTGTCCAGCGCCATGACGTCTCCTGCAGATCGGGTGGCTTCGTTGGGGGGGCTGTCCGGCCGTCGTCCTTCGCCATGCTAGAATCGCTGCCGCTGTCAGCGCCATAGGTGCGAACCCTGATGTTGCGTTGCGACAGGCAATACGATGCGCACGCAGCGATGCCGACGATCCGTTTCCGAGCGAGCCAGACGTGACCGATCCCAAATCCGTACCCAGCCGCATCGTCATCGCCACCCGAGAAAGCCGGCTCGCGTTGTGGCAGGCCGAGCACGTCAAGGCCCGCCTCGAGGCACTGTATCCGACATGCAGCGTCGAATTGCTGGGCATGACCACGCGCGGCGACCAGATTCTCGATCGGCCGCTCGCCAAGGTCGGCGGCAAGGGGCTGTTCGTCAAGGAACTCGAAACGGCGCTGCTCGACCGTCGTGCCGACATCGCCGTGCATTCGATGAAGGACGTGCCGATGCAGTTGGCCGACGAGTTCGCGCTGGTCTGCATTTCGGAGCGAGAAGTGCCGCTCGACGCCTTCGTCTCGAATCGCTACGACAGTCTCGACGACATGCCTCCGGGAGCCGTGGTCGGCACCTCCAGCCTGCGTCGCGAGGCCCAGCTCCACGCCCAGTATCCGATGCTCGCGGTGACCAGCCTGCGCGGCAACCTCGACACCCGGCTGCGCAAGCTCGACGAGGGCCAGTACGACGCGATCATCCTGGCCGCCGCGGGCCTCAAGCGCCTTGGGCTGGGCGACCGGATCCGCGCCGAACTGCCTGCCGAAGTTTCCCTGCCGGCCGCGGGGCAGGGCGCGCTCGGCATCGAGGCCCTGGCGTCGAGACCCGAGGTGGCGGCATGGATGGCGCCGTTGAACGATCCGACTACGGCCGCCTGCGTCGCCGCCGAGCGTGCGGTCTCGCGCGCGCTGGCCGGCAGCTGCGAAGTGCCCCTGGGTGCCTATGCCGTGGCTCGCGACGAAGGCTTGTGGCTGCGCGGCTTCGTCGCCCGGCCCGACGGAACACGTTTTGCCCACAGCGAGCGCTCCGGCCCGGTCGACGGCGCGGAGGCGCTCGGCCAGGCGCTGGCCGAGGAGTTGAGGGCCCAGGGCGCCGACCAGATTCTCGCGGAACTCGGCTGAGCCGACCGAGGTGAATCCCTCATCCCTGGCCGGACGATGCATCGCAGTGACCCGGCCGGAAGCCCAGTGCCGGGCGCTCGAGGCCGGGATCTCGGCTCGTGGCGGCACGGCCCTGGTGTTTCCGCTGATCGCGATCGAGGCTATCGATGAGTCCGACGAGATCCGCACCGTGCGCGAGGCCCTCGGACATTACGACATCGCCTTCTTCGTCAGCCCGAATGCGGTCGATCATGGTCTCGCCGTCCTCGGCGGGCGAGCCGCCTGGCCGCGACAGCTGCGGGTCGCCGGCGTCGGCCTGGGCACCCGCGTCGCGCTCGAGCGGCACGGCTTTTCGCAGGTGATCACCCCGGAGCACGGGGCCGACAGCGAAGCGGTGTTGTCGCTGCCGGAATTCTCGCCGGCAGCGCTCGCGGGTCGCAATCTGCTGATCCTCCGCGGCGATGGCGGACGCGACCTGCTCGGTCGCGAAGCCGAGCGCCGGGGTGCCCGGGTTCGGCATCTGACCTGCTATCGGCGTCGCCCGCCGGACGGCGACGCCGGCGTACTGCTCGACGCGGCTCGTCAGCGGCGTCTTTCCGCGCTGGTGGTGACAAGCAGCGAAGCGCTGGGCAATCTTGCGATCATGGCCGGCGAGGGGGGGCTCGGCGAACTCGTCCGACTGCCGATCTTCGTGCCCCATTCGCGCATCGCGGAGCGCGCCGCCGAATATGGTTTCGATACGATTTTCACGACCAGTCCCGGAGACGCAGGAATATTGGCCGGACTGGATGCCCATTTTCAACACGTCGGTTAAGATTGCCGGATGAACCAAGAGACCTCAGTGCTTACTTCGGCGTCGCCTGCGTCCGAAGACAACAATGGCACGAGTGCACAGGCGGAGGGTTCGGGTGTGGAGCAGGAGACGCTCGAGCGGGAGGAGACCCCGGAACGAGGCGGCGGTTCGCGCCTCGTCGCGGTATTGGCAATCGGCCTGTTGCTGGCATTCGCAGCGATCGGCTGGCTGTGGTACCAGGGCAAGGCAAGTGGCGAGGTGATGCAGACCATGCGCCAGGACGCCCAGGCCCTGCGCGAAAGCGCCCGCGATCTGCAGCGGGACGCGGACGTGCTGCGCAGCGACGTCAATGCCCGCACCGGCGAAGGCGAGGAAATCGCGCGGGCGGCCCGAGTCGCGGCGCGCCAGGGGCTCGAGTCGGTCGCCGACCTGCAGCGTCGCCTGGCGACCGCGGAGGCGGAGCTGGCCGAAACCCGTCGCCAGCAGGCGGCGGTGGGCGCGCTCTACGAATCGCTGGCCCGCAATCGTGAGGACCAGTTGCTGATCGAGGTCGAACAGACCCTGGGTCTGGCTCTCCAGCAACTGCAACTGGCCGGCAACATCGACGCCGCGCTGGCAGCCCTGCGAGCTGCGGAAACGCGTCTCGCCCGCGCCGACGCGATGTCGCTGGTCCGGCTGCGCAAGGCGCTGCTGAAGGATATCGATCGACTGGCCGGCGCGCCACGGCTCGACGTCGTCGGCATCGCAGCCCGCATCGAGGTGCTGGTGTCGGCGATCGACCGGATGCCGCTGGCCTACACCAAGTCGCCGCCGAAGACCGACATGGGCGAGGCGCCGATCCCGGACTCGGTGCCGGAGAAGCTCAAGCGGGTCGGTCGCGACCTGTGGGCAGAGATCAGCTCGCTGGTGCGCATCGAGCGGCTCGATCGTCCGGACCCCGCCCTGATCTCGCCGACCCAGGACGTATTCCTGCGCGAGAACCTGCGCTTGCGGCTGCTGTCGGCCCGACTTTCCCTGCTGGCGCGCGACGACAAGACTTACCACACCGATCTGCAACTGGCCTCCGAGTGGCTCAGAGGCTATTTCGACACCGGCACCGAAGTGGTCGGTCATGCCCTGACCCAGCTCGACGAATTGGCGAGGGTCAAGCTCGACGCCGACCAGGTGCCGATGCTGGAAGAGACCTATACCGAGCTGCGCGCGCTGCAGGAGCGCTCGCCGGCGATCGGGCGGGCGCCAGTGGAGGCAGAACAGAACGCGGCCGAACCGGCGGCTGCGGCAGTCAGCGAGACGCCGGCTGCTACCGAGCCGGCGGCGGCCGAACCGGCCCCTGCGGTCGAAGCCACGCCGCAGGCCGAGCCGGCAGCACCGGCCGAGGCCCCCCAGCCAGCGCAAGCGGCACCCCAGTCGGAGGTCGCCCCGGCCACCGAGGCCGCACCTGCGGCCGAGGCTGCGGCGGAATCCGCGCCGGCATCGGAACCGGCGGCAGCAGATCCTGCAGTGACTGCCGCGCCTGCCGAGAGCACCGAGGCGGCCGCCGCAACGGAATCCGGGAGCGCCGCACCGCCGGCGGAGCCGGCTCCGGCCGAGGTCGAAAAGGCGGCCGAAGCAGCAACGGAACAGCCTGCAGCCGAGACTGCCGAGTCGGCCGCTGCGACGGCGGCCGAACAGGCAGCTGACGGTGCCGCAGCTGCGGCATCCGAAGCGGCTGAGGGCGTTGCTGCCGAGGCCCAGTCTGCGACCGAAGGGGCGGAATCCGCCGTGACTCGGGTCGAAGCCGCCACCGAGGCCGCGGATCGCGCCATGGTCGAAGGTGCGGAGTCCGCGCAGCAAACGACATCGGAAGCCGCCGAAGCCGCGGCGACCGAGCGCTGAGGAGGGCCTGCCATGCGGGCTGTTCTCTGGATTATCGCAATCTTCGCGCTGGCGGCAGGGCTGTCGCTGGTGGCCGAGCACAGCACTGGAACGGTGCTGGTATCGTTCTCCCAATATCGCGTACAGCTGTCGCTGAACCTTGTTCTGTGCATGCTGGTGCTCGGCTTCGTGCTGGGCTATCTGCTGGTGCGACTGGTATTGCGAACGCTGCGGGTGCCGAAGGCCATCGGTCGCTACCGTGACAAGCGGCGTCGGACGATCGCTGAACGCAAGCTGCACGAGAGTCTGCGGGCCTTCATGGAGGGGCGCTACGCGCAGGCCTTGAAGCTGGCCGACGAGTCCTACCGCCGATCCGACCGGGCCGGCATCGAGACCCTGGTGGCGGCGCGTGCGGCTCACCAGCTTCAGGATCAGGAAAGCTATCGTGAGTGGATCGGTCGCGCTTCGCAGATCGAGTGGCTACGTACCGCGCGACTGATGACCGAAGCCGAACTGGCGCTCGACGGGCAGCGCTTCGACGAGGCGAGCAATCGTCTGGTGGTGTTGCGTGAGCGCGGCGAGCGTCATATCGCCGCCCAGCGACTGGCGCTGAAGGCCGCCGAAGGCGCCGGCAAGTGGGACGAGACCGCGCGGCTGGCACGGCAGCTGCGCAAGCACAAGGGGCTCACCGAGGACGCTGCAGCGGCGATCGTGCGCGAGTCGCACCTTGAAAACCTGCGACAGCGAGCCGGCAACGGCGAAGCGCTGGCCGAGTACTGGTCGTCGATTTCGGCGCGCGAGGCGACGGATCATGTATTGCTGGAACGGGCCGTGCCGTTGCTGATCGCCGCAGGCCAGGGCTCGATCGCCCGCCGTGCGGTCGAAGACATGCTGTCCGAGCATTGGGAGCCGGCGCTGGCACGCGGCTATGCCGACTGCTGCGTCGACGCCGACGACCTGTCGCCCGGCCTCGCCATGGCCGAGGGCTGGCTGGTGGAGCACCCGAACGACGCCGGGCTGTTACTGACGCTCGGACGACTTTGCATGCGCATGAAGCTGTGGGGCAAGGCGCAGAGCTATCTCGAGGCGTCGATGAGCGTCGCCGCCGACAGCGACACGTCGCTGGCCCTCGCCCGGCTGGCCGAGCAACTCGACAAGCCGGCCGAAGCCCAGCGCTACTACCGACGGGCGGCCGAGATCGCGACCGCCTGAGGGCGGTGACCCGGGCAAGGGCGCGACGTTGGTTCGCCGCCCCCGCCCGGTGTCAGGCCCAGTCTCGCGGCCTGAGGTAATCGCGATAGAGCACTTCTTCGGGGCTGCCGGCTTCCGGATGCCAGTCGTAGCGCCATTTGACGATCGGTGGCATCGACATCAGGATCGACTCGGTGCGTCCGCCGGACTGCAGTCCGAACAGCGTCCCGCGGTCGAACACCAGATTGAATTCGACGTAACGCCCGCGACGATAGGCCTGGAAGTCGCGCTCGCGTTCGCCGAAGCTCAGTTCGCGTCGTCGCTCGACGATCGGCAGGTAGGCATCCAGGAAGACATCGCCGACCGAGCGGGTCAGGCCGAAGGCATCGTCGAAGGCGATGCTGCCGTCGGCACCATGGTCGTCGAAGAAAAGCCCGCCGACGCCGCGCGGTTCATTGCGGTGCTTGAGGAAGAAGTAGCGGTCGCACCAGGCTTTCAGTTCGCGGTAGCGATCCTCGCCCCAGGGCACCACGGCCTGCCGGCAGGTCGCGTGAAAGTGCCGCACGTCTTCCTCGAAGGGATAGTACGGCGTCAGGTCCATGCCACCGCCGAACCACCAAACCGGTGCCTGGCCGTCGGCTTCGGCGATGAAGAAGCGCACGTTCATGTGCACCGTCGGACAGTAGGGGTTGCGGGGATGGAGCACCAATGACACGCCCATCGCCTCGAAGCCCCGGCCGGCCAGCTCCGGGCGGTTGGCCGTGGCCGACGGCGGCAGCGCGCCGCCGGTCACGTGGGAAAAATTGCAGCCGCCGCGCTCGAAGAATTCGCCATCCTCGATGACCCGGGTGATGCCGCCACCGCCCAGTGGCCGCTCCCAGGCGTCCTGTGCGAAGCGCCGTCCGTCGAAGGCTTCCAGGCCGGCGACAATGCGCTGCTGCAGCCCGAGCAGGTACTCCTTGACCGTTGCGGCGTGCATTGCGATCAGGTCTTGTCGGAGACGGCGGCGCCGGCGGCACCGGACTTGACTTCGGCGATCGCGGCGGAGCGCGCGGCCTCGTCCTTGAACATCGGGCTGGTGCCGATGACCTGGCCGTTGCTTGCCTTCAGGTTGAAGAACGGACGTCCGTCGGATGCGTCCTTCAACTCGTAGCGACCGTCCTCGCCGGCGTTCTTGCGTATCGACTCGATGCCGTTGTTGGCACTGGCCTTGGCGTTGTACCCCTCGCTACGCAGCAGCGTTCCGCCGGCGCTCGCCAACAGCTTGAAATAGAACTCGCCTTTTTCGTTCTTGGTCAGTTCGAATGTCAGTGCCATCGGATTGTCCTCCTGCCTGGTGTCTCAATACGATCGTGCCGGCGGCATGCCGGCGCCGCGGGCCACCGTTTCGGACCCGTGCGCAGAATACCATTGCATCGACCGACGACCGTGCCGCCGGGGCGGCCGCCGCCAGCGGCGGCGTGAATTACTGTGCCGCGGGGCGGGTCAACGCCGGATCGCGCGATGTCCGATGTCGCGGCGCATCTGACGGCCGTCGAACATGATGTGGTCGGCAACGTCGTAGGCATTCTTCTGGGCGCTGCGAACGTTCTCGCCGAGGGCGGTCACGCACAATACGCGGCCCCCCGCGGTGACGATTCGATCGCCCTCCTTTGCGGTGCCCGCGTGAAAGACATGGACGGCATCGTTGCGAGCGCTGGGCAGGCCGTCGATGGCGTCGCCCTTGCGTGGTGCTTCCGGGTAGCCGTGGGCGGCGAGCACGACACCGAGCGCGAACCTGCGGTCCCATTCCGCTTCCGCCTCGTCGAGCTTGCCGTCGAGTGCCGCCTCGACCAGATCGACCAGATCGGTCTTCAGCCGCATCATGATCGGCTGCGTCTCGGGGTCGCCCATGCGACAGTTGAACTCGACCACGCGGGGCTTGCCGCCGGCGTCGATCATCAGGCCGGCGTAGAGGAAGCCGGCATAGGGGTGACCGTCCGCGATCATGCCGTTCAGGGTCGGCATGATGACTTCCCGCATCACCCGCGCATGGACCTCCGGGGTGACCACCGGGGCCGGCGAATACGCGCCCATGCCACCGGTATTGGGTCCGGCATCGCCGTCCTTGAGCCGCTTGTGATCCTGGCTGGTGGCCAGTGCCATCGCGTGGCGGCCGTCCGCCATGACGATGAAGCTGGCTTCCTCACCGCGCATGAATTCCTCGATCACGACGCGCGCGCCGGCGCCGCCCATGCGGTTGTCCACCAGCATCATGTCGATCGCGGCATGGGCTTCGTCGGTCGTCATCGCGACCACGACGCCCTTGCCGGCGGCCAGGCCGTCGGCCTTGATGACGATTGGCGCGCCTTCGCGATCGACGTGGGCATGGGCTTCGCCGGCGTCGGTGAAGGTCGCGTAGCCAGCGGTCGGAATGCCGTGACGTGCCATGAACTGCTTGGCGTAGTCCTTCGACGCCTCGAGCTGCGCAGCGGCCCTGGTCGGGCCGAAGATTCGCTGGCCGGCCTCGCGGAAGGCATCGACCACACCGTCGGCGAGGGGGGCTTCCGGGCCGACCACGGTCAGCGCCACGTGTTCGCGCTTGGCGAACTCGATCAGCACCCGTGGATTCGTGATCGGCACGTTCTCGACGCCTTGTTCGAGCGCGGTACCGGCGTTGCCGGGCGCGACATACACTTTGTGGACCTTGGGCGACTGGGCCAGCTTCCAGGCCAGTGCGTGTTCGCGACCACCAGAGCCAATGACGAGGACTTTCATGCTTGCTGCCGGTTCTCTCTTAACTGGGCGGCCGCGCGGCCACCGTGCGCGGGGTCAGTGCCGGAAGTGGCGGAATCCGGTAAATACCATCGCCAGCCCATGCTCGTCGGCGGCGGCGATCACCTCCGCGTCACGCATCGAGCCACCGGGCTGGATGACGGCCGTGGCGCCCGCTTCCGCGAGCACGTCGAGACCGTCGCGAAACGGGAAGAAGGCGTCGGAAGCCGCCACCGAGCCCGCGATCGACAGTCCGGCGTTGTCCGCCTTGATCCGGGCGATGCGTGCCGAATCGACGCGGCTCATCTGGCCCGCGCCGACGCCGACGGTCATGCCGTCCCGGCAATAGACGATGGCATTGGACTTGACGTATTTGGCGACGCGCCAGGCGAACAGCAGATCTCGGGCCTCGCGTTCGTCGGGCGCTCGTCGGGTGACGACCTTGAGATCCTCGAGGGTGACCGGTGCGTGGTCGGCACTCTGCACCAGCAGCCCGCCGCCGACGCGCTTGACGTCGATCTGGCGCAGCGCGCCGATCGGCATCGTCAGCACCCGCACGTTCTGCTTGGCACGGAGCACGTCGAGGGCCGCGGCGCTATAGGACGGCGCGATCAGCACCTCCATGAACTGCTTCGACACGGCCTCGGCGGCCGCCTGATCGACTTCCGCATTGAACGCGATGATGCCGCCGAAGGCGGACGTCGGGTCGGTCTCGAAGGCCCTCGCATAGGCCTCGCGGGGGGTGTGGCCGAGGGCCACGCCACAGGGATTGGCGTGCTTGACGATGACGCATGCGGTGGTGTCGAAGGCCTTGACGCATTCCCACGCGGCGTCGGCGTCGGCAATGTTGTTGTACGACAGCGCCTTGCCCTGCAACTGCGTGTAGGCGGCAATGCCGCCGGTCTCGGCGCCGGGCTCGCGGTAGAACGCCGCGCTCTGGTGCGGGTTCTCGCCGTAGCGCAGATCCTGGACCTTGTCGAAGGCGAGTTGCAGGCGGTCCGGGAATCTGCGGATCCGACCCTCGGCGTCGAGCGCCGTCAGATAGTTCGAGATCGCCGAGTCGTAGCGCGCGGTATGGGTGAAGGCCTTGATCGCGAGCGCGAAGCGGGTGGCGGCGCTGATGCTGCCGTTGCCGTCGAGCAGTTCGGTGACGATCGCCTGGTAGTCGTCGGGGTCGGTGACGACCGCGACGCCGCCGGCCTCGTTGCCGTGATTCTTGGCCGCGGCCCGCACCATCGCCGGGCCGCCGATGTCGATGTTCTCGATGGCCTCCTGGAGCGTGCAGTCGGCGCGCGCGATGGTCTGCTGGAAGGGATAGAGATTCACCACCAGCAGGTCGATCGGCGCGATGCCGTGTTCGGCGATCGTCCGCATGTGGGCTTCGGAGTCGCGACGGGCCAGCAGGCCACCATGGATCCTCGGATGCAGCGTCTTGACGCGCCCGTCGAGGATCTCGGGCGATCCGGTGTGTTCGGAGACGTCGGTGACCTCGAGGCCGGCATCCCGCAGCAGTTGCGCGGTGCCGCCGGTTGACAGCAGTGCGACGCCGGCCTCGCTGAGCCGGCTGGCAAAATCGACGATGCCGCGCTTGTCTGAGACGCTGATCAGGGCTCGAGAGACTTTCATTCTTTTTCTGTGGTCGGGGCGCCGTTCGGGCGCGGGTTCAGAGGAGGTCGTATTCGCTGAGCTTGCGGCGCAGCGTATTGCGATTGATGCCGAGCATCTGGGCCGCCGCGGTCTGGTTGCCGTTGGCGTGCCGAAGCACGAACTCGAGCATCGGACGTTCGGCGTTCTTCATCACCAGTTCGTAGATCGCCGCCGGTGTCTCGCCGTCCAGATCGCGAAAATAGCGGTCCAGGGTTCGGCAAACCGAATCGGCGATCTCATTGCTGCTCATGCGGCCAGTTCCTCGGCAAGAATCGGGGTCTCGTGGTCCCACGAGGCCGGCTGGCGCAGTTCGTGGAAGAAGTGGTCCAGGGCATCGAGCTGCTCGGCGGGATGCTCGAGAAGGACCATGTGCTGGCGAAACTGGTGTGCGCCAGCGATGCCCCGCACGTACCAGCCGATGTGCTTGCGGGCGATGCGCACGCCGGCCGGCCCGCCGTAGAAGGCATGGATGTCCTCGACGTGATCGCGACAGGTGCGGTGGACGCGTTCGGCGCTGGGGGCCGGCATCCGTTCGCCGGTCGCCAGGTAGTGCTCGATCTCGGCGAAGATCCAGGGTCGTCCCTGGGCGGCCCGCCCGACCATCACCGCATCGGCGCCGGTGCGGTCGAGCACGTACCTCGCCTTCGGCGCCGAATCGATGTCGCCGTTGGCGATCACCGGAATGCCGACCGCCTGCTTGACGATCGCGATCGAGTCGTATTCCGCCTCACCGGTGTAGCGGTCTTCGCGGGTGCGGCCGTGGATCGTCAGCGCGCGGATGCCGGTGGCCTCGGCGATGCGCGCGATGGTCAGCACGTTGCGACTGTCGCGGTCCCAGCCGGTGCGGCACTTCAGTGTCACCGGCGTATCGGGCACTGCGGTGACCACCGCCTCGAGGATTTCGCGCACCAGGCGCTCGTCCCGCATCAGCGCCGAGCCGGCCGCGACATTGCAGACCTTCTTCGCCGGGCAGCCCATGTTGATGTCGATGATGTCGGCGCCGCGGGCGACGTTGTGCCGTGCGGCGTCGGCCATCATCTGGGGCGCCGCACCGGCGATCTGGACGCTGATCGGTCCGCATTCGCCGCTATGGTCGGTGCGCCGCCGGGTCTTCTCGGTGGCGTAGAGCAGGGCATTGGACGTGACCATTTCGGAGACTGCCAGACCGGCGCCCATGCGGCGTGCGACCTGCCGGAACGGGCGGTCCGTGACGCCGGCCATCGGCGCCAAAAAGACGTTGTTCCGCAGGTCAAAACCGGCGAGTTTCATCGAGTCGCGGCAAGCGGGGAAAGTGCGGATTCTACCCGATGGAAGGACGCTTCGCCGTGAAAATGACAGCTGCCTCGACAAGCGTGCGCGAGTGCCGACCTCTGTCGGGAACGGGCCGGGCACGAAGGTCGTCAGGACCAGGCGCGGGCACCGAACATCATCGTGCGGGCCAGCAGCCCGCGCAACGGAGGGCACGCGTCGAGGGTCAGCAGGCCCGCGCCGCGCAGTGCTGCAAGCGGTCCGATGTCGTTGCTGAACAGCCTTGCCAGCGCGTCGGTGACGCCGATCGTCGCGCGTCGGTCCATGCGCCGCGCGCGGGCGTAGCGCGCCAGCACCGGGGCCTCGCCGACATCCCTGGCGCCGTTTTCGGAGATGGCGGTCGCCAGTGCCCAGACGTCGCGCAGGGCGAGATTGAAGCCCTGGCCGGCCACCGGATGCAGGGTCTGGGCGGCATTGCCGAGCCACACCGTCCGTGCCCCGACCGGTACGCGCCGGTAGCGCAGCATCAGCGGAAATCGCAGCCGCGGTTCGACCCGGGTCAGTCGTACCCGACCGGCGAGGCGCCGCTCGACCTCGGCCATGTATTCGACGTCGTCGAGCGCGGCGAGATGCTCGGCTGTGTCGGGCGAGGCGGTATGG
This sequence comes from Rhodocyclaceae bacterium, assembly GCA_020445765.1. GTDB lineage: Bacteria > Pseudomonadota > Gammaproteobacteria > Burkholderiales > Rhodocyclaceae > Cognatazoarcus. The sequence goes on along the minus strand of JAGRFY010000128.1, from coordinate 24,008 downwards.
ACCACCGCGTAGCGCGACCCGAATGGCAGCAGGGCCAGCGGGCCGCCGGCGGTGAATCGTTCGAAGGCGCGGTTCTCGTGCGGCCGCTCGGGGGTTGCCAGCGTGATCACCGCATGCTGGTGATAGTCCCGGCTGACGACGTCGGGGGCGGATTCGTCGATGCCGCCCTCGGCGCAGGCCACGAGACGTGCCCGGACCGCGGTCCGCTCGCCGTCGAGGCCGACCACGACGTCGTCATCGCCGGCCTCGAGGCTGGCGACGCGACTGCCCTCGATCATCGTCAGGCCGTCGTCGTCGCCGAGCGCGCCGTCGAGCGCCCGCGCGAGGTCGCCGGCACGCACGACGTGGCCGAGGGCGTCCACGCCGAGTTCTGCCGCGTCGATCAGCGTACGGCCGAAAGCGGCCTCCTGCGAAACATGGATGTGTCGGATCGGCGTGCTGTCGAGGGCGCCCCAGGCACCGAGCCGTCGCAGCGTATGACAGGATCCGAGCGACAGCGCGAGCACCCGTGGATCGCCGCCGCTGGCACCGCGAACCCGCGAGTCGACCATGGCGACGTCGAGCCCGCGATGCCGCAAGGCCAACGCCAGCGCCGTGCCGACCGGACCGGCGCCGACGATCAGGACGTCATGCGTCATCGCCGCGCGCCGCCATCCAGTCCTCGATCTCGGCGACCGTCTTCGGTGCCGCGGCGGTCATCAGTTCGCAGCCGTCGGCGGTCACCAGGGCGTCGTCCTCGATGCGCACGCCGATGTTCCAGAAGACCTCCGGAACGTCGTCCGCCGGCCGGACATAGCAGCCGGGTTCGATCGTCAGCGTCATGCCCGCCTCCAGCGGCCGCCATTCACCGCCCTGCTTGTACTCGCCGGCGTCGTGGACGTCGAGGCCCAGCCAGTGGCCGGTGCGGTGCATGTAGAAGCGACGGTAGTCCTCGTTCTCGAGCACGGTATCGAGGCTGCCGTGCAGCAGGCCGAGGTCGATCAGGCCGCGGGCGAGGATCGCGACGGCGGCATCGTGCGGCGCGTTCCAGGGGGCGCCGGCGCGGGTCTCCCGTACCGCCGCCTGCTGGGCCGCCAGCACCAGTTCGTAGATGTCGCGCTGGGGCCCCGAAAACCGTCCGTCGACCGGGAAGCTGCGGGTGATGTCGGAGGCGTAGCCGTCGAGTTCGCAGCCGGCATCGATCAGCAGCAGCTCGCCGTCGGCGATGCGCCGCTCGTTGTCGACATAGTGCAGTACGCAGGCGTTTGGACCGCTGGCGACGATCGACGGGTAGGCCGGCGCCTGGGCGCCGGCGCGGCGAAAGGCCTGCTCGACCACGGCCTCGACCTCGTATTCGAACACGCCGGGCCTGGCGGTTCGCATCGCCTGGCGGTGGGCCTCGGCGGAAATCGCCGCGGCGCGCCGCATCAGCGCGATCTCGGAGGCGTCCTTGATCAGTCGCATCTCGTCGAGCAGGGCGCGTACGTCGTGGATCGTCGGCGGCGCGGCGACACCGCTGCGGGCATTGGCACGGACCGAATTGAGGGCGCGCGTCAGGCGCTGGTCCCAGGTCACATCGTGGCCGAGCGCGTAGTAGATCGCCGGCTGATTGGCGAGGTTCTCGGCGAGCACCTCGTCGAGCGCGCCGATGGCATGGGCCTCGTCCATCGCGAATTGCTCGCGGGCCGCGTCCGGGCCGTGGCGAAAGCCATCCCAGATCTCGCGCTCCGGATCCTTCTCGCGACACAGCAGGATCGCGCGCGGGGCGTCACCGGCGACCAGCAGCAGCAGCGCCTCGGGTTCGCGGAAACCGGTCAGATAGTAGAAGTAGCTGTCGTGACGATAGCGGTAATGCGTGTCCCGATTGCGGATCACTTCGGGCGCCGTCGGCACCACTGCGACGCCGCCGCCACGCTCGGCCATGCGGGCCAGCAGGCGGTCGCGGCGCGCCTTGAATGGGGATGGGTCGCTCATTTCGCTCCGTACGGCAAGAGTGCGGCAGATTCTGCGATTATCCCGGAAACCGCCGCCGGGTGCGTCCGACGATCGCGCGGGCAGTGCATCGCCTGACCGGGGGCGATCCGACCGGGCCGAACGCCCGCTTTGGCCGCTGTGCACGTCTCCGGTCGTCGGCCCTTGCAGGCAATTCCGCGAATTCACTGCATCGGTGCGCGGTGGCTGCGGTGGGGGCCGGTGAACCGGCTTGCACGGCCATGGTCGATCCAGGCCAGCTGGCGGTGGGCCTTGGCCCTGGCGATACCCGGCTTGACGATCTCGAAGTAGGGCGAGACATCGAAGTCTCGCGGTGCGAACAGGCTGAAGTGGCGCAATTGCATCACTTCCTCGACGCACTCGGGGCAATCCGGATCGTCGCCGGCGATCCGCACCGTGCGCGGCAGGATCGGGTAGCGCACCGACTGGAAGGCCTGCGCGATCAGGGTCGAGCAGATCGCACGGGTCGGATCTCCGCTGCCCAGCGACAGCATCCGCCGTCGGAATCGCTGCGGCACCGGTGGCGTCGGAAACAGGTAGCGTGCCAGGTCGATGACGTTGCGCAGATCGTACTGATGGCCGATGCGGGTGATCGCGAAATCCAGCACCCGTTGCAGGTCCTCCGGCGCGATGCCGGCCGGTCGGCAGATCCGGGTCGGCAGACCGGCGTAGGCATCCGCGGTGACCGCGCGGACGCCGTCCACGATGTCGGCCTCGACGAAGGCCGGGTTCGGGGCACCGACGATCGTGCTCAGGCGATCGCCGACGAAGAGTGCGGCATGGGACCAGGTCGACTGAGTCAGGTACTTGATGATGCCGCTGACCCGGCTGTTGCCTTCAACCAGCAGCACGTCGCCTGGTTGCAGGGTCTCGAGCAGGCCCCGCGGCTCGGTCGGTGGCGTCAGGTGATCGATCTCGACCGGCTGGGACAGGTAGCGTCCGATGCAGCCGCCCAGCCAGCCGAGCAAGCTACCCACGGCAGGCCTCAGTCTTCTGCGGGGCCGCGCTGGCCCTCCCGGTAGCGACGGGTCGCGGAGCGCAGGAAGCGCATCTGGTCACGAAAATTGGTGCACGCCTTGCAGATCGCGAGATGCATGCGCAGGTTGATGCGCTCGGTCAGTGACAGCTTGCGATCCTGTTCCTCCGAGCACAGACGATTCACTTCCTTGCAGCTCAGCATGGCGCATCCTCCTGGCCGAACCAGTCGCGGTCCAGGCACATGCGCAGGCCGGCGCGGGCGCGGTGAAGGATCACCCAGCAGTTGCTGGTGCTGATGCCGAGTTCCGCACAGATCTCGTCGGTATCGAGGTCGAGGAACTCGCGCATCATGAATACCCGTGAAGTCTTCGGCGGCAGGCGATCGAGACAGGCGTCGAAGACCTCCCAGAACTGCTGTTGTGACAGCGAGGACTCGGGATCTGCCCAGGTCGGCGGGCGATCCTCCGGATTCCAGTGGCCGCGCTCGTCGAACAGCGCGTCGAAGTCGTCGCCGTCCTCGGCACTGCCCGCGACCAGATCGGCACCGGCGATCTCGCGCGAACTCTTGCGGATGTGATCGACGATCTTGTTGCGCAGGATCGAGAACATCCAGGTCTTCAGCGCCGATCGGCCGGCGAAGCTGGCTTCGTACTTCATCGCCGAAAACAGCGCTTCCTGCACCATGTCCTCGGCCGCTCCAGCATCACGCAGCTGCAGCTGGGCGAAGCGAAGCATATCGCGGCGGATCTTCGCGATCGACGGGTCGTTCCAGTCGATCCGGCCGACGGCGGCGTCGTTCATCCTCACTCCCTTTCCCGTTCCCTGGCGTTGAGCGCCGCGCTGGCGCTGGCTACGCAGAAAGGTACTAGAAAATTCAGCAGCACGCGCCCCCATTCGATCGGCATCGTGCCGAGCAGGCGATCGCCCTGATTGACCAGATTCAGGATCGAACCCACCGTCAGGGCAATACAGGCCGAGGTGCGCAAGGTACGCGGGCGGCAGGCGAGTCTCAGCAGTTCCGACATGCAATTCCGTTCCTCCTGACGCGCGCATGGTGTGCGTCAGGATTCTGACCGGCCGAACCGGCGATGCCTTACGTCCGGCACGCCGGATCGGCAGCCGCCGGGCTAGTCGTGTTCGCCCTCGGCGGAAGCCAGCGCCTTGCGCATGCGGTGCAGGCCGAAGGCCACCAGGCCGCCGATCAGCGGGATCGAAACCGCGGTGATCGCTTCCGGGGTCATCGGCGAGATCAGGCCCTTGGCGCCCTTCGCCAGGTAATTGACGAGTTGCGATGCGTAGTAGGTGATCGCGACCACCGACAGCCCTTCGACGGTCTCCTGCAGGCGCAACTGCAACTTGGCCCGACGGTTCATCTGGCCCAGCAGTTCCTGGTTCTGCCGTTCCAGCTCGATGTCGACGCGGGTGCGCAGCAACTGCGAATTGCGGGCGATCCGTCCCGACAGGTCGTCCTGTCGCCGTGCATTTGCGGCACAGGTACTGATCGCCGGCGTCAGTCGGCGGTCCATGAACTCCTTGATCGTCGTGAAGCCCGCCACCCGCAGTTCGCGAAGCTCGTCGATGCGGTGCTCCACCAGCCGGTGGTAGGCTGCCGCCGCGCCGAAGCGGAAGGTCGAACGGGCCACCGAGCGTTCGACCTCGGCGGCCAAGCGGGTCAGGCGCCCGAGCACATTGCGCTCGTCCTCGGGCGTGCTCGCGGCGACGATCCGGTCCATCAGGTCGGCCAGTTCGCCTTCGGCGCGGTTGAGCAGTTTGCCGACCTCGCGGGCGACCGGGAATGCCAGCAGCGCGGTCATGCGGTAGGTCTCGATCTCGAGCAGGCGCTGGACCATGCGTCCGGTCTGGCGCGGGGTCAGCTTTTCGTCGAGTACCAGAAACCGGGTCCAGCCGTCGGTGAGCAGGAAATCGGTGAATACCCAGGCACCGCCGTCGGCGACCCGCGTCGCGATCATCTGCGAGCCCTCGCGCGATGCACTGGCCATGACCGAATCGGGGGTCAGCCTCTCGGCGCTGTGCAGGCTCAAGTGGGTCGCGACCAGCAGGCTGCCGGGAATCGCCTCGAGCCAGCGTGGCGGCAGCGCCTCGATCGCGGTGGTATCGTCGTCCCCGCCGTCGATGTCGCGGAAGAAGGTATAGCAGGAGAATTCGGAGTGGCGCTCCCACTTCAGACGAAAGCGGGGCGTGGTCAGCAGCAGATGGTCGCCGTCGACTTCCGGCAGGGGCACCGCGAAGGCCTCGGCGAGACGGCGAAGGTGTGCGACCTGCTGTTCGATCGTGCTGTCGTCGTGGGTCAGGGCGACGTAGGAGACCGCCTGCGGGCAGCGGACCGCCACCGGTGGGCGGGCATGGAGTTCATTGTTGAGCTTGTAGCGCAGCGGGTGCTCGGAATGGCTGCCGGCAGACTTGGTGCGAGGGTCGTTCATCGGAGTCCGGGTGGCTGGGGTTCGGTGGGAAACCGACCGTCACCCGCGCATTCGGCCAGCGTCTTCGCGCTGGACGACGCGCCCTCCCGGGCCGTCGATCGTCATCGGTGCCGGCCCGACGTGCTTGCAGCGTCGGACAGGCGCCTGCCAGCCGCCGATCATGCCCCCGCTGCAACGCCAGCGCAAGCGCCCGTGCCGGGCGCCGTGCGCGGTTCCGGCGGTGCGGGCGCGGTCAGGACTCCTTGCGCAGCTTGGCGATGCCGACCGCCTTCATGACGACCTTCTCATAGACTGGTTCGGTCGTGCCTTTGCGCATCTTGCGCAGAAAGTACTTTTCGAACGCGATCTTCGCCAGATGCACCCACTTGCCCTGGGAGAACCAGTTGAGGTTGCGCGGCGGGATCTGGGGCAGCGCGACGAAGGCAGCGCCGGTGTCGCCGAAATCGGCAAGGCACACCGCATTCCAGGTGGCGGTCTCGGTGGGCTCGCGACCGTCGATCAGGGCCCGGATGTTGTGCGCCGTCGCCGTCACCATCGACTCGATCATGTAGCCGGTCTTTGGCGTTCCGGTCGGAACCGGCGTCACCTCCACCGGCGGAATCGCGACACAGACGCCGACCGCGAAGACATTGCGAAAGGTCGGGTTGCGCTGGTGCTGGTCGATCAGGATGAAACCGCGGGGATTGGTCAGGCCTTCGATGCCGAACACCGCATCGACACCCTTGAACGCAGGCAGCATCATCGAGTACTTGAACGGCACTTCGTGGCGCCGCTTCTCGATGCCGTCCTCGTCGTGCTCGATCACGTGCATCACGCCATCGTCGATCCGCTCGACCTTCGCGTTGCAGATCCACTTGATGTGGCGGTCGCGAAAGGCCGATTCCATGATGCCCTTCGAATCGCCGACGCCGCCCAGTCCGAGGTGTCCGATGTAGGGCTCGGACGTGACGAAGGTCATCGGCACGCGGTCGCGGATGCGTCGCTTGCGCAGATCCGAATCGACGATCATCGCGAACTCGTAGGCCGGGCCAAAGCAGGAGGCGCCCTGCACCGCGCCGACCACCACCGGCCCAGGGTCGGCGACGAAGCGCTGCCAGCCCGCTTCGGCGGTGACCGCGTGGTCGACGTGGCACACCGACTGGGTGTGTCCGTCCGGGCCGAGCCCCGGTACTTCGTCGAACGCGAGCTTCGGACCGGTGGCGATCACCAGGTAGTCGTAGGCGATGCTGCGCCCGTCAGCCAACTGCACTTCGTTTTCGGCGGGCTTGACGCGGGCGACGCCGATCGGGATGAAGTCGATGTCGCGCCTGGCCAGCACCTCGGCCGGGTCGACCTCGATCTCTTCCCGCTTGCGCCAGCTCACCGCCACCCAGGGGTTGGACGGCACGAAGTGGAACTTCGGATCCTTCGCGATCACCGTGATGCGGTCTTCCGGGCGCAGCAGATCGCGCATTTCGTAGGCCATCGGCAGCCCGCCGATGCCGGCACCGATGATGACGATGTTGGCCATTGTCGTTTCCCTCCTCCCGTTGGTTGCGGCGCGATGCAGGCTTGTGCTGGGCACAATCTTTGTTAGTAAGTTAGTGAATACTTATGGAATCTGCAATCGATTTCGATGCTGCGAAGCATGGAAAATCGGATCGTGATGCGGCTGTGGCGAAGGAATGACGGGCAGTCAGCCGGATATTGCGCTGCGGAAACGTGCTGCCGGTCGGCAGTCGCGCGCGATGCGGATTTCAGTGCAATTCGCCTCAACTGTCGAAAGGCAGTGCCGTTGGTAGGGTATTGGAGCGTGTCTCCGGGCTTCCAGGGATCGATCTGCCATGTCACTTCTGCGCCTCCTGCTGGTCGCTGTCCTTTCCCTCCTCGGTGCTAGCCTGCATGCGCAGGAGCGCCCCCCGGTCCTGGTCGGACTCGACGCCGAATTCGGGCTCGACAAGAGTACGTCGGCGCAGGCGATCGAGCGCGGCATCCTGATCGCCCTGGACGAGATCAACCGAGCCGGCGGCGTGCTCGGCGGGCGGCGGATCGAGCTGGTGTCGCGCGACAACCGCTCGGTGACCGCGCGTGGCATTCGCAATCTCAAGGAACTGGCCGCCATGCCAGAGATGGTCGCGATGTTCGTCGGACGCTTCAGTCCGGTGGCGCTCGAGTACATCGACCTGGCGCACGATCTCCAGATGATCGTTCTCGACCCCTGGGCGGCCGCGGATGCCATCACCGACAACGGTCACCAGCCCAACTTCGCCTTTCGCTTGTCGCTGAAGGATAGCCTTGCCATGCCGGCGATGTTCCGCCATGCGCTGGCGAAGGGGGCCCGTCGGGTGGGGCTGCTGTTGCCCAATACCTCTTGGGGGCGCAGCAATCTCGCCGCTGCCGACCGCTACTACCTGTCCGCCGACCTGCCCAAGTCCGTCGGCATCGAGTGGTACCAGTGGGGCGATCAGTCGATGATCGAGAAGTATCAGGCGCTGCGTGCCGCGGGCGCCGAGGCGATCGTCTTCGTCGCCAACGATACCGAGGCGGTCGTGTTGTTCCGCGACATGGCCCAGCTCCCCGAGCACGAGCGCATTCCGATCGTCAGCCACTGGGGCGTCACCGGCGGGGACTTCGCGGACCAGGTCCGCGGCATGCTCGACGACGTGGACTTCTCGGTAGTCCAGACCTTCAGTTTCTTCAACGCCGATACCAACATCCGTGCGCGCGTGATGGCGATCGCCGAGCGCCTGTTCGGCATCTCGAAGTTCGATCAGATCGAGTCACCCGTTGGCGTCGGCCATGCCTACGATCTGACCCATCTGCTGGCTCAGGCGATCGAGCGCGCCGGGACCACCGAGCGCTCGGCGGTACGTGAGGCGCTCGAGCAACTGCACGACTATCCTGGCCTGGTTCGCCGCTTTGCAAGGCCTTTCTCGCCCCAGAACCACGACGCGCTCGGCGCGGAAGATGTCTTCATGGCACGTTACCGCGCGAGTGACGGCGCGATCGTGCCGCTGTCGTGGCAGGCCGGCAATCAGTAGGACGCGCAGCATGGTGGCATCCGCGCCCGAGTCGCCTGCTGGGTCGGGCCTTCCAGCGTCGCCGCGGCCGCAGGGCGGTGAGGGCGCCGAGGATGCGCCGATTTCGGACGCACGGCGCACACTGAGCGGTTCGCTGCGGCGGACCGGCTCCCGCGACGGCGGGCGGCCCGCTGGCTTCGGGCTCGCCACACGGATTGCACTGGCTGCATCGGCGCTGACCCTGCTGTTCGTCGCGGCGATCGGCGGCGTCTCGTTCATCGTAACCCGCGCCCAGATCTCGCAAGGCGTCAGGGACGGGCTGTCGCATCAGACCGCGCTGCTTGCAAGCCGGCTCAGTACGACGCTCAATTCGGTGGCGACGACGCTGAGCGAACTCAAGCAGAATGCGCTGGTGCTGAACGCCCTGATGGACAGTTATACGCGCCGAACCTCGCTCGACCCTTTCCTCGAGGGCTTTTCGACGGTCAATGGCGTGCCGGTAGAGATCACGCTGACGGACTTCGAGGGACATCCGGTGGCAGGTGCTGCGGGCATAGCCTCCGACAGTGATCGATGGAAGGTGGGCGTGCTCGAACAGGGTCAGCCCTACGTGACGGTCGAGGAGCGCGCCGGCCGGGCGACCCTGCTGGTTGCCGAGCCGATCTTCTATGTCGGTACGCTGAGTCCGGAAGGTGCCCTCGTGCATCGCATCGACCTGACGCGTCTGGTCGGCAATTCGGCACCCGAGGCCGCCGACGGTTCGGTGCAGTTGCTGTACGACGGTCGTCCGATTCTCGGCCAGGACGAGGCCGGCGGCGGGTCGACTGCCAGTGCCCAATCGCTGACCCAGACCAAGCCGCTCGAGCTCCACGCGATGCTCGCGCCACTTCGACTCGCCGTGCGCCTGCGTGCCGACCCGGCCTTGATCCGCGGCCCGCTCGGGCAATTGACGATGATCTACTTGTTGATCGGCCTCGCCGTGCTGGTTGGCGCCGTGCTGTTCAGCGCGCTCGCGGCACGCCGACTTGCGAGGCCGTTGCGTGAGCTCGAGCAGGTTGCCGCGTCGGTGGTGGCCAGTGGCTCGGTCGACCATCGCTTCGAAGTCGGTGACTTTGCCGAGGTGGCCAGGCTCGGGCAGACCTTCAACCTGATGCTGGAGCGCCTTGGCGCCGCGCAGAAGCAACTCGCCCGCCTCGCCCATCACGACGCGCTGACCGGTCTCGCCAACCGCATTCGCTTCCACGATCAGTTGAGCGCGGCACTCGCGGACGTGCAGCGAAGCCGAGATACCCTAGGCGTGCTGCTGCTCGACCTCGACAACTTCAAGGATGTCAACGACACGCTCGGTCATCCGGTCGGTGACGAACTGCTCAAGCAGGTCGCCGGCCGATTGCGGGATCTGGTTCGCACGACCGATACCGTCGCGCGCCTCGGTGGGGACGAGTTTGCAGTCATCGCCACCCACCTGTCCGATTCCGCCGCCGCCGCCGTGCTCGGGCGGAAGATGGTGGACGCGATCTCGGAATCGTTCGAACTGGCCGAGCACGATATCTACGTGTCGGCCAGCGTTGGCATTGCCGTCTGCCCCAGTGACGGCGACAGTTCCGAGCAGTTGCTGAAGAACGCGGATCTGGCGCTGTACAAGGCGAAGCAGGAAGGCCGCTGCAACTTCCAGTTCTTTGACCAGGAACTCAACGACGCCGCCCAGACCCGCAAGCAGGTCGAGGCCTCGATACGCGCCGCGATCGACGAATCCGCATTCCGCCTTCACTACCAGCCGCGCATCGAAATCGACAGCGGCAGGGTCGCTGGCGTCGAGGCGTTGGTGCGGTGGCGCAGTGCGGAGCGCATGGTCTATCCGGACGCGTTCGTGCCGGTTGCCGAAGAGTCGCGACTGATCGTGCCGCTCGGCGAATGGATTCTGCGCACGGCGTGCGAGCAAAAGCGCGCCTGGGATCGCCAAGGGCTGCAGCCGTTCACGATGGCCGTCAATCTGTCGGCGATCCAGCTCGGGCGCGACGACTACGTCGAGCGGCTGCTGGCGGTCATTGCGGAGTCGGGCGTCGATCCGACCGGACTCGAGATCGAGATTACCGAAAGCGCACTGATGGAACGCGTGGACGCCATTGCCGAACGTCTGGCGCGCTTCCACGCCCTCGGCGTGCGGCTCGCCATCGACGATATCGGCACCGGCTATTCGTCCCTCGTGAATCTGAAGCGGCTGGCCGTGGACGTGCTCAAGATCGACAGGAGCTTCATTCGTGACCTCGAGGTCGATCCGGACGATGCCGCGATCACCCGAGCCATCATCCAGCTCGGCAACAGCCTGGATCTGACTGTCGTCGCGGAAGGGGTCGAAAAGCCGGGGCAGGAAGTCTTCTTGCGGCAGCATGGCTGCCATCAGGCGCAGGGATTCCTCTACGCTCGTGCGTTGCCGGCCGACGAGCTGGAAGCGTGGGTACGCAGCCGGAAGCCACGCGTGTCGAGTCCATACATCGCCGCCAATTGAGTGTGCGCCACTTGCCGTCGATTTCCGGCGGCAATCGACGGGTGACGATAATCCGCACGGCCCAAATGTGGGTGATTTGGCATTGCTGCTGGCGAAATCACCCGAAACGGCGAGAGTCGCAGGCCGGGGCGGCTGCCTTTTGATCCTGGTCAAGCCGCTCGGGCAACGGGTGTTCCAGCATGGTGCAGTTGTGGCACGTCTTGTGCGTAATTCCTCTGACGATGCTGCATGCCAAAAATCAGAAGATGGGAGGAGCAAGAATGAGCCGATCGATCATTGCGCGCACGCTGGTCGCCCTGGCGCTGCTGATCAGCCTGGTCGCCGAGGCACGCCTTCCCGGGCTCGATCAGCTGCTGCCGAACGATGGTACGGTCGCGGTCGCCGCAGGCGATCAAGTCTCGCCGGACATCGCGGGTGGCGCCGGGTCGCGCCTGGCGGTGTGGTCCGACGAGCGCGCGAACCCGTTCACATATAACGACTACGAAACTTCCCACGACATCTACGGCGTCCGTCTTGCCGACGACGGTACGTCGCTCGACCCGGTGCCGATCGCGATCCACGCCGGACCCGGCAGCGCGACCGCGCCGAAGGTCGCCTGGAACGGCAGCCACTGGCTGGTGGTGTTCCGCGCGGCGTCGCTCTCCGGCACCGGCTTCTACTATTCGTCGACGCTGGCAGCGGTGCGCGTCGCACCCGACGGCACCGTGGTCGACCCGGTGCCGATTCCGCTGCACGGCCTGCAGACCGGCGCCTACGCGGTGGCGTCCGACGGCAACGGCTGGATGGTTGCCGCGGTCGGTAACGACGTTACCGGTGACATCGTGGCGGTACGAATCGACGCCGATGGCGTGGTGCTGGATCCACCGACGGTGAGCGTCGTGCCCGCGGGCGTCTATACCGGCAGCGCGCTGCGCCTCGCGCACGCCGGCGGCACCTACATGCTGACCTTCTCCGCCAGCAACGGTACCGGTGCGGTGCTGATCGATTCCCTGCTCGTCGCCGGCAACCCGTTCCTGCTGCTCGACGGCGCCTACATCTCGGCCCTCGGTGCGACGGACCAGGGCTACTACATCGCGTGGAACCGGCAACGCGCGGACGCTACGCTGACCATTATGGGGGCGAGGGTATCGCCCGGCGGCGTCCTGCTCGACGTCGACGGCGTCGATATCGCCGGTGCATCGTCGCCGTTCGGCAACGTCGTCGGCGTGGCCTGGGACGGCAGCAACTGGCGAATCGGCTGGGACCACACCGCCGACCGCATACTCCATGTCGCCCGCGTCGATGCATCCTCCGGGCTAGTGCTGAATCCCGGTGGCAGCCCACTCGCCCCGGCCCAGTCCGGCATCATGGCCGGTACCGGAACGGGTCGCGTCCAGTTGGTGTGGACCGAATTCGCCGGCAACGAGTACGACGTCATCGGTGCCACCGTCGCCACCGACGACAATGGCAACGATCAGCTGATTGGCCTCAAGGGCGGCATCTCGACCGGCGAGCCGCGGCAGTACCGGTCGAAGCTGGCGGCTGGCGCCGACGGCTATCTGCTCGGGTATCGCGAAGATATTGCCGGCGAAGTGGCGGTGCGCGTACAGCCCCTTGACGCGCTCGGCGTGCCGGTCGGCCCGCCGGTGGAACTCGACCGCGGCCCGACCCTCGGCGGTCCCGGTTCGCCGGGCGTCGCCTGGAACGGCAGCCATTACCTGGTGAGCTGGCCAAGCGGCGGCGACATCGTTGCGCGGCGAATCGCCCAGGATGGCAGCCCGTTGGACGCTGCCGCCAGCACCGTGATGAGCAACGGCTTCGGCCCGGTCAATATCGCCGCCCTCAACGGCGACTTCCTGGTCGTCGCACGTCGCTTCGGTTTCACGGTCCAGAACATCTTCCCGATCGGTGCCCGCGTCAACGGCGCCGGCCAGCTCCTCGACGCTTCACCGATCCTGCTCGGCGATTCCAGCGTGAGCCCGTTCACGGTCTATGCGCTCGAGACGGTGGTCGCAACCGTCGGCGACAAGTGGCTGGCGGCCTGGCACACCAACGTGACCCACGACGATTCGCTGGGGAATTCAGTCGGCGTGTTCGTCGATGCGAACGGCGGGAAGGGCAATCCGTTCGAGATCGCCGGCTTCATGTCGACTGCCGGCGGCAACTTCATCCACCGCATCGCGATCGCGTCGAGCGGCAGCAACGCGCTGTTCGCCAGGAGCCGGGAGTTGACGTCCGGTGTCGAGAACGACCTGGAGTTGGTCCTGATCGATCCGGCGAATACGGCGACCCCGCTCCGCGTCAACGCGACGCCGTGGTCCGGCAACCAGTATCGACCGTCGATCAGCTTCGACGGGCGCGACTACATCGTCGTCTTCCAGGACCAGAAGAACCGCCTCGCACCCCATGCGCTCGAACAACTCGACGCCCGCAGCGACCTCTACGGCATGCGCGTCGGCGTCGATGGCTCGATCATCGACCTGCAGGGCTTCCTGATCGACGACTCGCCGATCGGCGAGACCGACCCGGCGGTGGCCAGCCGCGGCAGCGATACGCTGATCGCCGCATCGCAGATGAGGAACTTCGACCCGGTGACCGGCGTGGCCGCGTCGGCGAACTACCGTATCGGCCTGTCCGAGGTGCTGGACGGCGCCGACCGCTTCCCGGTCGCGATCGCCACGTCATCGGTGCGCAGCGGTGACGTGCCGCTCACGGTAGGCTTCTCCGCCCTCGGTTCGTTCGATCCGGAAGGGGGAGCGGTCAGTGTGCTGTGGGATTTTGGCGGTGGCGCGACCTCGACGCAGACAAATCCGAGCATCAGCTTTGTCGAGCCCGGCGAATACCCTGTACTGCTGACGGTCACCGACAGCAGCGGCCGCAGTGCGTCGCAGGCGATCATGGTGCAGGCGAGCGCGCCGAACGTGCTGCCGGTGGCCGTTGCCAGCGGCTCGCCGACGAGCCTCAGCGGCCCGTCGCCGCTCAGCGTTCAACTGTTCGCAACCGGCTCCTACGATCCTGACGGCGCCCTCGGCAACATCGAGTGGCGGATCAGCGACGGTCGTACCTCGTTCGGCAGTCCCGCCTACTTTACCTTCAGCAACGACGGCAGCTACACCGCGACCCTGCGTGTGTACGACAGCCGCGGCGACTTCTCCGAAGACGTGCTGGCGATCGAGGTCGGCGGCGCCAACCAGCCGCCGACCGCGCAGGCCAGCGCAGCGCCGTCGTCCGGACTCGCGCCGCTCGGCGTTGCCTTGAGTGCCAGCGGTTCGTCCGATGTCGACGGAACGATCGTCACTTACGCGTGGGATTTCGGCGATGGCAGCAGTGGCTCCGGCGCCAACCCGTTCCACACCTACGCGTCGGTCGGCACCTTCGTCGCCACCGTGACGGTCACCGACAACAGTGGCGACAGCGACAGTGCCAGTGTCACGATCAGCGTCGATGGCCATTCGGAACGCTCGCTGCTGACCTCGATCGACATGTCTACCGGCAAGCTGCGGGGCAGCTCGATCGTCGAGGGCGCGGTCAATGTCCTGAACGGGCTCGGCGTGCCGCAGCAGAGCGCGATCGTCACCGGCCAATGGACGTTGCCGGATGGCACTCATGTGAACCGGACGCAATACAGCGACCGCCGCGGGGTTGCCAGCTTCAGCGTGGCGGCCGGTGCCGATGGTGTCTATTCGCTGCGGGTGGTCAACGTCACACTGGCCGGTGCGCTGTTCGATCCGCTGGGCAGCGAGACGGTCGACTCGATCACCCTCGGCGGCGGCGATTCGACGCCACCGGCGGCACCCACCGGCCTCGTCGCGACTGCCGGTGATGCCCAGGTCTCGCTCGACTGGGCGGACAACGCCGAGGCTGATCTCGCCGCCTACCATGTCGAGCGCGCGACGGATGTCGCGGGGCCATTCACGCGGCTGACCAGTGCTAACGGTGTAGGCGCATCGGCCTACGTCGATGGCGGACTGACCAATGGCCTGACCTACGTCTATCGCGTCCTGGCGGTCGATACCAGCGGCAATGAGAGCGCCGTCAGCGCATCCGCGTCGGCTACACCGCAGGGTAGCGGGGGCGCGGCGACGTCGCTGCACATCGGCGGTATCACCCTGACCACGGCGAACGCCGGCAAGGGCAGCAAGCTTGCGGTGGCCATTGTGAGCATCGTCGACGATCTCGGCAGGCCGATCGGCGGTGCTACCGTCGCCGGCGAGTTCTCTGGCAGCTATGCGGAGACCGCGACCGGGACGACCGGCGCCGATGGCATGGTGACGTTGCAGACCGCTACGTCGCTGAAGGGCGGGGTCAGCTTCGGCTTCTGCGTGACGGAGATCCAGCACCCGAATCTGCCTCACGAGACCGTTGATGACCTCATGACTTGCAGCCAGTTCTGACCTTGAGCCGGCCGCCTACGGGTGGCCGCACGCACGAAGGCCCGCGACACGTCGCGGGCCTTCGCATGATCTCGGGGCCGAGGCGGTGGCCGTCAGCCGACGGCGTAGCGTGCGACCAGCGCGTCCAGAGGCAGCGGCTTGATCTTCGCCGCCTGGCCGGCGCAGCCGAACGCCTCGAAGCGGGCGATGCAGATCTCCGCGGCGGCGTCGCGGGCGGCCTTGAAGAACTTGCGGGGGTCGAATTCGCCCGGCTTCTGGGCCGCCAGACGCCGAATTGCGCCGCTCATCGCGAGTCGCAGGTCGGTGTCGATGTTCACCTTGCGCACGCCGCTCTTGATGCCTTCGACGATCGCCTCGACCGGCACGCCGTAGGTCTCGCCGATCTCGCCGCCGAACTCACGGATGACCGCCAGCCATTCCTGCGGCACGCTGGAGGAGCCGTGCATCACCAGGTGGGTGTCGGGGATGCGGGCGTGAATCGCCCGAATGCGGTCGATGGCGAGGATGTCGCCGGTCGGCGGGCGGGTGAACTTGTAGGCGCCGTGACTGGTGCCGATCGCCACCGCCAGCGCATCCACGCCGGTGGCCGCGACGAAATCGGCCGCCTCGGCCGGGTCCGTCAGCAACTGGCTGTGGTCGAGCGTGCCCTCGGCGCCGACGCCGTCTTCCTCGCCGGCCTGCCCGGTCTCGAGCGAGCCCAGACAGCCGAGTTCGCCTTCGACGCTGACGCCGACCGCATGCGCCATGTCGACCACGCGCCGGGTGACTGCGACGTTGTATTCGTAGCTGGCCGGGGTCTTCATGTCTTCCTTCAGCGAGCCGTCCATCATCACGCTGGTGAAGCCCGAGCGGATCGAGCGCTGGCACACCGCCGGGCTGGCGCCGTGATCCTGGTGCAGGCAGATCGGGATGTCCGGATGTTGCTCGACGGCGGCCTCGACCAGCCGCCGCAGGTAGGGCTCACCGGCATAGCTGCGGGCACCTGCCGAGGCCTGCAGGATGACCGGACTGGCGCAGTGCTCGGCGGCCGTCATGATGGCCTGGATCTGCTCCATGTTGTTGATGTTGAAGGCGGGCACGCCGTAGCCATGTTCGGCGGCATGGTCCAGCAGTTGTCGCAGCGCGATCATTGCCATGAGAAATCTCCTGGTTCCGTGGCGGGCTCATTCAGTGGCGCAGGCGCAGTCGCGATTGGCGTCCTGCAGCGCGGCGATGGCCGGCAGGGTGCGCCCCTCGAGGAATTCGAGGAAGGCGCCGCCACCGGTCGAGATCATGTCGAGGTCGTCGGTGACAGCGAAGCTCGCGATCGCGGCCAGGGTGTCGCCACCGCCGGCGATCGAAAAGGCCGGACTGGCCGCGATTGCGGCAGCCAGTGCCCGTGTTCCGGCGGCGAACGGCGCCAGTTCGAACACCCCGAGCGGACCGTTCCAGACGATCGTGCCGCAGTCCGCGAGTGCCGGCGTCAGCGCCGCGCGGCTGTCGGGTCCGACGTCGAGGATCATCCAGCCGTCGGGTACCGAGTCGATCGCGCAGACGCGGGTTTCGGCGTCGGCGCCGAAGCGGTCGGCACAGACGACGTCGGTCGGCAGCCACAGACGCGCGCCGCGCTGGGCCAGCCGTTCGCTGATGCGCCGGGCCGAGCACAGCAGCTCGGGCTCGAACAGCGACGCGCCGACGTCGTGCCCCCGGGCGGCGATGAAGGTGTTGGCGATGCCGCCGCCGACAATCAGCAGGTCGACCTGCTCGGCGAGCCGCTCGAGCACGGCCAGCTTGGTCGACACCTTGGAGCCACCGACGATTGCCGCGAGCGGTCGCTGCGGCGCGGCCAGGGCACGCCCGAGGGCAGCGAGCTCGGCGGCCAGCAGCGGTCCGGCACAGGCCAGCGGCGCCGCCAGCGCCAGCGCCGACAGCGTGCATTCCTTGCGGTGGGCGGTACCGAAGGCGTCGTTCACGTAGATGTCGATATGGCGCGCCAGGCGCTCGGCCAGTGCCGGGTCGTCGGCCTTCTCGCCGGGGTTGCCGCGGCAGTTCTCGAGCATCACGACGTGGCCGAACGGTGGCGCGAAGTCGCGGTCGCGCCAGTCCTTGACCAGCGGCACCGGCCGGCCAAGCAACTCGGCAAGGCAGCGTGCCACCGGCGCCAGGCTGTCGCGCGCGCCGAGATGTCCCTCGGTCGGACGTCCGAGGTGGGAGGCGATGGCCAGCGATGCGCCGCGGACCAGGCAGTCGCGGATGCCCGGCAGCGTCGCACGGATGCGGCTGTCGTCGGCGACCTCGCCGGCTTCGGTCAGCGGCACGTTGAAGTCGGCGCGCATGAAGACGCGGCGCCCGGCGAGTTCGAGATCGGCCAGTCGCAGGAAGGGCGCGTTCATCGCCGTGATCCTGCGAGGCGCGGTGCCGGACGGGGGCTTCGCCTGCCGCCGGCCGTACGACGATCGAGAGAGGGTGTGTTCATGCTCGGTCTCCAGGTTCCTGTCATTTTGGAAATGGGGCGCGGCGCGCGAACGCTTCGGCCGGTGGACCTCGTGCGGGGTGGAGGGGAATACCGCACGCCCACGGGGAACGACCGACTCGCTGCGGCCGCAAAGATCATGTCGCCGACGCGAGTGCTCGCCCGGCTTCGCTGACGCGTTCCGCCGTCAGGCCGAAGTGCGCCGCGAGTTCACCCGCTGGTGCCGATTCGCCGAAACGGGCGATGCCGACGACGGCGGCGCGGGGTGCGCCGGCGAGGTATTTCCACCACAGGTCTGGCTGTGCGGCCTCGACCGCGAGCCGCGGCACGCCGTCCGGCAGCACCGCCCGTCGCCAGTCTTCGGGCTGGCGGTCGAACACCGCCGTGCACGCTATCGACACCACTCGGACGCCGATGCCCTCGGCTTCCAGCTGCGCCCGCGCGGCGTTCGCCAGCGCCACTTCCGAACCGGTGGCGACGATCACCAGCCGCGGGGTGTCGCCACCGGCCTCGGCCAGCACGTAGCCGCCGCGCCCGATGTCGTCGAGTTGTGCCTCGGTGCGGGGCTGGTGCGGCAGGTTCTGGCGTGAGCAGGCGATCAGCGACGGACCGTCGCTGCGGGCGACGGCGGCGTTCCATGCGGCCTGGGTCTCGACCGCGTCGCACGGCCGCCAGACGTCGAGACCGGGGATCAGACGCAGGCTCGGCAGGTGCTCGATCGGCTGATGGGTCGGACCGTCCTCGCCGAGCCCGATCGAATCGTGGGTCATGACGAAGACCACCCGCTGGCGCATCAGCGCACTCATCCGGATCGCATTGCGCGCATAGTCCGAGAAGGTCAGGAAGGTCGCGCAGAAGGGCAGCAGTCCGCCGTGCAGTGCAATGCCGTTGCAGGCCGCGGCCATGCCGAACTCCCGTACGCCCCAGCTGATGTGACGGCCGCTGTCGTCGGCGCTGATGTGGCCGCAGTCCGGCCAATCGGTGAGATTGGAATGAGTCAGGTCGGCCGAGCCGCCGATCAGTTCGGGCAGTGTACGCGCCACGCGCCCGATCGCCTGCTGGCTGGCCTTGCGGGTGGCCGGCCCCGCGGCCTCGTTGTCGACCACCTTCAGCAGGGCGCGGGAGAGCACGTCGAAGCCGGGCGGCAGCGCGCCGCCGATCCGGCGCTCGAACTCGACACCTGCCTCCGGATAGTGCTGGCGATAGCGATCGAAACGGCTCTGCCATTCGGCATGGGCGCGCTCCCCGCGTGCGCGGGCGTCGAAGGCGTTGCGAACATCGTCGGGAATCTCGAACGGGGCGTGGGGCCAGCCCAGTGCCTGTCGCGTCGCGCGAATCTCGTCGTCTCCCAGCGGGGCGCCGTGCACGCCTGCGCTGCCGGCCTTGCCCGGGCTACCTTGGCCGATCGTCGTGCGGCAGCAGATCAGGGTCGGGCCGACGTCGTTGTCGCTGTTGGCCAGGGCCTCGCGGATCGCCCGGTCGACCGACTCGATGTCGTGGCCATCGACCGCCGCGATGACGTTCCAGCCATAGGCGCGGAAGCGGGCCGGCGTGTCGTCGCAGAACCAGCCCGCGACATCGCCGTCGATCGAGATGCGGTTGTCGTCCCACAGTGCGATCAGCTTCGACAGCCGTTGCACGCCGGCGATGCCGGCGGCCTCGTGGCTGATCCCTTCCATCAGGCAGCCGTCGCCGAGGAATACCCAGGTCCGGTGGTCGACGATGGCGGCTTCGGGACGGTTGAATTCGGCGGCCAGCCGCTTTTCGGCGAGCGCCATGCCGACGGCGTTGGCCAGTCCCTGGCCGAGCGGTCCGGTAGTGGTCTCGACGCCGGGCGTGACACCGACCTCCGGATGGCCCGGCGTCCGGCTGTCGAGCTGACGGAAGCGCGCGAGCTCGGCGACCGGCAGATCGTAGCCGCTCAGGTGCAGCAGGGCGTAGAGCAGCATCGAGCCATGGCCGTTGGACAGCACGAAACGGTCGCGGTCGGGCCACGCCGGATCGGTGGGGTCGTGCTTGAGGTGGCGGGTCCACAGGGCGACCGCGATTTCGGCCATGCCCATCGGCATGCCGGGGTGTCCCGAACGGGCGGCTTCGACGGCGTCGATCGCGAGAAAGCGCAGGGCGTGGGCGCACAGGGTGTCGAGGGCGGCCCGGTCGGCACGGGCTTCGATCGGCATGTTCATCGCTAGGGTCTCCGGCAATGCTCGATACGACGCGACGGGCGCCTGCCCGTCGCGCAGGTCTTGATCACAGCAATTTCCTGCGCCGCTCCATCAATCGCCAGATGAAGGGCGTGAAGATCAGCTGCATCGCAAGATCCATCTTTCCGCCCGGCACGACGATGGTGTTGGCTCGGCTCATGAAGCTGTCGTGGATCATGTTCAGCAGGTAGGCGAAATCGATGCCCTTGGGATTGGCGAAGCGGATCACCAGCATCGATTCGTCGGCGGTCGGGATGGTCCGAGTGACGAACGGGTTCGACGTATCCACCATCGGCACCCGCTGGAAATTGACATGGGTCCGCGAGAACTGGGGGACGATGTAGTGTACGTAGTCGTGCATCCGACGCAGGATGGTGTCGGTGACCGCTTCGGTGGAGTAGCCACGGGTGCTCTTGTCGCGGTGCAGCTTCTGGATCCACTCCAGGTTCACCACCGGCACGACACCGATCAGCAGGTCCGGATAGCGCGAGACGTCGACTTCGCCGTGCTGGACCGCACCGTGCAGGCCCTCGTAGAAAAGCATGTCGGTGTCTGCCGGCAGATCCTCCCACGGTGTGAAGGTGCCCGGGTTCTGGCGGTAGGGCTCGGCCTCGAGTGCGTCGTGCAGGTACTTGCGACGACGGCCGCCGCCGGTCTCGGCATACTCCCGGAACAATTGTTCGAGGTCGCCGAAGAGATTGGCTTCGGGGCCGAAATGGCTGAAGTGGGAGAGCTTGCCGTCGGCTTCGGAGTCCTTCAACCGCTGGCGCATCGCGAGCCGGTCGAAGGTGTGGAAGCTGTCGCCCTCGATCACCGCCGCGGTCACCGCCTCGCGCCGGAAGATCTGTTCGAAGGTGCGTTGCACGGTGCTGGTGCCGGCGCCCGAGGAGCCGGTGATGGCCACGATCGGATGACGTTCTGACATGGTCGGGCTCCCTATTGGATGATCGCGTCGTCGCGGAACAGCGAACGTTCGTGGAACAGCGGCATGCCGTGATCCGAGCCGCCCATCGGCAGGTCGTTGTGGTAACGCTCGATGCGCTCGACCTCGTCGCGGGAGCCGAACACGAAGCCGATGCGCTGGTGCAGCGACTCCGGCTCGACCGCCAGCACCGGGCGCGCGCCGGTACTGGCGCGACCGCCGGCCTGTTCGACGATGAAGCCGACCGGGTTGGCCTCGTAGAGCAGGCGCAGCCGGCCCGGCTTGGCCGGATCCCTCTGGTCCCGGGGGTAGAGGAAGACGCCGCCGCGCATCAGGATGCGGTGGGTCTCGGCCACCAGCGACGCGATCCAGCGCATGTTGAAGTCTTCGCCGCGGGGCCCGCTGCGGCCGGCCAGGCACTCATTCACATAGCGCCGCACCGGCGCTTCCCAGAAGCGGGCGTTCGAGGCGTTGATCGCGAATTCGCGGCTACGGGCCGGAATCATCAGCTGCGGATGGGTCAGGTAGAAGTCACCGAGCTGCGGATCCAGCGTGAAGCCGACCACGCCGCGGCCGACCGTCAGCACCAGCATCGTCGACGGGCCGTAGATCGCATAGCCGGCCGCCACCTGCCGGGTGCCCGGCTGCAGGAAATCCTCGGCGACCGCCTCGTGATGCGGCGTCGGCGCGCGCAGGATCGAGAAGATCGAACCGACCGCCACATTGACGTCGATGTTCGACGAGCCGTCGAGTGGATCGAAGGCCAGCAGGTACTTGCCGCTCATCTTGCCTTCCGGCAGCGGGATCGGTGCCTCGTTCTCCTCGGATACCATGCCGGCGAGACCACCGCCCCAGTGGGTGGCGCGCTGGAAAAGCTGGTCGGCGACGACATCGAGCTTCTTCTGCTGTTCGCCCTGGACGTTCTCGCTGCCCTGGTCGCCGAGCATGCCGGCCAGTGCGCCATGCGCGACCGACCGGGAAATCGCCTTGCAGGCCTGGGCGACCTGCAGGATCAGCGCGTTGAGCGCGCCGGTGGCCTCCGGATGGGTGCGGCGCTGTTCGATCAGGTATTCCGTCAGAGTCTGGCGCTCGATGCTGAACATGGGTGTCTCCGTCCAATGCTTTTCGTGGTGATCCGGGCGTCGGCCCGGGCGTCAGCCGGGCCGGTCCCCGGCTGCTGCTTCTTCCTGGAAGTGGCGGCTGGCGCGCACGTCCGCTTCGACGATGGTCGTCAGCGCGCTCTCATCGACGACCTCGCCGCATTCGAACAGGCGCAGGGCCTGGCGCAGTCGCATGCGATCGAGCGCGTTCCTGATCGAGCGGGCGTTGGCGAAGCCGGGCTTGGCGCGGCGCAGGGCGACGTATTCGGCGAAGGCGCGGCGTCCGCCGTCGTCGAAGCGGTAGTTCCACTGGGCCAGCATGCGGTCGCCGATCTCGGACAGTTCCCCGTCGGAGTAGTCGGGAAAATCGACGTGGTGGGCGATGCGCGATTTCATGCCGGGGTTGGACTCGAAGAAGCGCTCCATGCGGTCGGCATAGCCGGCGAGGATTACGACCAGGTCGTCGCGCTGGTTCTCCATCACCTGCAGCAGGATCTCGATCGCTTCCTGGCCGTAGTCGCGCTCGTTCTCGGGCCGGTACAGGTAGTAGGCCTCGTCGATGAACAGCACGCCGCCCATCGCGCGCTTCAGCACGTCCTTGGTCTTCGGCGCGGTGTGGCCGATGTACTGGCCCACCAGATCGTCACGGGTCACCGCGACGACGTGTCCGCGGCGGCAGAAGCCGAGGCGCTGCAGGATCTCGGCCATGCGCAGCGCGACCGTGGTCTTGCCGGTGCCGGGGTTGCCCGAGAAGCTCATGTGCAGCGAAGGCGGCGTCGACGACAGGCCGCGGCGCTGGCGCACGCGATCGACCAGCAGCAGCGCGGCGATCTCGCGCACCCGGCGCTTGACCGGCTCGAGGCCGACCAGGTCGCGGTCGAGTGCGTCGAGCACCTCGCCGATGCCGGCGTCGCGGAACTCGGCGGCCAGGTCGACCGGACCGCTCTCGGGGGCTTCGGTGGCTTCGGCAGGCGTGGCGAGGGCCTGCCTCGGATCGGCATTCATGGCTCTTCTCCTGGGTCGGGGGGCGGCAGCGCGGCGCGGATCGCCGCGTCTGCCAAGGCTGTGGCCGGCGCCTCAGCGGGCGTAGCGCTCGCCTTCCGGCCTGCGGCCTACCGCATAGCTGTCGAGGGTGTAGCGCAGGTTTCGGCCGGCGCCTTCCTCGCGGTTGAGGCGGAATCCGGGCTCTTCGGTCGGGCGCTGGACGATGAAGGACAGGCGCACGGCCTCCCATCCCTTGGTCGAGTCGAAGGCGTTGATGCGGATGTAGTGCTCGGGGTTGGCGTCGCGGCAGGCGTTCAGTTCCTGCACCACGCCGGCCGGGTCCTGCAGGTCGAACATCGGCAGGCCCCACATCTGCCAGTAGGTGTTGCGCGGGTGCGGGTCGTCGGTGTATTCGAGGGCCACCGCCCAGCCCTGCGCGAGGCAGTACTCGACCTGCTTGCCGATCTGCGCGTCGCTGAGGTCGGGCAGGAAGGAAAAGGCGCCTTGGGTGATTCTCATCTCGTGTCTCCTGGGTTCTGTCCGGGTGCAGGTGGGGCGGATCAGGCCACCGACGGGGTCGGCACGAAGTCCGAGGTGTCGGTGCTGGCGTAGTTGAAGGTGATCTCGCCCCAGGTATCGAGGGCGGCCCGCAACGGCTGGCACCACTTGGCGGCGTCGGACAGGATCTCGGGGCCCTCGTTGATGATGTCGCGGCCCTCGTTCCTGGCCAGCACCATGGTCTCGAGCGCGACCCGGTTGGCCTGGGCGCCGGCCTGGATGCCCATCGGATGGCCGATCGTGCCGCCGCCGAACTGCAGCACCACGTCGTCGCCGAACAGGTCCAGCAACTGGTGCATCTGGCCGGCGTGGATGCCGCCCGAGGCCACCGGCAGCACCCGCTTGGTGCTGGCCCAGTCCTGCTCGAACAGGATGCCGCGTTGGAAGTCCTGCTTCGTGACCAACTCGCGGCAGACGTTGTAGAAGCCCTGCACCGTCATCGGGTCGCCCTCCAGCTTGCCGACCGCAGTGCCGGCGTGGAGATGGTCGACACCGGCCAGCCGCAGCCATTTGGCGA
>JAGRFY010000024.1 GCA_020445765.1 Rhodocyclaceae bacterium | reverse complement strand
ACTTCGGCGCCAAGCTCGAGGCCATCGCCCGCCTCGGCGAGATCGGCGACGACGACGCCCGCCGGGTGCTCGATGCGCTGGCCGACGAGAGCCTGATGGTGGCCGGCGACCGCGTGCTGATCTTCGACGGCGAGAACGTGCTCGACGCCCTCACCGGCGAAGTGCTTGCCGACTATCCGGACGGCATGGACCAGGTGATGGTCAACAACCGCATGCGGGTGGCGATCGAAGCCGCCAACTCGGCGATGAAGCTGTTCTCGCCCGACCGCGCGACCCGGCTGGCTGCGGCCAAGGTGCTGCGCGAACGGGGCGACGCATCGAAGCTGCCGCTGCTGCAGAAGGCGCTTGCCGGCGAGAAGGACCCCGACGTGCAGTCGGTGCTGCGGCTGGCGGCGGCCCGCGTGCAACTCGCCGCCGACCAGCCGATCGAGCGCCTGAAGGCGGCCGAGGCACTGGCCGAATCGGGCGATCCCTCGGTCATCAACATGCTGCGGGCGCGGCTCGCACCCGAGGTCGAAGCCGACGACGCGGTGCGTGCCGCGATCAAGGACTCGCTGGCCTCGATCGAGCGCCGGCTGGCGGTGGCCCAGGCCACCGGCACCTTGTTCACCGGTCTGTCGCTGGGCTCGATCCTGCTGCTGGCGGCCCTCGGCCTGGCGATCACCTACGGCGTCATGGGGGTCATCAACATGGCCCACGGCGAACTGCTGATGGTCGGCGCTTACGCCACCTACGTCGTGCAGGGCCAGTTCGCCAGCCACTGGCCGGCGATGGCCGACAACTACCTGCTGGCGGCGATCCCGGTGTCGTTCTTCGTCGCCGCCGCGGTCGGCGTGCTGATGGAGCGCACGGTGATCCGCTTCCTGTACGGTCGCCCGCTCGAATCGCTGCTCGCCACCTGGGGCCTGTCGCTGGTGCTGATCCAGGCCGCCCGCGTGATCTTCGGGCCGCAGAACGTGCAGGTGGACAACCCGAGCTGGATGTCCGGCGGCGTCGTGCTGCTGGGCGACGTGGTACTGCCGTGGAACCGAATCGCGATCATCGGCTTCGCCGCCTTCGTGCTGCTGCTGATCTGGCTGCTGATGCAGAAGACGCGGCTCGGCATGTTCGTCCGCGCGGTGACCCAGAACCGCGCGATGGCCGGCTGCGTCGGCGTGCCGACGGCGCGGGTCGACACCATGGCCTTCGCGCTGGGCGCCGGCGTCGCCGGGCTCGGCGGCTGCGCGCTGTCGCAGATCGCCAACGTCGGCCCGGCGATGGGGCAGGGCTACATCGTCGATGCCTTCATGGTGGTGGTGGTCGGCGGTGTCGGCCAGCTCGCCGGCGCGGTATGGGCTGCGATGGGGCTCGGCCTGATCGCCAAGTTCCTCGAAGGCTGGACCGGTGCCGTGGTGGCCAAGATCGCGGTGCTGGTACTGATCATCGTCTTCATCCAGAAGCGTCCGCAGGGCCTGTTCGCCCTCAAGGGTCGTTTCGTCGAATCATGATTTCCGAGCCAAGGGCATGAGAACACCACTGACCGTCCGCATCTTCGACAGCATGCCCAGCGCCGGCTGGGTCGCGCTCGCGATCTTCGCGCTGGTGGCCTGGGTCGGCGTGCCGCTGGCGCACCTGATGCTGCCCGAATCGAGCCCGTTCTACGTCTCGGGCTACGTCGTCACGCTGATGGGCAAGATCCTTTGCTACTGCGTGGTGGCGGTCGCTATGGATCTGATCTGGGGCTACGCCGGCATCCTGTCGCTCGGCCACGGCCTGTTCTTCGCCCTCGGCGGCTACGCCTTCGGCATGTATTTGATGCGCCAGATCGGCCGCGACGGCAGCTACCAGTCGGACCTGCCGGACTTCATGGTGTTTCTCGACTGGAAGGAGCTGCCGTGGTTCTGGGCCGGCACCGACTCCTTGCTGTGGTGCCTGCTGCTGGTGGTCGCGGTGCCCGGCCTGCTGGCCTTCGTGTTCGGCTTCTTCGCGTTCCGCAGCCGCATCAAGGGCGTCTATTTCTCGATCATCACGCAGGCCCTGGTGTATGCCGCGATGCTGCTGTTCTTCCGCAACGAGACCGGCTTCGGCGGCAACAACGGCTTCACCGACTTCAAGCGCATCCTCGGCCACGACATCACCTCGCCCGAGATGCGGGTGACCCTGTTCGCGCTGTCGGCGACGCTGCTGATGAGCGTGCTGATCCTCGGCCGCTATCTGGTGACCTCGAAGTTCGGCCGCGTGCTGGCGGCGATCCGCGACGCCGAGAGCCGGGTGATGTTCATCGGCTACCAGCCGCTCAACTACAAGCTCTTCGTCTGGACCCTGTCGGCGGTGCTGTGCGGGCTGGCCGGTGCGCTCTACGTGCCGCAGGTCGGCATCATCAACCCGTCCGAGATGACGCCGGCGAACTCGATCGAGATCGCGATCTGGGTCGCGGTCGGCGGGCGCGGCACGCTGATCGGGCCGGTGGTCGGCGCCGCGATCGTCAATCTGGCGAAGAGCTTCTTCACAGTCACTTTCCCGGAGTACTGGCTGTTCTTCCTCGGCTTCCTGTTCATCGGCGTCACCCTGTTCCTGCCGCAGGGCGTGGTCGGGCTGTTCCGCCGACTGCGCGGCAAGGTCGCCGAAAAATCCTTCGCCGGGCCGGCCGAGGGTGCAGTCGCCGCCGACGAATCGGCACCGGCTGACGCCGACGATGCGCCCCGCGGCGCCAAAGGAGCGACCGCATGAACGCCGCCGTGACCGACACCGAGCGCGAGAACTGGGAGGGCGAAGCCACCACCTCGCGGCTGATGCGCCCGGGCGAGCTCGATCTTTCCCACAAGGTCATCCTCTACGTCGAGGACATCACCGTCAGCTTCGACGGCTTCAGGGCCCTGAACGCGCTGTCGCTGGCGATCGACGCCGGCGAGCTGCGTTGCATCATCGGCCCCAACGGCGCCGGCAAGACCACGATGATGGACGTCATCACCGGCAAGACGCGGCCGGATTCGGGCAAGGCCTTCTTCGGCCAGACGATCGATCTGACGCGGATGAGCGAACCGGAAATCGCCCACGCCGGCATCGGCCGCAAGTTCCAGAAGCCCACGGTGTTCGAGAACCACACCGTGTTCGAGAACCTGGAACTGGCGA
Organism: Rhodocyclaceae bacterium; assembly: GCA_020445765.1. Classification (GTDB taxonomy): domain Bacteria; phylum Pseudomonadota; class Gammaproteobacteria; order Burkholderiales; family Rhodocyclaceae; genus Cognatazoarcus. Next base: position 9,087 of record JAGRFY010000024.1, on the reverse strand, counting down.
TGAAGACCGACAAGCGGGTGTGGCGCAGCCTCTTCGCCCAGCTCGCGTCCGACGAACGCGACCGGGTCGCCGAGACCCTGCGCCAGATCCGCCTCGAGCACGAGGCCGATCGCGTCGCCGGTTTGCTCTCGCACGGCCAGAAGCAGTGGCTGGAAATCGGTATGCTGCTGATGCAGGACCCGCGCCTGCTGCTGCTCGACGAGCCGGTGGCGGGCATGACCGACGACGAGACCGAGCGTACCGCGGAGCTCTTTGTCAGCCTTGCCGGCAAGCACTCGCTGGTCGTCGTCGAACACGACATGGCCTTCGTCGAGGCGCTCGGCGGGCTGGTGACGGTGCTGCACGAGGGGTCGGTGCTGGCCGAGGGCGACCTCGCCACGGTGCAGAACGATCCGCGCGTGATCGAGGTTTATCTGGGGCGCTGAACAGACATGCTGACGGTCGACAATCTGAACCAGTACTACGGCGGCAGCCACATCCTGCGCGATCTCAGCTTCGAGCTGCCGATGGGCAAGGTGACGACGCTGCTGGGGCGCAACGGCGTCGGCAAGACGACCTTGCTGAAGACGCTGATGGGCCTGGTGCCGGCGGCCAGCGGTGCGATCAGCATCGAGGGGCGCGACATCACCCGCGCACCGTCCTATGCGCGGGTGCGGGCCGGCATCGGCTACGTGCCGCAGGGGCGCGAGATCTTTCCGCGGCTGACGGTGGCCGAGAACCTCGAGATGGGGCTCGCCTCGCGCCCGTCGGGCAGCACCGTGCCGGACCGCATCTTCGAGATGTTTCCGGTGCTGCTGAAGATGATGCGGCGGCGCGGCGGCGACCTGTCGGGCGGCCAGCAGCAGCAACTGGCGATCGGTCGCGCGCTGGCGATGGGCCCGCGGCTCCTGATCCTCGACGAGCCGACCGAGGGCATCCAGCCGTCGATCATCAAGGACATCGAGCGTGCCATCCGGCAACTTGCCGAGACCGGCGAGATGGCGATCCTGCTGGTCGAGCAGTACTACGACTTCGCTCGCTCGCTGGCCGACCACTACCTGCTGATGGAACGCGGCGAAATCATCATGCGTGGCGACGGCGAGTCGATGGACGCCGACGGCGTGCGCGAGGCACTGGCGGTTTGATGGGGGGGGCCGAAGCGAGCGCACTTGCGACGGCCGAGCGCGGCCACCCGCCGTGGCGGGCGCGCCTCGCCCTCGCCTTCGAGCGGCGGGACGGCCGCAGCGTACTGGTCGAGCGCCGGCATATCGGGCCGCTGGCCTTCCAGCGGCCGTTCTATCCGGAAGGCGCCCACGTCTGCCACGGCATCCTGCTGCATCCGCCAGCGGGAATCGCCGGCGGCGACGAGCTGGCCTTCGATATCCGCGTCGGCGAAGGTGCCCACGCCCTGCTGACCACGCCGGGCGCCGGCAAGTGGTACCGCTCGGCCGGCCCGATCGGGCGGCTCGGCCAGTCGATCACGGTCGCCGCCGGCGGCATCTGCGAATGGCTGCCGCAGGAGTCGATCGTGTTCGACGGTGCCTGCGGCGAGCTGCAGACTTCAGTTGAACTGGCGCCGGGGGCACGCTTCCTCGGTTCGGAAATCCTGGTGTTCGGCCGCACCGGCGCCGGCGAACGCTTCGAGCGGGGCCGCCTGTCGCTGGCCACGCGACTGCGCCGCGACGGCCGCAGCCTGTGGCTGGAACGTGGCCGTATCGATGGCGGCAGTGCCTTGCTGGCGTCGCCGGTCGGCCTCGGCGGCGAGCCGGTATGCGCGACCCTGCTGCTGGCCGCCGACGAGGTGGATCGGGACGGCACGAGCCTGCTCGAAGCCTGTCGTCGGATCACCGTGGCCGAAGGCGATTGGGCGGTGACGCGTGTGCCGGGCGTGCTTGTGGCACGCTATCGCGGGCCGGGGGCGGAGGCGGCCCGGCGCTGGCTGGTGGCGCTGTGGCAGGTGCTGCGCCCGGCGGTGCTGGGCGAGCCGGCGCGCGTCCCGCGGATCTGGAACACCTGAGGCGATCGATGGAGGAGGGGCGATGGAACTGACGCCACGCGAAAAGGACAAGCTGCTGGTCTTCACCGCTGCGCTGCTGGCCGAGCGCCGGCGTGACCGCGGTCTCAAGCTGAACTACCCGGAGGCGGTGGCCTTCATCACCGCCGGCATCCTCGAGGGCGCCCGCGACGGACGCAGCGTCGCCGAACTGATGAGCCTCGGCGCCACCCTGCTCGGGCGCGACGAAGTGATGGAAGGCGTCGCCGAGATGATCCCGGAGATCCAGGTCGAGGCCACTTTCCCGGACGGCACCAAGCTGGTCACCGTCCATAATCCGATCGTCTGACGAGGGGCGGGCAGCGATGACACCAGGGGAAATGATCACCGTCGACGGCGAGATCGAGTTGAACGCCGGTCGTGCGACGCTGACGCTCGAGGTCACCAACACTGGCGACCGGCCGATCCAGGTCGGCTCGCACTACCATTTCGCCGAGACCAATCCGGGGTTGGCCTTCGATCGGGCCGCCGCCCGCGGCTTTCGCCTCGACATCCCGGCCGGCACCGCGGTGCGTTTCGAGCCGGGCCAGAAGCGCACCGTCGGGCTGGTCGCGCTCGATGGCGACCGTGTGGTCTACGGCTTCAATCAACAGGTGATGGGGGCGCTCTGAGATGTCGATAAGGATCTCGCGGCGTGCCTACGCCGAAATGTTCGGCCCGACCGTCGGCGACCGGGTGCGGCTGGCCGACACCGAGCTGTGGATCGAAGTCGAGCGCGATTTCACGATCTACGGCGAGGAGGTCAAGTTCGGCGGCGGCAAGGTGATCCGCGACGGCATGGGCCAGAGCCAGCGGGTCTCGGCCGAGGTCGCCGATACCGTCGTCACCAATGCGCTGATCGTCGATCACTGGGGCATCGTCAAGGCCGACATCGGCATCAAGAACGGTCGCATCAGCGGGATCGGCAAGGCCGGCAACCCGGACATCCAGCCCGGCGTGACGATTCCGATCGGGCCGGGTACCGAGATCATCGCCGGCGAGGGCAACATCGTCACTGCCGGCGGCATCGATGCCCACATCCACTTCATCTGCCCGCAGCAGATCGGGGAGGCGCTGATGAGCGGGGTGACGACGATGCTCGGCGGCGGCACCGGCCCGGCCACCGGCACCTACGCCACCACCTGCACGCCGGGGCCCTGGCACATCGGCAAGATGCTGCAGGCCTCCGACGCCTTCCCGATGAACCTGGGCTACCTCGGCAAGGGCAACGCCAGCCTGCCGGCGGCGCTCACCGAGCAGGTCGAGGCCGGTGCGATCGGCCTCAAGCTGCACGAGGACTGGGGGACCACGCCGGCGGCGATCGACAACTGCCTGGCGGTGGCCGAGCGGATGGACGTGCAGGTGGCGATCCACACCGACACCCTGAACGAGTCCGGCTTCGTCGAGCACACCGCAGCCGCCTTCAAGGGTCGCAGCATCCACACCTTCCACACCGAGGGGGCCGGCGGCGGCCACGCGCCGGACATCATCAAGCTGGCCGGCCTGCCGAACGTGCTGCCGAGCTCGACCAACCCGACCCGGCCCTACACGGTGAACACCATCGACGAGCATCTCGACATGCTGATGGTGTGCCATCACCTGGATCCGTCGATCGCCGAGGACGTGGCCTTCGCCGAGAGCCGCATCCGCCGCGAGACCATCGCCGCGGAGGATATCCTGCACGATCTCGGCGCCTTCTCGATGATGAGTTCGGACAGCCAGGCGATGGGCCGCGTCGGCGAGGTCATCATCCGCACCTGGCAGACCGCCCACAAGATGAAGGTGCAGCGCGGTGCGCTGGCCGGCGATCCGGCGACCCACGACAACTTCCGGGTCAAGCGCTACGTCGCGAAATACACCATCAATCCGGCGCTGACCCACGGCATCGCCCACGAGGTGGGCTCGATCGAGGTCGGCAAGCTGGCCGATCTGGTGGTCTGGAAGCCGGCCTTCTTTGGCGTCAAGCCGAGCCTGATCGTCAAGGGCGGAATGATTGCCGCGGCGGCAATGGGCGACCCCAACGCGTCGATCCCGACACCGCAGCCGGTGCATTACCGGCCGATGTTCGGCGCCTTCGGCGGTGCGCTCGAAACGGCGCTGACCTTCGTCTCGCAGGCGTCGCTGGCCGCTGGCCGGCTCGACCACCTCAAGCTCGCGCGGCCGCTGTCGCCGGTCCGCGGCGTGCGCTCGGTGACCAAGGCCGACATGGTGCACAACGACTGGCTGCCGACGCTCGAGGTCGATCCCGAGACCTACGAGGTTCGTGCCGACGGCCAGTTGCTGACCTGCGATCCTGCGGCCGAACTGCCGCTGGCGCAGCGCTACTTTCTGTTCTGAGGGGAGGATTCGCATGCTTTCGATCGAGCGGCTCTACGACGGCCCGGAGGCGCCGTCCGACCATCTCGAATTGAGTTTCGACTATCGCACGCGAAGCCGCCTGCGCGCGCGCACGGCCGGCGGCGTCGAGGTCGGTCTGTTCCTGCCCCGCGGCACCATTCTCCGGGGCGGACAGCGGCTGCAGGCCAGCGACGGCACGGTGATCGGCGTGCGCGCAGCGGTCGAAGCGCTGACCGAGGCGCGTTGCGAGGATCCGCTGCTGCTGGCGCGGGCCGCCTACCACCTCGGCAACCGCCACGTCGCGGTCGAGATCGGCGAGGGCCGGCTGCGGATCGTCGCCGACCACGTCCTCGGCGGCATGCTGGCCGGCCTCGGCGTCGCGCTGCAGGCAGTCGATGCGCCGTTCGAACCGGAAGCCGGCGCCTACGCCCACGGTCACCAGCACCCGGGCGAGGGCACCAGCGGCGCCCGAATCCACGAATATCGGCGGAGTGCATGAGCACGCACGCCCGGCCGCCCGCATCCGACGCCGGGAGGGCCGCCGCGTGACCGGCGCCGGCCTGCCCCTGGTGCGCCTGCTGCAGCTCGCCAGCCCGACCCTGCCGGTCGGCGCCTACACCTATTCCCAGGGGCTCGAGTGGGCGGTCGAGGACGGCGGCATCGATGACGAGGACGGCGTCGGCCGCTGGATCGGCGATCAGCTCGAATGGAACCTGGCCGGCTTCGAGGCGCCGCTGCTGGCACGCGCGATGACTGCATGGCGTAACGGCGACGAGGCCACCCTGTTGCGCCTCAACGAAGACTTCCTGGCAAGCCGGGAAACCGCCGAGCTGCGCGCGGAGACGGTCCAGATGGGCTATTCGCTGCGGCGCCTGCTGACCGACCTGCCGGCCTTCGCGGATGATCCCGCCGCGGTGGCACGCCTCGGGCGGTGCGAGGAGATCGCCTACCCGGTCGCCTGGGGCGCCGCCGCGGCCCAGTGGCAGGTGGCGGCGGCCGACGCGCTTGCCGCCTATCTGTGGGCGTGGCTCGAAAACCAGGTGATGGCCGCCGTCAAGTGCGTGCCGCTGGGGCAGTCGGCCGGCCAGCGGCTGCTCGCCATGCTCGGCGAGCGTGTGCCCGCCCTGGTCGCCGAGGCGCTGGAGCTGGCCGAGAGCGGCTGGAGCAACTTCGCGCCGGGGCTGGCGATCGCCAGCAGCCGTCACGAAACCCTATACACGAGACTGTTCCGGTCCTGACCGGCAAGGAGACATCGCGATGAGCAGCAAGCAGACCCTTCGCGTCGGCATCGGCGGCCCGGTGGGTTCCGGCAAGACGGCGCTGACCCTGGCGCTGTGCCGTGCGCTTCGAGGTCGCTACAACATCGCCGTGGTGACCAACGACATCTATACCGCGGAAGACGCCCAGTTCCTGGTGCGTCACGAGGCCCTCGAGCCGGAGCGCATCATCGGCGTCGAGACCGGCGGCTGCCCCCACACCGCGATCCGCGAGGATGCGTCGATCAATCTGGAAGCGGTGGACCGTCTGAACCGGCGCTTCCCCGGCCTCGACATCGTCTTCGTCGAGTCCGGTGGCGACAACCTCGCCGCGACCTTCTCGCCGGAGCTGTCGGATCTGACGATCTACGTCATCGACGTCTCGGCCGGCGACAAGATCCCGCGCAAGGGCGGGCCCGGGATCTGCAAATCCGACCTGCTGGTGATCAACAAGATCGATCTGGCGCCCCTGGTCGGTGCCAGTCTCGAAGTCATGGACACCGATGCACGCCGGATGCGCGGCGAGCGTCCGTTCGTCTTCAGCAACCAGAAGAGCGGCGAGGGCCTCGGCGAGATCATCGCATTCATCGAACGCCAGGGGCTGCTCGGTGCGCCGGCGATCCGGGCGGTTGGCGCGTGACCGCCCGCGGCACCGGAATGCAAGCCGTCCGGCCGCCGTCGGCGGCGACCGGCTCCACCGCCCGGGCAATCGGCCCGAGGCACAGAAATTGAAGCGCCTGGCCCCGAGGGCCCGGCTCGACCTGACCGCTCCGGAGGAATTCATGAACGATCGTCAACTCGCCCTGGGAATCGCGCTGATCGCGGCCTGCGGCGTCGCCGTCGCCCATCCCGGCCATCTCGGCGGCAGCCTGCTGGCCGGCTTCGCCCATCCGCTGCTCGGGGCCGACCACCTGCTCAGCATGCTGGCAGTCGGCGTCTACGCGGCTCAGGGGAAGGGCCGCGCCAGACTGGCGCTGCCAGTCGTCTTCGTCCTGGCCATGCTCGGCGGAGCGGCGATCGCCGCGCTGGGCATCGCCATGCCGTGGCTCGAGCAGGGCATCGCGGCGTCGATGATCGTGCTCGGTCTGCTGCTGGCAAGCGCAGTCCGCGTGCACGTCGCGGCCGTCGCGCTTCTGGTCGGCGTCGTCGCGGTGCTCCACGGCCATGCCCACTATATCGAGATGGGCCACCAGTCGATCGTCGCCTACGCCGCGGGATTCGGCGCCGCTGCGGGGGCGATCCAGGCCGCCGGTCTGCTGTTGTCGCGCTGGCTTCCCGGCAGTCGCGCCGGTCGCCGATCGAAGCGTGTGCTGGGTGGCGTAGTGGCCCTATCGGGGGCTGCGCTGCTGGCCGGCTGACAGGCCGGCGTGCGGCGTCGTCGGCGTCGCGGCGCGAACCGTGAAATGCATCTCGAATAGCGCATCGGATGCCTGCGAGAGAATTCTCGGAAGGAACGCAGAAGTCGATTGAACGGTGGTGCTACCTGCTAGTCTTTAAGCGGTAGCAGCCCGGAGGTTTGGATGCCCAATCGACTCGACAACGAAACATCGCCGTACCTGCAGCAACACGCAAACAACCCGGTGGACTGGTGGCCGTGGTGCGACGAGGCGCTCGAAACCGCCCGTCGCGAAGACCGCCCGATCCTCCTTTCGATCGGCTACTCGGCCTGCCACTGGTGCCACGTCATGGCCCACGAGTCCTTCGAGGACCGCGCCACCGCCGATCTGTTGAACGACAATTTCGTAAACATCAAGGTCGATCGCGAGGAGCGGCCCGATCTCGACCACATCTACCAACTGGCTCACCAGATGCTGAACGAGCGGCCCGGCGGCTGGCCGTTGACGGTGTTCCTCGCACCCGACGGCACGCCGTTCTTCAGCGGCACGTATTTTCCGAACGAGGCGCGCCACGGTCTGCCGGCGTTCACCGACCTGCTCGGCCGGATCGTCGCTGCGTGGCGCGATCAGCGCGAAGCACTGGAAGGACAGAACCGCGGGTTGCGCGAGGCGCTCGTGCGCCACAACGCGCCGGACGAGCCCGAGAAGCCGACCGCCAGGATCCCGCAGGCGCTGCGCAAGCAGCTGCTCGAAGCCCACGACGAGCGCTGGGGTGGCTTCGGCGGGGCGCCGAAGTTCCCGCATGCCGCCGATCTCGACTTTCTGCTGCGGCGCGGCGTCTCACACAAGGACGAGTTCGCGCGCAATGCGGTGCTGCAGACCCTGGACCGGATGGCCCGCGGCGGCATCTTCGACCAGCTCGGCGGCGGCTTCTTTCGCTACAGCACCGATGAGCGCTGGGAGATTCCGCATTTCGAGAAGATGCTCTACGACAATGGACCGCTGCTGGCGCTGTACGCCGATGCCTGGCTGCTCGATTCGCGGCCACTGTTCGCCGATGTGGTCGAACGCACCGCGCGCTGGGTAATGCGCGAGATGCAGGCCGACGAGGGGGGATATTTCGCGGCGCTGGACGCGGACTCCGACGGCGAGGAAGGGGCATTCTACGTCTGGGACGTCGACCTGCTGAGGGCTGCCCTGCCGCCCGAGCAGGTGGCCATGGCGGACGCCCACTACGGCCTCGAGGCACCACCCAACTTCGAGCAGCGGGCATGGCATCTGCGGGTGCAGACACCGGTTGACGAAATCGCGCGCAGCATCGGCCTGGGGCTGGATGCCGCCCGCGAGCGGGTCGATGCGGCACGCCAGCGGCTGTTCGAGGTCCGCGCTGCAACGCGCACGCCGCCGGGCCGCGACGAAAAGGTGCTGGCCGCCTGGAACGGCATGATGGTGCGCGGCATGGCTCGGGCCGGGCAGGTGATGCGGCGGCCGGAATGGGTCGAATCGGCGCAGCGGGCGATCGACTTCGCACGGCGGCAACTGTGGTGCGAAGGCCGCCTGCTGGCCTGCTGCAAGGACGGCCAGGCGCGCTTCGGCGGCTGCCTCGACGACTACGCCTTCATGCTCGACGGCGCGCTGGCACTGCTTGAGGCCGAGTATCGCAGCGAGGACATGGAATTCGCGCTGTCGCTCGCCGACGGACTGATCGAACGCTTCGAGGACAAAGAACATGGCGGTTTCCTGTTCACCGCCCACGACCACGAGGCCCTGCTGACGCGACCGCGGGAGGGGCGCGACGGGGCGATGGCGGCCGGCAATTCGATTGCGGCGCGCTGCCTGTTGCGTCTCGGCCACCTGTCGGGCGACAGTCGCTTCACCCGTGCCGGCGAGCGTGCGGTCGAAGCCTGGACGGCAGCCGCCAGCGCGTCGCCACAGGGATTTTCTAGCCTGATGGTGGCCGCGGAGGAGATGCTGCTGCCCCCGGTCAGTGCCGTCGTATATGGGCCGGAGGCGTCGATCGGAAGCTGGCAGGAGGCACTGGCCGCGCTCTATCTGCCGCATGCCATCAGCGTCTGCGTGCCCGAAGAAGCCCAGGCGCCGGAGTGGTTGCGGCGCCGCGGTGAACATCGTGTCAACGGATGGGTGT
>JAGRFY010000127.1 GCA_020445765.1 Rhodocyclaceae bacterium | reverse complement strand
TCCACAGCCTGTACGGCGAGGTCCGCCGGCCGACCGACGAGATGATGTCCGGCATCGATGTGCTGCTGGTGGATCTGCAGGATCTGGGCTGCCGCATCTACACCTTCGTGACCACGCTGCGCTACGTGCTGGAGGCGGCGGCACGTCTCGGCAAGTCGGTCTGGGTGCTGGATCGCCCCAATCCGGTGGGCCGGCCGGTCGAGGGCCTGTTGCTGCGCGACGGCTGGGAGAGTTTCGTCGGCGCCGGGCCGATGCCGATGCGCCATGGCCTGACGATGGGCGAGATGGCCTGCTGGTTCGTCGATTGGCTCGGGCTCGACGTGGACCTGCAGGTGGTCGAGATGGCCGGCTGGCAGCCCGAGACCGGCCCCGGATTCGGTTGGCCGGCCGGCGAGCGGAGCTGGGTCAATCCGAGCCCCAACGCACCGAACCTGTCGATGGCCCGCTGCTATGCCGGCACCGTGATGCTCGAGGGCTGCACCCTGTCCGAGGGGCGGGGTACCACCCGACCGCTCGAACTGTTCGGTGCGCCGGGTCTGGACGTGACCTCGCTGCTGGGCCGGATGCGCGCGCTGGCGCCGCAATGGCTCGCCGGCTGCCGCTTGCGCGAATGCTGGTTCGAGCCGACCTTTCACAAGCACGCCGGCGCGCTGTGCCGCGGCCTGCAGATCCACGTCGACGACCCGCTGCACTATCGCCACCAGGCGTTTCGACCGTGGCGACTGCAGGCGCTGGCCTTCAAGGCGCTGCGGCAGATCGACGCCGACTACCCGTTGTGGCGTGAGTTTCCGTACGAGTACGAATTCGATCGCCTGGCAATCGACCTGATCAACGGTTCGCCGCTGCTGCGCGAGTGGGTGGACGACGCCGCCGCCACGGTCGCCGATCTCGAATCCCTGGCCGCCGCCGACGAACGGGCGTGGGAATTGTGCGTCGCGAGATACAAGCGCTACTAGATGCGAACCGCTCCAGGGATTGCCGGGTTGCTTGATGCTGCGCAGCAGCATATCCTGAGTCGTGCCGCGATCGCGGCAATCATTTTCGTTGGCATCATCCGCTGGGAGTCTTGATGAAGGAGAAGTTCGCGAGTGGCGAATGGCTGCAGGCGCATGTCTGGCCCTGGGCAATCAACGTCGCGTTGGCCGTGGCGATCTTCCTGGTCGGCCGCTGGGCGGCCAAGCTGTTGATCGCGATCGCCGAGAAGCTGCTGCGTCGGGGTGGCATGGACGACATGCTGGCCCATTTCGTGTTGTCGATCCTGCATGGTCTGTTGCTGCTGCTGGTGGTGGTCGCCGCGCTCAACCAGCTCGGTGTGGACACCACGTCGCTGGTGGCGATCATCGGTGCCGCCGGCCTCGCGATCGGCCTGTCGCTGCAGGACTCGCTGAAGAACTTCGCAGCCGGCGTGATGCTGATCGTGTTCCGCCCATTCAAGGCCGGTGACTTCGTCGAGGCGGCCGGCACCATGGGCACGGTCGAAAAGATCAACATCTTCAGCTCGACCTTCCGCACCGCCGACAACCGCGAGATCATCATTCCCAACGGCGCGATCTACAGCGGCGTCATCACCAACTACTCGGCACGCAGCCAGCGGCGGATCGACCTGATCATGAGCATCGGCTACGACGACGACATCCGGCTTGCCAAAGGCGTCATCGAATCGGTGCTGAAGGCCGACGAGCGGGTGCTGGCCGAACCCGAGCCGTTCATTGGCGTCGCCGAGCTCGGTGCCAGCAGCGTGAACATCCACGTGCGGCCGTGGGTCGCCTCGGGCGATTTCTTCGCCACGAGCTGCGATCTCAAGGAGAAGCTCAAGCTCGCGTTCGACGACAACGGCATCTCGATCCCGTTCCCGCAGATGGACCTGCATCACCATCGGCGGGGTGCGCCGGACGCCGGTTGAGCAGCGCTTGGGGAGGGTGCCGGCTGCCCTTCGCGGCCGGTGTCCCGTATCCTGCACGTGTCGCCCGCCGCGCCGCCAGATCCGACACGATGGACATCACCACCCCCGCCTTGCTGTTTCCAGCAATTTCGCTGCTGCTGCTCGCCTATACCAATCGCTTCCTGACGCTGGCCCAGGTGATCCGCCAGCTACACGGCCTGCCCGATCCGCGCATCGACGTGGTGCGCCGCCAGATTCCAGGCCTGAAGCGCCGGGTCAGGCTGATCAAGTACATGCAGTCGGTGGCGGTCGCCAGTTTCCTGTTGTGCTGCCTGTCGATGCTGGCCTTGTTCGCCGGCTCGCAGGCCACCGGCCAGTGGCTGTTCGCGGCGAGCATGCTGAGCCTGGCAGCCTCGCTGGTCATGTCCCTGGTCGAGGTGCTGATCTCGACCAACGCACTGTCGGTGGTGCTTGACGATCTGGAAGGGGGCGGCTCGCTGGCCGGTCGGCCGCGCAACGGCGACGAGGAGGGCGGCGACCCGGGTGCCGGGCGCACCTGACGCGAGGCCGAGCGCAAGCGGGCGCGGACCTATTGCGTGCGCCACATGCGCAGGGGCTGGCGCTCGCCGGTGGCGGGGTCGGTGACGACCACATCGAGATTGTTGCCGGCGGCGTCGACGGTGAAGCGGGCGGTCAATGGGTAGCCGTTGAGCACGTAGTTGACCCAGCCGCTGTGTCCCTGCAATCCACCCTCGCCGTAGACCAGGCCATCCGGGCCGGCGCCGCGGACCGCCAGCCGCCCGGCCTGCTGCATCACTTCGTAGTGACCGCCTTCGTTGTCGGCCCAGGTGCCGGTGAGATCGATCACCGCTGCCGCAACCGCGGGTTGCGACAGCGCGTGGGGTGCGACCGGTGCCGCCGGCACCGGCAAGACCGCGGCGGGTGCCGGCAGTGCCGGCTCCGGCGCCGGGTCCTCGATGCCCGACAGGGCGATCGCGAGCACGGCCACCACGCCGACGCCGATCAACAGCCACTTGCGACGCGAGCCGCCCGACCCTGCCGATGCGGGGGCCGGCGCGGGCGTCGCCGCGGGCGCCGGTTCGGCGATGCCGAGCACCGGGCGCAGGGTCGCGACCAGCTGCGAGACGTCGTAGTCCCAGCGCTTGTCGCTGAGTTCGATCGCGTTGCGCCGCGCCAGCGGCACCAGGTCCTCCGGCAGGTCGGGGGCGGAGGGCATCGAGGCGCCCTCGACCAGCACCGGAATCACACGCACGTCCTTGCGGGTAAGTGCCCGGGCGATCTCGAGGCGGGTGTAGTCATGGGCGTCGTCGAGCCGGCGGCGCCCGGCATCGTCGCAGACGTCGAGCCAGCGCGGCCCGATCACCGCAATCAGCACCGCGCACGACTTCAGCGCCCGTTCGATCGCATCGACGAAATCGACACCGGGATCGATGGTCTCGACGTCGCGGAAGATCCTGACGTCCGGCAACTGGTCGCGCAGATGGTCGCTCAGGCGACCGGCGGCGCTCTGGCTGTCCTGGCGGCGATAGCTGACGAAGATGTCCTGCATGCTGAGCTCCTGCGCGGCGTTGCCGTCATGGCCAAGGATAACGAGCTTTGCTGCCGGCTTGGAACCCGTCGCACCTGCCGGTCCGTCGCCGAGCGGCCGGCGGTGCTATCGTGACGGTGGCATCAGCGGGAGGAGCAATGGATCTGGCAGGCTTGCCGGCGCATCACGCGCGCTATCGACCCGGGCACCCGGCCTTCGGCTTCGGGTCGATGGCATTGGACTGGCGCGGCGTCGATGCGCGGATCGCGCGTCTGGCGGCGGTGCTCCGGGGGCGTGGCGTCGACCGCGGTGACCGGGTCGCGGCGGTGCTGCCGAATTGCCCGGAACTGCTCTGGCTGTATTGGGCGTGCGCCCGGCTCGGGGCGGTGTCGGTGCCGTTGTCGCCGCTGCTGGCGGCCGGTGGTCTGGCTTCGTTGCTCGGCGATGCCAATGCCCGCCAGCTGCTCTGCTGCCGCCGGACCCTTGCCGTGGTCGAGCAGGCGTGCGCAGCGCTCTGCGAGTGCCCCGGCGTGCTGGTCACCGACATCGACGACGGCAGCGAGCGAGATCTGCTGAGCGCGGTGCCGGCCGAGGGCGTCGCCGAGCTCGCCGCAGCGGCGGCGGAAGACCCCTTCAACATCATCTACAGCAGCGGCACAACGGGCACACCGAAGGGCATCGTGCACAGCCACCGGGTGCGCGCCCACTATGCCACGCTTTTCGCCAATGCCTGGCGGATGACACCCGAATCGGTGGTGCTGCACACCGGGGCGATCGTCTTCAACGGTGCCTTCGTGACGATGATGCCGGCCTTCATGCTGGGCTGTCGCTATCTGCTGGCGGCCGCCTTCGATGCCGGCGAGACGCTGGCGCTGATCGAGCGCGAGCGGGTCACCCACACGATGATGGTGCCGACCCAGATCGCCGCCCTGCTCGACCACCCGGAATTCGATCCCGCCCGGCTGGCCTCGCTCGAGATGCTGCTGTCGCTCGGCGCGCCGCTGCCGCGGTCCCACAAGGCGCAGCTGATCGAATGCCTGCCGGGGCGGCTCCATGAGTTGTACGGTCTGACCGAGGGCTTCGTCACGATCCTCGATCGCGACGAGGTCGCCCGCAAGCCCGGGTCGGTCGGCGTCCCGCCGCCGTTCTACCGGATGAGGATCGAACGCGAGGACGGCAGCGAGGCCGCGCCGGGCGAGATCGGCGAAATCGTCGGTCGCGGACCGATCATGATGGCCGGATACCACGGCAGACCGGACCTGACCGCGCAGGCGATCCGGGGCGGATGGCTGTATTCGGGGGATCTCGGCCATGTCGACGACGACGGTTTCCTGCATCTGGCAGACCGCAAGAAGGACATGATCATCAGCGGCGGCATCAAGGTCTATCCGAGCGATATCGAAGCGGTCCTGCTCGACCACCCGGAGGTGCTCGAGGCGGTCGTCGTTGGCGTGCCGGAGCGTCGCTGGGGCGAGGTGCCGATCGCCGTGGCGCGGCCACGGGCAGATTGCGCGCCGGATGCCGAAACCGTGCGCGAATGGGTCAACCGGCGGGTGGCCGCACGATACCAGCGATTGCACGCGGTGCTGATCGTCGACGAGCTGCCGCGCAACGTCGCAGGCAAGGTGTTGCGACGTGAACTGCGCGATCGCTATCGCGATCTGCTGGACGGGCCGGCCGCCGGCTGAAGACCGGCGGCAGCCGACTCACTGCACCGACACGCCGCCGGCGAAGACGATCTGCTCGAAGGTTCGGTCGAGCGACTTGGCGGTGAAATTGCGCATCGTCATGCCGCCGCTCCAGCTCACCGTGTCGCCTTCCTTGACGACGGTTTCGGGCGCCGCGATCCATGTCGTCTGGCCGTCGTGTTCGACCTCGAGGTAGGTATAGCCGCCTGCGGTGGTGGTGCTCTTGACGATGCCGCTGTTGCCACCCGAGGCCGGCGCGGCGGCCATCGGCTGCCCCATCGGCGGGTGGCCTGCCGGCGGCGCGCCATGTGCGGCGACCTGGGCCTTAGGTCCGTCCAGCTTGCCCCAGGAATTGACGAACAGTATGTTGTCGAAGCTGCGGTTGATCGATTTCGCGGTGAAGTTGTGCATGACCGCGAATTGACCCCACTGCACCATATCGCCCGGCGCTGCGTCGATATGGCCGCCGGCGATCCAGATGCGTTTGCCGTTGGGACCCTCGACTTCTCCGTAGGTGTAGCCGCCTGCCTGCATGACCTGCACCAGCTTGCCGGCGTTGGGCGGATAGCTCGCCGGCGGCGGGGCCTCGGGCTTGGCGTCCGCTGCAGCGGCCACCGGCGGGGCGGGCTGTGATTCGGCGGGCTTGGCCTGGGCACTGTCGCTCGGCGCAGGCGAGTCTTCGGACTTGGCGCAGGCGGCGACCCCCAGCACAAGGATCGTGCAGGCGATTAGGGAACGGTTCACGGCGGTGGATCTCCACAGAAGGGACGGGGGTGGGGCCGTAATCAAGGATCGTATCATATGCACCGCGCCGCCGACGCCGGAACCTGGAATGCATGGCCGTGGTCCGGGGCCGGATTGTGCCACGCGTGACGCGATCCGCCTGCCAGCCGTTGATATTCCAAGATTTTCTTCGCAAACGGAGCCTCCTTGAACCCTGCTCGATCCGCCCGCTGTCTGGCCATCTGCCGTCGCAGTGCTTGGCAGCTGCTGCTCGTGTCGCTCGGTATGCTGGCCGGTTGCAGCGCGCTGTCGCTGGCCTACATGAATGCGCCCACGCTCGGTGTGCTGCGGATCGACGCGGCGCTCGATCTGCCGCAAGTGCAGCGCGACCAACTCGCCGATGCAGCGGCCGAGGTCCACGCCTGGCATCGGCAGCAGCCGCGCCGGGAACTCGCGGCCTTGCTGCGCGAAGCGCGGCACAGGCTTGCCGGCCCGATCGAGCAGTCGGACGGCGAGTGGATCGTCGCCGCCGCCCAGAACCACGTGCGCGAGGTCGGTGAGCGCCTGGCGATCGCATTCGGTTCCCGCATGACCCGCTTCTCGCCGGCCGAGATCGCACGTATCGAGCGGCGGCTCGACGAGCGGCGCGCCGAGTTTGCCGACGAGATCGGTGCCGGCGATCCTGCACGCGAACGCGACCTTCGCATCGAACGCATCGAGGAGGCGATCGACGACTGGCTCGGCTCGGTCAGCGAGCGGCAGCGTGCCCTGGTGCGGGCGTCGCGAGCGGTTGCCGGATTCGACGCGACGCTGTGGTTGCAGGAGCGCGCCCGTCGCGAACGCTGGCTGCTCGATGCGCTGGCCGCAGCCGACGGCGGCGAGTCGCTGAAGCTCTGGTTCAACGACTGGCGCAAGGGGCGGACGGCGCCGGCGGCCGCGGCAATGGATGTCCAGCAGGCCGAGGCGATCGCGATGTGGGTGGCGGTGGTCAATGGTGCCGATGCCGAACAGCGGGCGCATCTGATCGAGCGCCTGTCCGAGTGGATCGAGGTATTCGGGGACGATTGATCGACGGCCGGCGTCAGCGCGATCCCGGTCTAGAATTCGGGACTGCCATCTGCGGAACCGAGACTGTGAGCATCAGCCCAGACGAACTGCGCGAGCGCATCCGCACCGTGCCCAATTGGCCGGTGGACGGGGTGCAGTTTCGCGACATCACGCCGGTGCTGGCGGATGGCGACGCCTTCCGCCGGCTGATCGCCGAACTCCACGCCCGCCACGCGGCCGATCCGCCGGACGGCGTGGCCGCTGTCGACGCCCGCGGTTTCATCATCGGCGGCGCGCTGGCCTGCGCCCTCGGGGTCGGGTTCGTGCCGGTGCGCAAGCGCGGCAAGCTGCCCTACCGCACGCTCGCCGAAGACTATGCCCTCGAATATGGCAGCGGCACACTGGAAGTCCATGTAGACGGCTTCGTCGCCGGCCAGAAGGTGTTGCTGGTGGACGATCTGGTTGCCACCGGCGGCACGCTGCTGGCCGCTGCCCGCCTGCTCCAGCGCCTCGGCGCGCAGGTGACCGAAGCATTGGTGATGGTGGAACTGCCGGAACTCGGCGGTCGCCGCCGGCTGACCGAGGCGGGCGTCGCGCTCCACGCGCTGGTAAGCTTCGAGGGTCACTGAAACCGCAAGGCCGTGGCCATGGCCATCGATCTCGACAAAGTCCGGCGAACCCGTGAGGAAGCGGACTGCCTGTGCACCGCCGCCCAGGTCGAAGCCGCCATCGATGCGATGGCGCGCGACCTGACCGAGTGCTACCGCGACAGCAACCCCTTGGTCTATGTGGTCATGAACGGCGGCGTGATCTTCGCCGGCCGCCTGCTGCCGCGCCTCGATTTTCCGCTCGAGGTGGCCTACCTGCACGCGACCCGCTACGGCATGGCGACCCAGGGCACGCTGCTCGACTGGCGCGTGCGGCCGACGCAGAAGCTCGACGGTCGGCAGGTGCTGGTGCTGGACGACATTCTCGACGAGGGCCACACGCTGGCCGCGATCGTCGACTATCTGCGCGAGGAAGGGGCCGCCGAGGTGCGCACCGCCGTGCTGGTGCACAAGAGTCACCCACGCAAGGCCTACCCTGGCATGCGCGCCGATTTCACGGGGCTCGACGTCGCCGACCGCTTCCTGTTCGGCTACGGCATGGATTACCAGGGTTACTGGCGCAATGCGCCGGGGATCTTTGCGGTGCGGGGTCTGTAGCGACGACGCCGGCAGGCCGGCACCGATCGGTACCGCTGCCCGCCGCGGGCGGGTCAGCCGACGAAGCGATATTCCATCTCGTCCACCCCGGGCCCGCGCGGGCGCCCGAAGGTGATCCAGCCGTGGCTGTCGAGCACCAGTTCTTCGCGGCGCAGCCTCAGCGAGCGCCCTCCCTCCTCGACCACGAAGGTGCCGTTGCTGCTGCTGTCGATGACGACGAACTTGCCGCCGCGCTCTTCGATCACGCAATGGCGGCGCGACGCGTGCGTGTTGCTCAGGACCACGTCGGCAGCCGGATCGCGCCCGATCGTGATGCGGTGCGCGCCTTCGTCGAGTACCCGGGATTCGCCGCAGAAGTGCAGTTCCAGCCGCGACGGATGCAGCGCCGAGAAATCGATGCTGGCGAATACCGCCGTGACCTTGCTGTAGTCGTCGCAGATCAGCTCGAGCAGGTCGAAATGGCGATTGATGCCTTTCAATGGTCGCTGCGGGATCTTGCGCAGCTTGCGCTGATTGCCCTTCGACAACAGCGCCGCGGTTTCCGACGAGGTGACCGCGGTGCCGGTGGATGCCACCTCGCAGAAGCGTGCCGCGACATTGACGGTCTCGCCGAAGAGATCGTTGCCGGTGCTGACCGCGGGGCCATGATGGAAGCCGATGCGAATGTCGATGCGGTGTTCGCCAGCGGCCGGCAGCTCGCCCAGTTCCATGCCCATCGCACTGCTCGCCTCGAGCGCGGAATCGGCCTTCTCGAACACCGCCATCAGGCCGTCGCCGGTCAACTTGATGACCTGTCCGCCCGAGTGCATGACGACCGTCTGCATTGCCTTCAGGCAGCCGTTGATGCGCTTGGCGGCCGCTTCGTTGCCGATGCGCTCGTACAGCACCGAACTGTCGGCGATGTCGGCGAACAGCACGACGCATTCGGTGGCGCGAAGGATGCCTGAAGTTTCCATCTATGCGTTCTGGTTGGTGCAGCTCCCGACTCGAGTGCCCGCTGAAAGCCATGATACAGGCGACCGCGGGCGATCGCACCGGATGGGCGATGTCCGATTATCGCAGGATTTGGCGCCACCGCCAGACGTCGGTGAATGGCGGCCCGGCTCAGCCATCCGATTCGCGTCGGCCGAACGCCTCGATTGCCTGCAGGCGACGGATGCGCTCCGGCGTCGGCGGATGGCTCGACAGATAGCGCGGCCCGTCGCCGC
This sequence comes from Rhodocyclaceae bacterium, assembly GCA_020445765.1. Lineage (GTDB taxonomy): Bacteria > Pseudomonadota > Gammaproteobacteria > Burkholderiales > Rhodocyclaceae > Cognatazoarcus. The sequence continues at coordinate 4,157 of JAGRFY010000127.1, read as the reverse complement.
CGCCGGCCGTTGCCAGACGTGCCAGCACGCTTGCCAGGGCGCTGGGTGGCAGACCGGCGCGGCGCAGGCGGTCGGCGGCGAACGCGTCGGCTTCGTACTCGAAGGCGCGAGAGTACGATGCGCCAACCAGCACCGTCCCGGCGAGGGTCAGGACCGAATCGAAATCTCCGCTCCACAGACCGATCGTGACGGCCACGATCGACGCCTGCAGCATTTGCCGCAGTCCGTGGCGAGCTTGCGCGTGGCCGAGTTCGTGACCGATCACGGCGGCCACTTCGCGCGCATCGTCTGCCAGTTCGAGCAGGCCGTCGGTGACGATGATGGTGCCGCCGGGCAGGGCGAACGCATTGGCCCCGATCCCAGGCGCGCTGCGGATGTGCAGCGTGCTGCCCGGGTGCGAGGCCAGCAGCCCGCGTCCGAGACGGGTCATCCCGTCGATCGTCGCCTTCGGCAGCCGGCTGGGGGCCAGCACCTCGCTGGCGTGCAGCGAGGCCAGCAGTTCGCGGTCGAGAGCCTGCAGGCTGTGCTCCGGCACCAGTGCCGCGAGCCCGTCGGCCGCGGCGGGCAGCCCCCAGCGGTAGGCCGCCAGCAGGCCGGCCAGCACCAGCAGCAGCGCGGCGAACGCGAACAGCGCGCTGCGCTGCCAGCGCGTCACCGTCGTCTCGCGATGGCCGCAGGCCCGCAGGAAGTGGTCGAGGGCGGGGCCGGTGGTGAACTCGCAACGGCGTTCGCCCGGCAGCATCGCGCTGCGATGACCGCCGCCGAGCGGTTCCTGCCAGTCGAAGGCATCGCGCGCAAGCTGTTCGGCCGGCACATCGCCGTCGCGGTCGCGGAGCTCGAGCGTGTCGCCGTCGATCGTCAGCGTGACCGCTCGTGGGCGGCTCGAATGACCGTCGAACAGCCGCGCGTCGATGTCGACGGGAGTCGTCATCGGTTCAGAATCCCAGGTCGATGTCGAGCAGATCGGCGGCCTCGGAGCCCAGCACCGGTGCATCCGTTGCCTGTGCGGCGACGAACTCGCCGATGTCGCCGTGTGCCAGTACCGAGAAATGCTCGACCCGATAGCGCCACAGGCGGGTGACTGCAAACGGACGGTAGAGGCCGAGGGTCAGCAGCGTCAGCAGCCAATTGACGGCGAGAATGCCGTAATACTCGCGTACTCGCTGATCGCTGTCGAAACGGTGTTCGCCCAGCCGGCTCATGCCGGCACGCAGGTTCTCGAGCCGCACCCGCAGGTAGGGCGCCAGCATCCGCATCACCAGCAGCAGCCACAGCAGGCCGAGCGCGATCGCGGCGGCCGGCCGGTCGGGGGCCGGGATGGTACCGGAATGCGACAGCTCCGGCGGCGCGACCAGGCCGACGATCGCGACTGCACCGGCGACGCCGAGCAAGATGGCGAGCAGGGAGCCGGCCAGCAACACCCGGTAGATCGGCGCAATCGCCACGCGGATCGAAAAGCGGCTGCGGCCGAAGTGCAAGTGGCCCAGCTTATAGCGCCACTGGGCGGCAATCAGCATCGGCAGCAGCAGGCCGAGGGTGACGACGCTGGCCAGCGGCCACGCCAGCCAGGCCATCATGGCGCCACCACTTGTGCCCGAAAAACCGAATCGCAGGCCGCGCCAACTGGTGTTGTTGGCGCGGAAGCGCAGCGACCGGCAGATCATCCACGGCAAAAGTGCGAGAAAGACGATCGATGCGAGCAGGTTGGCCAGCGGATGGAGTTCGGACGCGATCATCAGCACGATGATCACCGACGACGCCAGCAGCCGCCCCTTGAGGATGTTCATCGGGTCGGCGTGATAGTCGAACGGCGAGCCGTCCAGTTCGGTATTGTTCAGGAAGAAGCGCTCGCGCCTGACCTTGGCCCAGGCCGAGTAGATGCCCAGGCTCAGGATGGTCAGCGCGAGATTGACCGCCCAGATGCGAAAATACGCGCCACCCGTACCGCGGAACTGCAGACGGTGACGCGCCGGCGGCGGCGATGCCGCGGAATTGGTTCGGGTCGGTTCGGGAGCATTCATCGGGCGCGGCCGGAGGTCCGGATTTGGCTTGTCTGTCATGACATTGTATTGGGTTGGGCGGCGGCTCTCCGTGATCTGGGTGGCGGTCGCCGTCATCCCTGCCGTGCCGGCGGCCGCCGATACGACGGTTCCGCAATACCGGCGTGATGTCGCGCCGATTCTCGAGCGGCGATGCGTTGTCTGTCATGCCTGTTTCGACGCGCCCTGTCAGCTCGACCTCGGCAGTTGGGAGGGCATCGCTCGCGGCGCCAGCGCGACGCGGGTGTACGACGGCACCCGCCTGCTGGCGACCGCGCCGACACGGCTGAGGGTCGACGCCCAGGCGCCGGCGGCCTGGCGCGAACTCGGCTTCCATGCCGTGATCGACGAGTGTGGCCGGGGCGGTCGCGATGCACTGCGGTCGAGCCTGCTGTTCCGCTACCTCGCGTTGAAGCGCGAACATCCGCTGCCGGCGGCAACGATTCTGCCGGATGCATTCGATTTCTCGCTCGATCGCGCGCAGCAGTGCGTCGCCATCGACGCTTTCGAGCACGCCGCGGACGAGGCACCGCTTGCCGGCATGCCCTACGGCCTGCCGGCGATCGATGTGGGCGAGGAAACGACGATCGCCGACTGGCTGGCGGCGGGCGCCCCGGTCGAGCCCCGGGCGCCGCTGCCGGGCGCCGTGCGCGACCGGGTCGCGCGCTGGGAGGCCTTCCTCAACGCGCCCGGCCGGCGCGCCCGGCTGATGTCGCGCTATCTGTTCGAGCACCTGTTCCTCGGGCACCTCTACCTCGAGGGCGATGGCGAGCGCTACTGGTTCCGACTGATCCGCTCGAACCAGCCGCCCGGCGAGGATCCGGAACCGATCGCCACCCGCCAGCCGTTCGACGACCCCGGCGACGAGTCGGTGTTCTATCGTCTGGTGCGCCTGGACGAGGCCTTCGTCGCCAAGACCCACATGCCCTATCGGCTCGATCCGGCGCGGATGCAGCGCTGGCGTGAACTGTTCCTCGATGGTCAGGCCGAGCCGGAACGACTGCCCGGATACGACGCCCGGACCGCGGCCAACCCGTTCATCGTGTTCCGCGACATCCCGGTCGCGTCGCGCTACCGCTTTCTGCTCGACGACGCCGGTTATTTCGTCGCGGGCTTCATCAAGGGGCCGGTGTGTCGGGGGCAGGTCGCGCTCAATGTGATCAACGACCGCTTCTGGGTCTTCTTCGCCGATCCGGCCACCCATACCGCAGCGGCCGATCGTTTCCTTGCGCGTCATGCCGACACGCTGGCGCTGCCGGCCGAAGACGTGTCGTCGCTGCCGCTGGCGTCGTGGAGCCGCTACCAGGCACGCGAGGCCGAGTATCTGGACGCGCGCGCCAAGTTCATGCGCCGGACCGTCGGCAGCGAGATTCCGCTCGACCTGACCGTGGTCTGGGACGGCGACGGCCGCAACCCGAACGCCGCATTGACGGTGTTTCGCCATTTCGACAGTGCCAGCGTCATCACCGGGCTGCTCGGCACGCCGCCGAAGACTGCGTGGCTGATCACCTATCCCATCCTCGAGCGCATCCACTATCTGCTGGTCGCCGGCTTCGACGTCTTCGGCAACGTCGGCCATCAACTCAATTCGCGGCTGTACATGGATTTCCTGCGGATGGAGGCCGAGACCAACTTGCTGGCACTGCTGCCGCTCGCTGCGCGCCCGCAGGTGGTGGACCACTGGTATCGCGGTGAGGCGGAGCAGGTCCGCGAGAAGTTCTACCGCGAGCTTCGACGCTTCGGCGTGGACTCCGCAATCCATTACCGCAGCGACGATCCGCTGGCCGAACTCTACGGACTGCTGCGTCAGCGGGTGGCGCCGGTGGATCGCCGCTGGCGGACGGCCCCCGGTCACGGCACGGCGATCGAGCGGCCGCTGGCCCGGCTCGCCGGGCTGGTGGGCGGCGCGCTGCAGTGGCTGCCCGAGACCGCTTTCCTGCGGGTGGTGGGCAGGGAAGGCCCGGTCGATCTGACGTTGTTGCGCAACAGCGCTCACACCAATATCTCGCACCCGTTCGCCGAACAGTCGCGACGACTGCCCGACGAGGACACCCTGACCGTCGCTGCGGGCCTGCTCGGTGCCCATCCGAACGTGTTCTTCCGTGTGCCGGCCGCGGC
>JAGRFY010000126.1 GCA_020445765.1 Rhodocyclaceae bacterium | reverse complement strand
CCAAGCAGACCACTAGCGTGCCGACCCGCGCCGTGCGCAATCGCACGGCGCGGGCGCGGCGGTCGAAACCGCCGGCTGTCGCGGTTGCGACCCATCGGGTAAGGCGCCCCGGTGTTCCACCGTCCAACAGACAGGACCACGGACACGACGAATCGAGGGCGCAGCGAAAGGAGACAGCCATGCACAGCGAGCACGCCCGACAACGACTGATTCGCGAAAACCTGCAATTCGCCGGCAGCGGCGGTGTCAGCCAGGAGAACGCAGACCAGGGCTTCCGCCCAGCCTTCCGCGACTGCGAAACCCTGGCGATCTACCCGTCGCGCTTCGCCGACGGCCGCGCTGCCCCGTTCCACCTGGTGGACGGCCTGCCGGCCGAAGCGATCGAAGCCCGCGACGCCCGGGGCCGCGTGCTGCGCATCAAGGATTCGGTGGTCTCCGGCTTCGTCCGCAACGGCCGCTTCTACACCCGCGAAGAAGCCAGCCGCGCCCTCGCCACCCTGCACTGAATCCCTGCCCGCCGCTGTCGCCCGACGGCGGCACGGGGCGGCGAACTGCGCGCGAGCCGATGCTCGCCTATCATGCGCACTGTTTGCGCACGCAGGTCGACGCCCACCGATGCCGGATCCCTCCGCCACTTCCCGTTCCGCAGTCGCCGTTCGCCCGGTCGCCCGCGGCCTGCTCTTCGTCACCGCCGGCCTCACCGGCGGCCTGGTGATGGTGATCGAGATCCTCGGCGCACGGGTCATCGGCCCGTTCTTCGGCGTCAGCCTGTTCGTGTGGACCGCGCTGATCAGCGTGACCCTGCTGTCGCTGGCCGGCGGCTATGCCTTCGGCGGCTGGCTCGCCGACCGCCGGCCATCGGCCGACTGGCTCTACGGCCTGATCGCGGCGGCCGGCGCCTACGTGCTGCTGGTGCCGATGTTCAAGGTCGGCGCAATGGAGTTCGGCCTCGGCTTCGGCCTGCGCGGCGGCACCTTCGTCGCCGCGATGCTGCTGTTCGGCCCCAGCCTGTTCCTGCTCGGCTGCGTCTCGCCCTATCTGCTGCGCCTGGCGGCGGCAGACCTGGCCCGCCTCGGCCGCACCGCCGGCGTGCTCTATGCGGTATCCACCGCCGGCAGCTTCGCCGGCTCGGCGCTGACCGGCTTCTACCTGCTCGGCTACGTCGGCGTCAGCAACGGCCTGCGCCTGGCCGGCGGCCTGCTGGTGGCGCTGGCGATCATCCACTTCCTGCTGGCGCGGCGCTGGCAGGGGCTGGTGGCTGGCCTCGCGCTGCTGCCGGCGGCCGTCGGCCAGCCGCCACTGCCGAGCGTGACGCTCGACAACGGCACCCGCGCAAGCGTGATCGCCGCCCACGACGGCTTCTACGGCGCGGTCAAGGTGGTCGAGTACCGGGGCGGCAGCCTCGCCACCCGCGAGATGATCATCGACGGCCTGGTGCAGGGTGGCATGGACGCCGCCGACGGCCGGCCGATCTACGAATATGCCTACCTCTTGTCGCGGCTGCCGCTGGCGGTGCGGCCCGAGGGTCGCTCGGCGCTGGTGGTCGGGCTCGGCATGGGCGCGGCGCCGAGCTGGCTGGCGCGCGCCGGCATCGACACCGAGGTGGTCGAGATCGATCCGCTGGTGCGCGACATGGCGCGCCGCCACTTCGGCTTCCGCGAGGACATTCCGGTGCACATCGAGGATGCCCGCACCTTTCTCGCGCGTGACGGCCGGCACTACGACTACATCCTGCTCGACGTCTTCAACGGCGACACCACCCCCGGCTACCTGCTCTCGCTCGAAGCGCTGCGGGCGGTCAAGCAGCGGCTCGCCGCCGATGGCGTGCTGGCCTTGAACCTGATCGGCGGCGTCGACGGCGACGAGGCGATGCTGCCGGCGATCGTGCGCACGCTCCAGGAAGTGTTCGCCGGCGTGTCGCTGCACCCGGCCTTCGTGCCGGCCGCCGACCAGCCGCTGGCCGGCAACTTCGTGCTGCTGGCCAGCGACGGGCCGCTCGCCTTCGCGCGGCCGCCGGCGCTCGACGACGTGCACCCGCTGGCGGCGTCGGTGCGTCGGCTCGCGACCCAGCCACCGATCCCGGTGAATACCGCCGGCGCGGTCGTGCTGACCGACGAATTCAACCCCCTCGACCTGCTCGACACCGCCTACAAGGAAAGCGTGCGGCGTCACATCATCGAGACCACGCCGCACCAGATCCTGCTGGCCGGCTGAGGGCCGCAGCCAGCGCGGCGTCGAGTCGGGCGGCGAAGCCGGCCGGCTCGGCGAGCCCGCCGGCAGCCCGCATTCGATCGCGCAGGCTGCCGCGCAGCGCCGCGATGCGCGTCGGCGCGGCGGCCAGCCGCTGGCAGATGGCGGCGAACGCGGCCGGCGAATCGGCCACCAGCTCGCCCAGCCCGAGCGCGGCGAGCAGGCTGGCGCCGATCCGCCCGGCATGGCGGTCGCCGGCCAGGGTCACCAGCGGCACCCCCATCCACAGCGCGTCGCAACTCTGGGTGGCGAGGTTGAACGGCACCGTGTCGAGCGCGATGTCCACCTGCCGCCAGGCTTTCAGATAGCGATCGAGCGGCAATGGGCCGTCGAGCCGCAGCCGCGAGCGATCGATGCCGGCGGCGACGATGCGCTCGGTCACGTCGGCGCGGACCTGCGGGTCGCCGAGCGCCATCGAGCGCAGCAACAGCCGGTAGCGCGGCACGCCGGCAAGCGCCTCGGCCCACAGCGCCAGCGTCTGCCCGGTGAGCTTGCCGAGCTGGGTCGCGCAGCCGAAGGTGACGAAGCGGTTCTTGGCGACCGGCGGTGCCGGTGCCAGCGGCACATCGGCCGGCGGCGTGTAGCAGAAATAGCTGCCGGGCAGTCGCAGCACGGGCTCGCTGCTCCAGTCGGCGGCGCCTTCCGGTTCGGTCACGGCATCGGCGATGCGCCCGTCGAAACAGTCGAGCCCGGTGCTGCCGGCGTAGCCGAGAAAGCCGAGCTGGCGCGGCGCCGGCCGCCGCGCGAAGACGCCGAGCCGGTTGTCGGCGGTGTGGCCGGCGAGGTCGACCAGCAGGTCGATGCGATCGTCGCGGATGCGCGCGGCCAGGGCGTCGTCGTCGAGATCGGCGCAGGCCACCCAGTCGTCGCATCCAGCGCGCACGCGCGCACTGACGGCATCGTCGATCGCGCTGCCGTGATAGACGGTGACATGGGCGGCGGCGCGGTCGCGGTGTTCGAACCAGCCGAGCATGAACCAGCCCACCGGGTGGGCGCGCAGGTCGGCCGAGACGATGCCGATGCGCGGCCTCGCCTCGCCGCTGCCCACCGCCGGCGACCCGGCCGGCAAGGTCAGCGCGGCACCGTGCTCGCGTTGCAGCGCGGCCAGCGTGGCCGCGTCGGGCGCCGCCGACAGCGCCGTGAACAGCAGGTTGCTGCGGGTATCGTGATCGGCCGGGTCGAGTTCGACGGCACGCGCGTAGTCCGCCATCGCGCGCCCGGGATAGCCGGCATCGCGCCACGCGTTGGCGCGATTGTTGTAGAGGCGCGCATCGTCGGGGCACAGCGCCAGCGCGCGCTCGAAGGCAGCCATCGCGGCGAGCGGACGGCCGGCCAGCGTCGTGCTGCTGGCCAGCGCGCGCCAGCCGTCGGCATCGGCCGGCGCGATCTCGCAGGCCTGAGCGAACAAGGTCGCCGCCGGTGCCGGCTGGCCCTGAGCGAGCAGGTGGCGGCCGTGGCGGCGGCAGGCCGCGGCAAAATCGTCGTCGCCCGGATACGGGCCGTCGCACAGCGCGCGGGCACGGGAGAAGCACTCGATGGCCGCGGCATCGTCGCCGCGGGTCTCGTACAGGGCCGCCAGGTTGTGCCACGCCTGGAACATCTTCGGCGCCCGCTTGACGGCGCCGCGATAGGCGGCCTCGGCGGCATCGAGCTGCCCGAGGCGGCGTCGGGCCTGGCCGAGATTGCACAGGAAGGCCGGCTCGCGCGGGCGCAGCGCCAGCGCCTGATCGATCCACGCCGCCGCCAACTCGGGCCGTTCGCGCTGCAGTTCGACCAGGCCGAGGTAGTGCATTGCGTGGGCCTCGCGCGGGTCGGCCGCCAGCACCGCCCGGTAGGCCGCCTCGGCGGCGTCGAGCTGGCCGGCCTGATGCAGCGCGACTGCTCGTGCGAGCGCGTCCGCGCTCACCGCGCCAGCTTGCCGCCCGGCATCACAGCGAGCGACCGTCGGCGGTCACCGGATCGGCCCGCAGCAGGTGATTGTGACCGGAGACGTCGATGTGCTTGTCGCTCTCGCCGCCGAAGAAGCCGCCGATCAGCATGCCGGCGACGCTGGCGAAGAAGCCGGCGAACTGCGGCGGCAGCACCGCCTCCGGCGCGACGATCTCGAGCCCGATCCACACCGCGGCGCCGAACAGGATCGACAGCGCGGCCCCGAGCTCATTGGCGCGGCGCCAGTAGAGGCCGGCGAACAACGGCACGAAGGCGCAGGCCAGGGTCACCTTGTAGGCGTTCTCGACCATGCCGTGGATGCTCTCCTCGGTGGACAACGAATACAGGCAGACGCCGGCGGCGAATATCGTCACGACGATCCGCGTCATCCACAGAAATGCCTTGTCGCTCATTTCCGGCATGAAGCCGCGCAGCACGTTCTCGGAGAAGGTCACCGACGGCGCCAGCAGCGTGCCCGACGCGGTACTCATGATCACCGACAGCAGCGCCCCGAAGAACACCACCTGCGCAAAGAAGGGCATGTGGCTGACGATCAGGTTGGGCAGGATCAGCTGCGAATCCTCCTCCATGAAGCGGGCCACCATCTCCGGGTCGATCTGCACCGCCGAATAGGCCAGGAACAGCGGCACTGCGGCGAACAGGAAGTAGAAGCTGCCGCCCAGCACCGTGCCCCACACCGCCACGGTCTCGTTCTTCGACGAGTTGGCGCGCTGGAACACGTCCTGCTGCGGGATCGACCCGAAACCCATGGTCAGCAGCGCCGCCAGCCAGGCGATGATGTCCGGCACGCTGAGCTTCGGCAGCCATTCCAGCTTGCCCGCCGCCGCCGCGTGCTCGATCACCGTGCCGACCCCGCCGGCCATGTCCGAGACCAGCCAGGCGATGTAGAACAGGCCCAGCACGATGACGATCATCTGCACGAAGGTGGTCATCGCCACTGACCACATGCCGCCGAACAGCGTGTACGCCCACACCACCGCGGCGCCGATCAGCATGCCCTGGTTGGCGCTCAGCGCACCCTCGGTCAGCACGTTGAAGACCAGGCCGAGCGCGGTCACCTGGGCCGACACCCAGCCCAGGTAGCTCATCACGATGGCCAGCGACATGACGAGCTCGGTCGGGCGGTTGTAGCGCTCGCGGAAGAAGTCGCCGAGGGTCAGCAGGTTCATCCGGTACAGCGGCCGCGCGAACAGCAGGCCGAACAGCACCAGGCACAGCGAGGCGCCGAGCGGGTCCGAGATCAGCCCGATCATGCCCTCCTCGAGGAAGGTGGCCGAGATGCCGAGCACGGTCTCGGCGCCGAACCAGGTGGCGAACACCATCGCCACCACCACCATCATCGGCAGGTGACGGCCGGCGGTGATGTAGTCGCGGGCGTTATGGACCTTGGTGGCGGCGAACAGGCCGATCGAGATGGAAATCGCGAGGTACGCGACGACGAGCCAGAGCAACATGATGGCGGAAGCCCCCTTCCGGCGTGCCGGTGACGAGATGGCACGGCGTGGCGTCACTGGCCGCGGGCGCGGCACCGACGGTTCGCCGGGCGAATGCAGGAAAAAACGCGCGGATTGTAGCAACGATCCCGCCCGCCGGGGGCCGCCCGAGGGCTGCCGAAACCTCGCTTTTGATGCGGCGCGACAAACGGTTCTGGCAATGGTCACTTCGGCATTCGTGCGACACGCCATCGCGACCGAACGATGACCTGCGACGACCCGAAACCAAGTGCCGGTACATCTTGGCACCATCGACGAGAAGGAGGCGTTCATGGTCAAGAATGCCCGATGGCTCCAGCATCGCCCTTGGCTGAACTACCATCCATCCAGCCGGGCCATGACGCCCGACTCGCCATGGAACCGACGATGACCGAACATCGACCACCCCGGGTCTTCATCTCCTCGACCCTGGAAGACCTCAAAACCCACCGCGCCAAGGCGGTCGAGGCGGTGCTGAAGCTCGGCTGGCAGCCGATCGACTGCGGCTACTGGGCCGCTGGCGGCAATCCGCCGCTCGCCACCTGCCTCGAACGGGTCGAGCAGGCCGACGTCGTCGTCTGCCTGGTCGCCCGCCGCCACGGCTGGACGCCGCCGGACCAGCACGCGGGCGAACACAAGAGCATCACCCGGCTCGAATGCGAGGCGGCCCATCGGCGCGGCGTCGCGATATTGCCCTTCCTGCTCGACGACAGCGTGCTGTGGGACGGCAAGCTGTGTGAGTACGCCCGCCTTGAGCAGGAAGCGGACCAGGCCGCCGAGATCGTGCGCAACGTACAGGCGCTGAAGGACTTCAAGACCTGGCTCGACGGCATCGCCACCCGCAGCCAGTTCGCCAGCGCTGACCAGCTCTGTACCGAAGTCTTCCATGCGCTGAGCGAATGGGGCAAACGCCAGGGCCACGCCGACGCGTCGAGCGGCCATGCCGCCACGCTGGAGGCCTATCTGGCCTGGCTGCGGCGCGAATGCGAGAGCGTCGAATTGCTCGGCCTCGACCCCAAGGACAGCCAGAACGTGCGCCTCGGCCAGGTTTATGTGCCGGCCGTCACCGCGCCGAAGGAAAAACCGGACGAGCGCACGCCACGCCGGCCATGGCAGGGTCCGGCGCTCGACCGCCTGCTGCACCGGCTCGGCGAGGAATCGCTGTACCTGCCCGGCGCCCCCGGCGCCGGCAAATCCACCTTCTGCCGCTGGCTCGCGCTGGTGGTGGCCAGCGGCGAGGTGCCGGCCCACCCGGTCGCGGTGCCGGAGGGCTTCGAGGAGCAGTTGCCGGACGCGCTGCGCGGCCGCTTTCCGCTGCTCGTCCGGCTGCGCGAATGGGCCGACAGCGAGGCCCGGCTGGCCGGCAACGGCCGCTGGAGCGCCGCCCGCCTCCGCGCCGCGCTGGCCGACTGGCTAGACCAGAGCCGGCCCGGCGGCCTCGACGCCCGCAGCTTCGATGCGCGGATCAAGGCCGGCCCCTGCCTGCTGATCTTCGACGGCGTAGACGAAGTGCCCGAGGCGATCGGCGCCGACCGGCCCCGCCAGAACCTGCTGAGCGGCCTGGCCGATGCGCTGCCCGGCTGGCTCGACGCCGGCCACCGGGTGCTGCTGACCAGCCGCCCCTACGGCCTCGGCCCGGAAGACCGCCGCCGCCTCGGCCTGCCGGTCGCCGAGCTGGCCGAGCTGCCGGACGAACTCCAGCACGCCTTCGTGCGGCGCTGGTACGCCGCCGCCGACCCGGCGCGGGCCCAGGACAAGGCCGACGGCCTGCTCGGCCATCTCGCCGAGCGGGACGACCTCGCGCCGCTGTCGGCCAACCCGATGCTGCTGACCGCGCTGTGCGTCAAGTACGACGAGGGCCGCCGCCTGCCGCGGGACTTCTTCCGGCTCTACCAGAGCCTGGTGGACCAGGTGCTGCACAAGCGCTACCTGACCGAACCCGAGCGCGAGGCCGCCGAGCGCCGCCTCGCCGCGGTGGCGCTGGGCCTGCACCGGGGCACGCCGGCGCGGCCGCGCACCAGCCCGGCCGCCGAGGCCGGCTACGACGAGATCGACGACATCCTCGCCGGCCTCGCCGCCAGCGACCCGACCACCGAGGACGGCGCCGCCGCGGCCGCCGGCCTGCGCGACGGCCTGCTCGGCGACTCCGGCCTGCTGCTGCCCCGCGGCGAGCGGCGTGCCGGCTTCTACCACCTGAGCTTCCAGGAGTATTTCGCCGCCCGCCGCCTTCACCGCCTGCACCGGCTGCGTGAACCGGTCGCCGACATCCTCGCCCGTCACGCCGCCAGTGCCGACTGGCGCCGCACCCTGACCCTGCTGTTCTGCGCGCTGGCCGACCTCGACTCGCCGGAAGGGGCGATGACCGGCTTTGCGCCGCTCGCGGCATCGCTCGAACCTGACCGCCTCGGCTCCGGGCCAGAGCCGGCGCTGCTGCTCGCCGACTGCCTGGAGATCGCCCACACCCACACCTGGCAGATCGGCGAATTCGCGCCGGCGCTCAAGACTGCCTGCGAGGCCGCCCTAACCATCCTGCCACCGGCACCACGCGCCCAGCTGTGGTCCACGCTCGGCGTGCTCGGCCTCGACGAACGCCCTGGAATCGGCCTGCACGACGGCCTGCCGGACATCGACTGGGTGGACATCCCGGCCGGGGACTTCCTCTACGGCGAAGACAAGCAAAGGGCAAGCCTCGGCGCCTATCGGATCGCCCGTCATCCGGTCACCCATGCCCAGTTCCAGGCCTTCGTCGACGATGGCGACGGCTACCGCGACGCCCGCTGGTGGCACGGCCTCGGCGAGCCGCCGGGCGCTGCCCCCGCCCGCTGGCCACGGCCGACCCACCCGCGCGAGATGGTGAGCTGGTTCGAGGCGACCGCCTTCTGCCGCTGGCTCGACGCCAGGTTGCGCGCCGCCGGCCGGCTCGACGGCGAGGCTGTCGTCCGCCTGCAGAGCGAGCACGAGAGGGAGAAGGCCGCCCGCGGCATCGACGGCCGCGACTATCCGTGGGGCGAATTCGAAGCGGGGCGGGCGAACATCAACGAGCGGTTCAGGGATGTCGGCCCGAACTTTCTCGGTCAGACCTCGCCGGTCGGCATCTACCCGGCGGGCGCATCGCCGGCAGGGGTGCTCGACCTGGCCGGCAATGTCTGGGAATGGTGCGCCGATCTCTATGACAAGGACAACGACGAGTCGAACGCCCCGCGGGTGCTGCGCGGCGGGTCGTGGCCCTTCACCCATCTCGTCTGCCGCGCCGCCTCCCGCGGCGGGGACGAGCCCGGCCTCCGCCTCGACTATGTCGGTTTTCGTGTGTGTTTTGCGCCCCCCATCGCCTGACCCACTGGCCACCGCGCCACTGGGCTCTGGCCGCCGGTCGGCTGCTTCTCTGGACGGCGCGCGCAGCGCGCCGCCGAATTTTTTCTTGCCCGACGATGGCGACAGCGCCATAGTGGCAATGCCGGCTCCGGCCGGCCGGGTTGCCTGTGGCGCACCCGCGGGTGCTGCGCGGCGGGTCGTGGAACAACACCCATCACGACTGCCGCGCCGCCAACCGCAACAGGAACGAGCCCGACAACCGCAACAACAATGTCGGTTTTCGTGTGTGTTTTGCGCCCCACATCGCCCCCGTCGGGCATAGCGCGAACAGGGGCGCCCCCCGGGCCTCGGCCCCGGGGCGCCCCGCCCCTTTCAGCCGCGCGTGCGCTTCAGCCAGCCTCCGAGCAGGCGCCCGATCTCGGCGACGATGGTGCTGACATGGCCGTACTGTCCGTCGCTCAGCCAGCGCCAGTGGTGGGCCAGCCGCAGGTACAGGCGCAGCCGATCGAGCGCACCGTCCGCCGCCCGCAACGCCGCCAGCCGGCCGTCGCCGCGCTGCCCCTGGGCGGACACCAGCGATTCCTGCGCATCGAGCGCCGCATCCAGCATCCGCCGGGTGACGGTGCTGCGAAACGCGCGCGGAAAGCGCTCGCTCTTCGGCACCAGCCACGCCAGCAGGTCGAAGCAGCGGTTCAGCACGATCATCTCCTCGCCCATCGTCGGTCCCTCCCATGGTCTCGCCCGCCTTCGCCGAGCTGACGGGCTGGGCCAACCTGCTCGCGGCCTGGCATGCCGCCGCCCGCGGCAAGCGGGGCCGTGCGACGGTCGCTGCGTTCGAATCCCGCCTCGCCGATCGACTGCTCGAACTCGGCGACGAGTTGCGCGGGCAGCGCTATCGGCCGGGCGCCTACCGCCGCTTCGAGATCCATGAGCCCAAGCGCCGCCTGATCAGTGCCGCGCCCTTCCGCGACCGGGTCGTGCACCACGCCCTGTGCCGCATCATCGAGCCGCGCTTCGAGCGCCTGTTCATCGCCGACAGCTACGCCAACCGCATCGGCAAGGGCAACCATCGGGCGGTAGCCCGGCTGCAGCAGCTCGCCCGCAGCCATCGCTACGTGCTGCGGGCCGACGTGGTGCAGCATTTCGCCTCGATCGACCACCAGATCCTGCGGATGCTCCTCGCCCGCCGGATTCCCGAGGCAGACATCATGGCACTGGTGGATCGGCTGCTGGCCAGCGGCGACGGCGTGCTCGACTCGGTGTACGAGATGGTCTGGTTCCCCGGCGACGACCTGCTCGCCCTGTGCCGGCCGCGGGGCCTGCCGATCGGCAATCTCAGCTCCCAGTTCTGGTCCAACTGCTACCTGCACCCGTTCGACCAGTTCGTCCAGCGCGAACTGCGCTGCCGCGCCTATCTGCGCTACGTGGACGACTTCGCGCTGTTCGCCGACGACAAGAAGCAGTTGTGGGCGTGGAAGCGGGCGATCGTCGAGCGTCTCGCCGGCCTGCGGCTGACCATCCATGAAACGGCCACCCAGGTGCAGCCGGTGGCCTTCGGCATCCCGTGGCTGGGTTTCATCGTCTATCCGACCCATATCCGGCTGAAGGGGCGCAAGGTGGGGGTCGCGCGGCGCCGGCTGGCCCAGCGCTTCGCAGCCTGGCGGGCCGGGGAGATTTCGTTCGCGGAGCTGGACGCCAGCGTCAAGGCCTGGGTCGCCCACGCCCGCCACGCCGACAGCTGGGGCCTGCGCCGCGCGCTGCCGTCGCAGTTTCCGCTGGGCAGGGAATGATCCTCCCGGCGGCCGTGTCAGCGGCCGGCCGGAGACGCAGCCGGGCAGAGTCCAGCGCGACTGTGGACAGTGGTTCAGGCGAAGGGGGGCGCAAAACACACACGAAAACCGACAACGTCGCTGCGGACGGCGGGCGCGTTCCAGTTGTGGTGGGCGGCGCGGCAGCTGTAACGGGAGTTGTTCCACGACCCGCCCCGCAGCACCCGCGGGCCGTCATCGTCTTCGCGCCCGGCTGCGGCCGGATCGAAGGGATACGGACGGTACAGCGAGCCACACCATTCCCAGACGTTGCCGGCGAGATCAGCCAGCCCGTCCGGCGCATCGCCGTCGGAAAAGACACCGACCGGCGCCGTTGCCCGCAGATGGGTCTCGAACACATTGCAGCGGGACGGGTCGAATGCCTCGCCCCACGGATAGCGGCGGCGGCGCCCGCCGGCCGCGGCGGCCTCCCATTCGGCCTCGCTCGGCAGCCGGCAGGGTCGGCCGCTGCGTGCTGCGAGCCACGCACAATAGGCCCTGGCCTCGTACCAGCACACGCCGACCACCGGCTGGGCCGGATGGTTGAAGCCCGGGTCGTGCCAGCGCTCCGGGAGGGTCTGGCGGCCGCTCGGGTACCGGTCGTCCAGCAGTGCTTCGAACTCGGCATCGCCCATGGCTGCAATGCCCTTCCATTCGGTCGCCTGCTTCAAGGTGATGCGCTGCTCATGCAACAGCGCATCGATCCCCCCGGGGCACCCTCGTAGAATCCATCGGTGACGCCGCAACACGCCCCTGTTGCCCTCGCCACCCCCTTCCTGCCGCCAGCCGCGGGCGGCCTCGCCGTGCCACCAGGCCTCGTCGTCGTAGCCGCCAGCCTCGACGAAGCAGCGGTACTCGGCATTGGTCACCGCAAACCTGCCGAGTTCGAAGGCCGGCAGTTCGACGTCGTGCGCCGGCGCCTCGTCGGCTTCGAGGCCCTCGTCGGAACCGATCGTGTATCGCCCTGCCCCGATCGCGACGAGCGGCGGCAGCAGGTAGTCGCCGCCGGGCCCGCGGCGGCGCTCGAAGCGCGGATCGCCGAGTTCGCCCAGCGCCCGCGCGGCGGCGATGCGGGCGCGCAGGTCGGCCTCGGGCGCGCGGCTGCGCGCCACCAGCGCGCGGCGCAGCTCGTCGCCCAGCGGCGCCGACACCGGCACCTCGGCCAGCGCCGCGCAGCGGCCGGCCAGCGGCAGGTCGACGGCTGCCAATGCGCGGACATAGGCCTCGGCATCGGCGCTCATCGCCGCCGCCAGCAGGTGGGTCTCCTCCCAGCCGCTGGCCGGCAGCATCGGCAGCGGCTCGGCATCGGCCAGCGCGGCCAGGGCCTGGGCGAGGGGCGGCTCGACCGCATCGGCCCGCCAAGCGCCGTTCAGCCAAGCGGCGCGCGGCGCGTCGCAAATCGTGCGCGCGGCGAAATACTCCTGCAGCAGCTGGTGGACAAACCACACTTCGTCGCGGGCGATCTGCAGCACCTGCAGCGCGACCCCGGCGGCGAGCATGTCCTCGGCCAGCGCCCCGTCGTCGATCAGCGCCAGCGCCTCGGCATAGCGCAGGCGCACCAGAGAGCGGTCGCCCGCGGCGCGGCCGGCCTGCATCGCCGCGGCGAAGTCGGCCAGCGCCGCGAACAGCCGGCTGTGATCGGCCAGCTCGAAGGGGCCGCACCAGTCGCCGCGGCCGATGCGCGCCAGGTCGTGCGGCTCCAGCAGCGGCCCCGGCGCGAACAGCGGGTTGCGCCGCTCGACCGCCTCGCGCACCAGCGCGGCGCGCACGACATGGGTCAGCAGCGCCGCGCGGCCACCGGCCAGCGCTTCGTCGGCCAGCGGGTAGCTGGCCAGCAGGCGCAGGTAGAACGGCGAGCGGAAGGCCTCCAGCTGCGGCGTGCCGGCGAGCCGCGCCCACAGCCGCTCGCCGTCGCGGCCGGCGTAGGCGCGCAGGAAGTCGGCCACCTGAGAGTCGTCGAGCGCCTGCACCCGCACATGGGGCACCGGCAGGCCGGACGAGGACAGGGAGGCGCTGTAGTCGAGGCTGCGGCACGAGAACACCACTCGGGTGCCGGGCCAGTTCTCCGAGAGTTCGAGCAGAAAACCGCGCCAGCCGTCGACCAGCGCCCGGTAGTCGTCGGCATCGCGGTGGGGCATCTCGTTCACGGCGTCGAGCAGCAGCAGCAGCCGGCCGCCGGCGAGCAGCTCGTCGAGGGCCGGAAGATGGCGGTGGCGGGGGCGCTGCCACTGGGCGCGCAGCCATGCCAGCGGCGACGGCGGCGCGGCTTCGCCGGCCGCCGGGCGATAGCGGTTGAGCGGCAGCAGGAAGGCGAGCGGCCTGTCGTCCGCGGCCGGCGCCGCCAGGGCTTCTACCGCCAGATCGAATTCGAGGCGCTGCAGCAAGGTGCTCTTGCCGCAGCCCGGCGGGCCGAGCAGCACCAGCGCCGGCTGGTCCACCGCGGCCAGCACCTCGCGCAGGTCACGGTATTCGCGGGCCTGCTCCTGCCAGCGCGGCCCCTCGGCCTGGGGGCCGCGGTCGAGCACTACCGTAAGCCGGGTGAAGCGGGTGTCGAGGGCGTGGCTTGGTTGGGACCATTCGGCCCAGCGCATCGCCCGGTAGTCGTCGAGGCGCTTCGGCACCAGTTCGAGGAGTTGCTGGCGCTCGGCCTCGTCGGGCAGCGTTCCCGCGGCCGCGGCCAGCTGTTGACGCAGGCGCTCGACGACGCCTGCGGCACCACTCCCGGCTACCGGCGCAGGCCTGCTTGCCGCGACCGCTCCTGACTGCGACGTCCAGTCGTGGATCTCGCCGACGATCGCTGCCCAGGCTTCATCGCGCTTGCCGTTCGCCTTGGTGAACCGGACGATCGCCTTGCCGCCCTTGGGCAGGGCCTGCAAGCGCTGCAGGCGCGGCTCGAATTGCCAGCTGCAGGGGCGGATGATCAGCGGCACGACGCGGATGCCATGCTCTTCGCGGCGCTCCAGCAGGCGGGGCAGTTCCTCGCCGTCGATGAATTCCGATGCGAGAAACGCCGAACTGACCAGCAGCAATGCGAGCTCGCAACCCTCGATCGCGCGCTCGATCTCCTGCCGCCAGTCGCCGCCGCCATCGATGCAGCGGTCGTCCCACGGCGCGATCAGGCCACGGCGCTCGAGCACCTTGAGGTGCTCGGTGAGCTGATCCTTGAAGGCTTCATCCTCATGGGCGTAGCTGATGAAAATCGAATAGGTGCCAGCCATGGCCGGATTATTCGATGATCGTGGCGACGGCAGCAAGCCTCAGCCGCCGGCCAGTTCCCCGACGTCGATCACCTCGATCCGCCAGTCGCCCGCCGCGCGCGCCAGCGCGACCATCTGCGCGGTGCCGCCGGGGCCGTCGCCGACATCACGGCCGTCCCACAGCGCGACCAGCACGACCTCGCCGGCGCCCCAGCTCTGCGCCAGCTTGACGACCCAGCGGTTGCCCCGTTCCCAGGGGTCGAGGTCGCGGCCGGCCAGCCAGTTGGGCAGGCCGGCGCGGTCGGAGAGTTGCATCACTTCGGCGTTGCGCATCAGGTCGAGGAAGCGCTCGCGCCAGGGCTCGCAGTCGGCGAAGGCGGTGCGGGCGAAGTCGGCGGGCGGCATCGGCAGGCCGACGACGCTTCTGATGCCGAGCTCGCGGCAGGTCTCGTGGGCGAGGATGTCGGCGCCCGGCGCAGCCGAGGCCAGCAGCACGCAGTCGAAATCCGGACCCTGCCGTGCGGCGATGGTCGTGCGGATGCGCTCGCGGGCGGCGGCCTCGGCGGCTGCGGGGAAGCGCGACGGCCGACGGCCGGGCGCGTCGATGCGGTGGCCGGCGAAGACGATCAGCCGGGTCGGGCGCTGCGGCTCGGCGCGCGGCAAGGCCGTGAAGCGGGCGTCCAGCGTGTCGATCACCCGTCGCGCGAGCTTGGCGCGCAGGCCGAGGGATTCGAACAGTTCGAGCTGGCCGCGAGCGGCGTCCCAGGCGAAGGGCTGGTCGACCGGAATGGCGTCGCGGTAGCTGGCAAGCACCCGGCCGTCGCGCTGGCCCGGCTCGAGGAACTGCAGGTCGGCGCGGCTGATCAGCGCCCACACCCGCTCGTCGTCATCGTCGGCCAGGTGGGCGAGCGCGGCATCCACCGAACCGGCCACCAGCACCAGCAGCTCGGTCAGCTCGCGGCGCAGCCGCTCGCGCGCCGCGTCGGCCTCGGCGTCGCTGTCGAAGATGTCGAACCAGGCTTCGTCGGCGGCCAGCCCGAGCAGGATGCGGCCGAGCTGGCAGGCATTGACACCGGAATAGAAGTGGTTGAGGTCGGCCCGGTAGGCGGCCCGGTATTCCTCGTAGCAGGTGAACAGTTGCCGGCTGATCGCGGCCCGCCGCCGCTCGACGGCATCGCCGATGCCGGCAAAGGCCAGTCGCCAGCGGGTCTTGCCGTTGCGGCTCTTCAGCGCCATCACCTCGGCGCGCTGGCGGCGGTCGAGGCGATCGCTCGCGAGCAGTCGCTCGATCGCCTGGTCCGAACGGCTGAGCCGGCCGATGTCGCCCGTGCTGCGGTAGAGGCGTTCGCAGACGTTGGCCAGCGCGAGATTGGCGTCGATGTCGTGCTCGGCGCGTTGGCGTACCGCCAGCCAGCTCGTTTCGGCGCCGGCGTAGTCCTTCAGTTGCCACTGGGCGCGGGCGATCAGGCGCAGGCCCTCGCGCTCGAAGCGCAGGCCCCGCGACTCGTCGGCGAGCAGCCGCAGCCAGCCGGGGGCGCCGGCCTTGCGGGCGCGTGCGACCTCCTCGGCGAAGTCGAGCGGCACGACGACGATGTCGGCCGGATCGGCCTCGCGCAGGCTCGGCAGCATGCGGAACACCGGGCTGTCGGCGTCGCGGGTCGACACCAGGGTGGCATGGATCGTCGCGCGCAGGTCGGCCAGCGCCGTTGCCGGCGCGTCCAGCGGGTAGGCGAGATAGCGGTCGGTGAGCAGGTCGAACGGCGGCGTCTCGGCGCTTGGCCGGCCCTTGACCAGGATCGTGCCCTTGCGCCGCAGGCCGTGGCGGATGCCCAGCTCGTAGAACACGTTGGCGTTGTGCAGCGTGACGTCGCAGATCACCAGGTCGGCCTCGACGATCAGCGCGAACATGTCCTCGCGGATGTTGCCGGCGTCGATGATCTCGCCGGTGGTGCTGCCGTCGAGGCCGTTGGCGGCCAGCGCCGGCGCGAACAGTTCGTCGTGGATGCGCTCGAAGTCGATGCGACGATCCTCGCGGTCGCGCTTCTCGCCGAACGGTCGGATGACGAATGCCCGGGCCATCGCCTACCTCGTGCGCCGACCGGCCACGGTGTCAGTCGACCGGTTCGTACATCGCATCGAACTTGTCGCGGCTGATGCAGTAGGCGTCACCGCCGTCCTCGTCGTTCGACACCAGATAGTCGCCGGCCCGGTAGTGGGATTCCCCTTCCTTGGTGGCGACGCTGCCGTCGGCGTCGGCCTGCTCGGCCCAGATCGGGGTGGTCTTGACGTAGTGGCCGGGCCGCACCTGGCGGTAGGTGCGCTCGAACACCGCGGCATCGATCGAATAGACGTCGCCGCCGTTGTCCACCAGCCAGTCGCCGGCCTTGCAGCGCTGCTCGGCGCCCCACTTGCGATAACTGAAGCCGGCGCCTTCGAGATCGAGCCGGACGGCGACGATGAACTGATCGGCCCGCTTGCGGTAGCGCCTGCGCGTGCTCATCGGCAATGCTCCTGGTGGTGGTTCGCTCAGGGCTTGAGATCGAATCCGGGCGGAAAATGTTCCGGATCGAGGTCGCGTTTGCCGAGCGCGACGCCGATGGCATGGAGCAGGTCCATGTTGTCCGGCGCATCCATCGCGCTCAGCGAGGCCAGCGCCCGCGCCGACGGCATCTGCGGCAGCAGCCCGTCGAGGCCTTCGGCATTGAGCGTTACGTTGTAGCGCAGGTAGCTCAGCA
>JAGRFY010000125.1:2767-3225 GCA_020445765.1 Rhodocyclaceae bacterium | reverse complement strand
TCGTCATGATCCTGCTGCCGGACGAGAACATCCCGCAGGTCTACAAGGACGAGGTCGAGCCCAACATCAAGAAGGGCGGGGTCCTGGCCTTCGCCCACGGCTTCAACGTGCACTACAACCAGGTGGTCGCGCGCGCCGACCTCGACGTGATCATGGTCGCGCCGAAGGGCCCGGGCCACACGGTGCGCTCGGAATACCTGAAGGGCGGCGGCGTGCCGACCCTGATCGCCGTGCACCAGGACCGGTCCGGCAAGGCCCGCGACATCGCGCTGTCGTATGCAGCGGCCAACGGCGGCACCAAGGGCGGCGTGATCGAGACCAACTTCCGTGAAGAGACCGAAACCGACCTGTTCGGCGAGCAGGCGGTCCTGTGCGGCGGCGCGGTCGAACTGGTGAAGATGGGCTTCGAGACCCTGACCGAAGCCGGTTACGCACCCGAGATGGCCTACTTCGAGTGC
>JAGRFY010000125.1:0-2682 GCA_020445765.1 Rhodocyclaceae bacterium | reverse complement strand
CCGAGTACGGCGAGTACGTGACCGGGCAGGAAGTCATCAATCCGCAGTCGCGCGAAGCCATGCGTGTGGCGCTGGCCCGCATCCAGAGCGGCGAGTACGCGAAGATGTTCATCCAGGAAGGCAAGACCAACTATCCGTCGATGACCGCCCGCCGCCGCCTGATGGCTGCCCATCCGATCGAGATCGTCGGCGAGCAGTTGCGCGAGATGATGCCGTGGATCAAGAAGAACAAGCTGGTGGACCAGAGCAAGAACTGAACGGCCAGCGCTGATACCGGCCGGGAACGCGTCGCGCGTCCCGGCCTTTTTTCATCGGAATCGACCCTATGTCCCGCTACCCGCACCCGATCCTGGCCCGCGAAGGCTGGCCCTTCATCGGCGTGAGCTTCGTCGTCACGCTGCTGGTCCATGCCACAGCCGGCATCTGGTGGGCGCTGCCGTTCTGGATCCTGTTCGTCTTCGTCGTGCAGTTCTTCCGCGACCCGGCGCGCGAGATCCCGCAGGACCCGAAGGCGGTGCTGTCGCCGGCGGACGGCCGGATCGTCGTGATCGAGCCGACCCGCGATCCCTACCTGGACCGCGACAGCCTGAAGATCAGCGTGTTCATGAACGTGTTCAACGTCCATTCCAACCGCAGCCCGCTCGACTGCGAGGTCCGAAAGCGCTGGTACAACCCGGGCCAGTTCGTCAATGCGGCGCTCGACAAGGCGTCGACCGAAAACGAGCGCAATGCCCTGCATCTGGTCGCCGCCGATGGCCACGAAGTCACCTGCGTCCAGGTCGCCGGCCTGGTGGCGCGACGGATCCTGTGCTACGTCGAGGCCGGTGCGAAACTCTCCCGTGGCCAGCGCTACGGCTTCATCCGCTTCGGCTCGCGGGTCGATCTCTACCTGCCGCCGGACAGCCGCGCGCGCGTGACCGTCGGCGACAAGGTCAGCGCCACCACCACGATCCTCGCCGAGTTGCCCTGACGCAGCGGAAGCGCGTGGCGGCTGGAGTACAATCCGCAGCACCAGCCCCGTCGCGCCGAGCGCTCGAGCCCCCATGCCGCGAACCCCGCTGATCAACCCCGAACGCCGCCGTCGCGGCATCTACCTGCTGCCCAACCTGTTCACGACCGCGGCCCTGTTCGCCGGCTTCTACGCGATCGTGCAGGCGATGAACCTGCGCTTCGAGGCCGCCGCGGTGGCGATCTTCGTGGCCATGGTGCTCGATGGCCTCGACGGCCGGGTGGCCCGTCTGACCCGGACCCAGAGCGAGTTCGGTGCCCAGTACGACTCGCTGTCCGACATGGTGTCCTTCGGTGCCGCCCCGGCTCTGGTGGTCTATGAATGGGCATTGAAGGACATGGGCAAGATCGGCTGGATCGCCGCCTTCATCTACTGCGCCGGCGCGGCGCTGCGGCTGGCCCGCTTCAATACCAACATCGACGTCGTCGACAAGCGCTTCTTCCAGGGCATGCCGAGCCCGGCCGCAGCCGCGCTGGTGGCCGGCATGGTCTGGGTCGGCATCGACAACGGCTTCACGGGCGATCAGCTGCGCTGGCTGGCCTGCGGGCTGACGATGTTCGCCGGTCTGACCATGGTCTCGAATGTGCCGTACTACAGCGGCAAGGAAATCAACCTGCGCCGCAGCGTGCCCTTCATCGTCATTCTCGGCGTGATGCTGGCATTCGCGCTGGTGTCGATCGACCCCGCGCTGGTGCTGTTCATGCTCTTCGTCGCCTACTCCGGTTCCGGCTACGTCATGCTGCTGACCCGCCGGCCACGGGCCAAGCCCGACGCCGGACCGACGGACGAACCGCCCGCCGACGGCTGAGGCCGGTTGCCGCTCTCGGCACGCCTGCCTTATAGTCAAAGCGTCGCAATCGAGCCCATTCGCCGCGGCCTGCCGGCCGTCGTGCGATCCCCGCCCTGCCCGCACGGAGCCCGCGCATGAAAGACGCCCTGATCATCTTCGACACCACCTTGCGCGACGGCGAACAGAGCCCCGGCGCATCGATGACCCGCGATGAGAAGCTGCGGGTCGCGCGCCAGCTCGAACGGATGCGCGTGAATGTCATCGAGGCCGGCTTCGCGGCCGCATCCAACGGCGACTTCGAGGCGGTTCGCTCAATCGCCGAAGCAGTCCGCGAATCGACGGTCTGTTCCCTCGCCCGCGCCAACGAGCGTGACATCGAACGTGCCGGCGAGGCGATCCGGCCGGCAGCGATGGGACGCGTCCACACCTTCATCGCGACCAGCCCGATCCACATGGAAAAGAAGCTCAGGATGAGCCCCGACCAGGTGGTCGAGCAAGCGGTCAAGGCGATCGGCTGGGCACGCAAGTACACCGATGACGTCGAATTCTCGGCCGAGGACGCGGGACGCTCGGAAATCGATTTCCTGTGCCGCATCTTCGAGGCGGTGATCGATGCCGGCGCCAAGACCATCAACGTGCCCGACACCGTCGGCTACAACGTGCCGGACCAGTTCGCGGGCACCATCCGCACGCTGCTTGAGCGGGTCCCCAACGCCGACAAGGTGGTGTGGTCGGTCCATTGCCACAACGACCTAGGGCTGGCGGTCTCGAATTCGCTGGCGGCGGTGCTGGCAGGCGCCCGTCAGGTCGAATGCACGATCAACGGCCTCGGCGAACGGGCCGGCAATGCCTCGCTCGAGGAAGTGGTGATGGCAGTGCGCAC
>JAGRFY010000023.1:37776-37926 GCA_020445765.1 Rhodocyclaceae bacterium | reverse complement strand
GGCCTATTCGCCCGGCGTCGCCGCGGCGTGCGATGCGATCGTCGCGGATCCGGCTCAGGCGGCGGAGCTGACGTCGCGCTCGAACCTGATCGCGGTGGTCACCAACGGCACGGCCGTGCTCGGATTGGGCAACATCGGTGCGCTGGCGTC
>JAGRFY010000023.1:0-37725 GCA_020445765.1 Rhodocyclaceae bacterium | reverse complement strand
TCTTCGACCTGGAAATCGACCAGCCTGACCCGGACAAGCTGATCGAGACCATCGCCTCGCTGGAGCCGACCTTCGGCGGTATCAACCTCGAGGACATCAAGGCGCCGGAGTGCTTCTACATCGAGTCACGACTGCGCGAGCGGATGAACATTCCGGTGTTCCATGACGATCAGCACGGAACTGCGATCGTCGTCGGCGCCGCGGTGCTCAACGGCCTGCACCTGGTCGGCAAGCGACTCACCGAGGTCAAGGTCGTGACCTCCGGCGCCGGCGCCGCTGCGCTGGCCTGCCTCGACCTGCTGGTGATGCTTGGCATCCCGGTCGAGAACATCTGGGTGTCCGACATCGAAGGCGTGGTGTATGAAGGGCGGACCACCCTGATGGATCCGATCAAGGCGCGCTACGCCAAGCAGACCGACGCGCGCTCGCTGACGGAGATCATCGACGGTGCCGACGTCTTCCTCGGCCTGTCGGCCGGTGGCGTGGTCAAGCAGGAGATGGTCGCGAAGATGGCGGCCAAGCCGCTGATTCTGGCGCTCGCCAATCCCACCCCGGAGATCCTGCCCGAGGACGTCAAGGCGGTGCGCGACGACGCGATCATCGCGACCGGGCGTTCCGACTATCCGAACCAGGTGAACAACGTGCTGTGCTTCCCGTTCATCTTCCGCGGCGCGCTCGATGTCGGTGCGACGACGATCACCGACGAGATGAAACTGGCGGCGGTCAAGGCGATCGCCGAACTGGCGCGGGCCGAACAGAGCGACATCGTGGCGCTGGCCTATGGCGAAAAGGTCTCCGGCTTCGGGCCCGAATACATCATTCCGCGGCCGTTCGACCCGCGCCTGATCGTCAAGATCGCGCCCGCAGTGGCACAGGCTGGCATGGACTCCGGCGTTGCCACCCGCCCGATCGACGACATGGAGGTCTATCGCAGCCAGCTCAACAATTTCATCTGGCATTCCGGCCTGATCATGAAGCCGGTGTTCGCCGCCGCAAAGAAGGCGCCGAAGCGCATCATCTTCGCCGAGGGCGAGTCCGAACGGGTGCTGCGGGCGGTACAGACCGTGCTCGACGAGGGAATTGCCCGTCCGGTGCTGATCGGCCGACCGGCGGTGGTGGCGACCAACATCGAGCGCTTCGGCCTGCGGATGAAGCCGGAACAGGACTTCGATCTGGTCAATCCGGATTCCGATTCACGATATCGCGAGTTGTGGACCCACTACCACCGGCTGACCGAACGCAAGGGGATTTCGGTCGAGTACGCGAAGCGCGAGACGCGCCGGCGATCGACCCTGATCGGCGCGCTGCTGCTGCACTTCGGCTACGGCGACGGCCTGATCTGCGGCACCTTCGGGATGCACCAGGTGCACCTCAAGTTCATCGAGACCGTGCTCGGACGGCAGCGGGGGGTGCGCAATTTCTACACGATGAACATCCTGATCGTGCCGGGCCGCACGCTGTTCCTGTGTGACACCTACGTCAATTACGATCCGACGCCCGAGCAAATCGTCGAGATGACGGTGTTGGCCGCGGCCGAGATGCGTGGCTTCGGCGTGACCCCGAAGGTCGCGCTGCTCTCGCACTCGTCTTTCGGTTCCGAAGATTCGCCGACCGCCGAGAAGATGCGTCGCGCGCTGGTGATGCTCCACAACGACCACCCGGATCTGGACGTCGAGGGCGAGATGCACGGCGACGCTGCGCTCGATGCGGGATTGCGCAAGCAGATCTTCCCGAATGCGCGGATGCGGGAGGACGCCAACCTGCTGATCTTCCCGACCCTCGATGCCGCCAACATCGCGTACAACCTGTTGAAGACCGCGTCGGGAGAAGGCATGACGGTCGGGCCGATTCTGCTCGGTGCTGCCAAGCCCGTGCACATCCTGACTGCCAGTGCGACGGTGCGACGAATTGTCAACATGACCGCCCTGACCGTGGTCGAGGCCGGGCAGGAAGGGGGCGAAAAGGGCGCCACCTGACGTCGGTGGCCGTCGCTGGCGGCGTCGAGACTGCTGCGCAATCGGTCGCCGCCCGGTAAGCTTGCCGCTGATCGTCGGGAGGGGAAATTGGCGGACGGAAAAGCGGCCCTGGTGCTGACCGGTGGGGGTGCTCGCGCGGCCTATCAGGTCGGCGTGCTGACCGCGATCCGCGAAATTCGCGGTCGCGGCAACGGCAACCCGTTCCCGATCCTGTGCGGCACCTCGGCCGGTGCGGTCAACGCCGCGGCGCTGGGGGTGTTCAGCGACAACTTCGACGCGGCGGTCCGCCGGCTCGCCTGGATCTGGCGCAACTTCACGGTCGGCCAAGTCTATCGATCGGACGGCCTGTCGATTCTGGCCTCCGGGGTTCGGTGGGGGTCGGCCATGCTGCTGGGATGGCTGATCCGGCAGAGCCCGGCGTCGCTGCTCGACAACCAGCCGCTGCGCGAGTTGCTGATCAACGCACTGGACTTCGACGCCATCCAGCGCAACATCGACCGGGGCCACCTGCACGCCCTCTGCGTCACGGCGTCGGGCTATGCGACCGGCGAGAGTCTCAGCTTCTTTCAGGCGAGCGCCGCCGTCGAGGGCTGGCGCCGGACCCAGCGGGTCGGCGTGCGCTCGCCGATCACCGTCGAGCACCTGCTGGCGTCGAGTGCGATTCCGTTCGTGTTTCCGGCGATCAAGATCCACCGGGAGTTCTTCGGAGACGGTTCGATGCGCCAGCTGGCGCCGGTCAGCCCGGCGATCCATCTTGGTGCGGACCGCATCCTGGTCGTCGGCGCCGGGCGAATCGGCCTCGAGCCGCGGCAGCGAACCGATCGCTATCCGTCGCCGGCTCAGATCGCGGGCCACGCGCTGTCGAGCATCTTCCTCGACAGTCTCGAGGTGGATCTCGAACGCCTGCAACGGATCAACGACACCGTCGGCGGCATCAGCGCAGACAAGCGCCAGGCCCTGGGGATCGCCCTGAAGCCGATCGAGACGCTGGTGATCGCGCCGTCGCGCAAGCTCGAATCGATCGCCGCGCGCTACCGGCAGACCCTGCCGCGGGTGTTGCGGGCGGTGCTCCACGGGGTCGGTGCGACGCGCCGCAACGGCTCGATGATTCTGTCCTACCTGCTGTTCGAATCGGGTTACACCCGTGCCCTGATGGAACTCGGCTATCGCGACGCGATGGAGCGCCGTCGCGAGGTGGCCCGCTTCCTGCGCTGCGACGGCTGAAGCTTCTACCCCACAGTTCGCTGGGTGATCGCAGTCGCGACATTAACTCTTTTGTGTAATGGCCTAATTTTTCGCCACAATATGCCGTCAATGGCATGGTGGCCGCCGATGGCTGCATGCTGACAACATCTGTTCGGAGGCAGGTAATGCGATTTACCCATTGGATCAAGGCCCTGATGCTGACATCCGCGCTGGCGTCGCTGCCGGCGCTTGCGGACGACGCCGCCGCGGCGCCGGGTGCAGGTCTGCGACTCGAACAGGGGCTTTGGTCGATCGACGCGCAGCATCCGCCGGAATTGAAGTCGGCAGCCTTCGTGCTCGCCGATCAGACATCGGGCCAGATGCTGCTCGAGCGAAATGCGGACGACGTCGTGCCGATCGCGTCGATCACCAAGCTGATGACCGCAATGGTGGTACTGGACGGCCGCCAGAGTCTCGCCGAGGAACTCACGGTGACCAGTGCCGACATCGATCGCTTGCGCGGCAGTCGGTCGCGGCTGCCCGTCGGCACGCGTCTCAGTCGCGAAGAGATGCTGCGGCTGGCGCTGATGTCGTCGGAGAATCGGGCGGCTTCCGCGTTGGCCAGGTTGTACCCCGGCGGTATCAATGCGTTCGTCAAGTCGATGAACGTCAAGGCCCGTCAGATGGGTCTGCAGGACACCCGCTTCGTCGACAGTACCGGGCTCGACGCCGATAACGTCTCCAGCGCACGTGATCTGGTCCGGCTGGTGGCCAAGGCGGCCCGCTATCCGCTGATCCGCGAGTTCTCGACGACCGAAGCGCACGAGGTCAAGGTCGGCCACAAGTTCCGCCGCTTCGGCAATACCAACGGTCTGGTGCGAAATCCGGAATGGCGAATCAGTCTGTCGAAGACGGGCTACATTCGCGAGGCCGGGCGCTGCCTGGTGATGCAGGCGTGGATGCAGGGCCGGCCGATGATCTTCGTACTGCTCGATTCGATCGGGCGCTACACCCGAACCGCGGATGCCCGCCGGATCAAGCAGTGGCTCGAATCGGGCGCGGTCGAGTTGCGAGCCGCGCTAGGACAGGAATCGTCGGGCTGACGGTCCGCCACGAACGGCCGCCCACCTGCACTCAGTCCTGCGCGGCCGACACATAGCCGAGCGAACGCGAGATCTGGACTGCGGTCTCGCGGATCACCCGGGCCAGATCCGGGTTGAAGCGCTCCGACGGCGTCGACAGCGACAATCCTGCGACCAGTCTGCCATTGTCGTCGCGGATTCCGGCGGCAATGCAGCGCACGCCGTTTTCCACTTCGTCGAGGTCGTACGCCACGGCGTGACGGCGGACCTTGTCCAGTTCCTTCTCGAGGGCGTCGAGTGTGACGATCGACGTCGGTGTCAGCCGCGGCAGTCCGGTGCGACGAGCGTACTCCCGGACCAGTTGGGGCCCGTCTTCAGCCAGGAACAACTTGCCGGTGGCAGTGACGTGCAGTGGTGCCCGTGCACCGACGATGTGCACGACGCGAACCGCCGAACGGCCGCTCGAGGTGCGTTCGACATAGACGATCTCGTCGCCGTCGCGAATGCCCAGGTTGATGCTCTCGCCGGTCTTCTGGTGCAGCTGCAACATCGCCTGCATCGCGGATTCGCGCAGCGAGATGCGTGACTTGACCAGCGCGCCAAGCTCCAGCAGGCGGATGCCGAGGCGATAGGTGCCGCCTTCGGCGCGCTCGACGAAGCCGCTGTGAGACATCGCTGCAAGGATGCGGTGGGCGGTCGACGGGTGCAGGCCGGTCTCGAGGGCAAGATCCTTAAGCGGTACCGGATCGGCGTGCTCGGAGAGCGCGTCGAGCAAGCGCATCATGCGTTCGATGACCTGGATGGAGTTCTTCTGTTCGGGCGCGTTCATGGTCGGAATCTCGTTCGCCGCATGGTACCCGAGGACGTGCATTTCGCACAGTGAAATCAGATGCCGCCAAACGGGGAGTGCCCGTCGTGGCCCGTCGATGTGGCCTGCGATCGGGAGCCGCGGCGCACTGCCGGCTCGATTCGGCGTTGTTCGAAGCCCGTCACGCGGCTATAGTGACGCACCCGAGGGAGCTTGCGGCAGTGGCCAACGACCTGCCGAAGCGCGTGAGCCTGCAACTACAACGAAAACATGAGCCCATACCGGTCCATCAGCGTGATCGCGACCCTGTTCCTGTTCTGGGTCGTGATGTCGGGTTTCTTCACGCCGTTCCTGTTGACGATGGGTCTGCTCTCCGCCGGCGCGGTGTTGTGGTTCGCGCACCGCATGGACGTGATGGATCACGAAGGCCATCCGATCCATCTCGGCAAGAACGCCTTCACGTATTGGCCCTGGCTGCTGAAGGAGATCGTCAAGTCGGCGTGGGAGGTCAGCCGCATCATCGTCAATCCTGCGCTGCCGATCAGCCCGACCATGCTGCGCGTCAAGACCACGCAGAAGACGCCGGTGGGGCAGGTTACCTACGCCAATTCGATCACCCTGACGCCGGGAACGATCTCGGTCGCGATCGCGGGCGACGAAATCCTCGTCCATGCGCTCACCAGGGAAGGTGCGCAAGGGGTCGCCGATGGTGACATGGACCGGCGCGTGACCGCCTTCGAGGGCCTGTCATGATCTACGGCGCGGTCGTGCTGGCACTGCTGGTGACGCTGACGCTCGCACTGGTGCGGGCGTTCCAGGGGCCCACGGTGTTCGATCGCGCGCTCGCAGGCAATGCCGTCGGCACCGCGACGATGATGCTGCTGGCGATCTTCCAGTTCATCTCGGGTCGCCCTGAATTCGTCGATCTGGCGCTGGTCTATGGCTTCCTCAACGTGATCGGCACGATCGCCCTGCAGAAGTTCTTCCGCTACGGCGATCTGGGCGAACCAGGAGGCACGGAGGGCGAACGCCGGTGATCGTGCTCGACATCCTGACCTGGCTCCTGGTGACCGCCGGCGGCGTCTTCTGCGTGATCGGCGCGGTCGGCATGCTGCGGATGCCGGATTTCTTTACCCGCATGCACGCGGCCAGCGTGATCGACACGCTCGGTGCCGGACTGATCATCGTCGGCCTGATCCTGCAGTCCGGTTTCACGCTGGCCTCGCTCAAGCTGATCATTCTCGGGCTGCTGATCTTCTTTACGTCGCCGACCGCGTCGCACGCGCTGGCGAATGCGGCCCTGGAACGTGGCGCCGAACCCCTGCTGGCCGACGAAGAAGGAGAAACGCCATCCTCACCACGCTGACCGCCGTCGTGCTGCTGAGCCTGATGGGGGCTGCCGCGATCGGGATCGCGAGGCAGCGCAACCTGTTCGGCGTCGTGCTGCTGTCGGGCATCTACAGTTTTCTGATGGCGACGCTGCTGGTCGTGCTCGACGCCGTCGACGTGGCGATGACCGAGGCCGCCGTCGGTGCCGGCATCTCGACGGTGTTGCTGCTTGGCGCGATCCATCTCACCGGCGGCAGCGAATCGAAGCCGATCCACAAGCCATGGCTGCCCCTGTTCGTCGTCGTCGTGACCGGCGGCATGCTGGTCTATGGCACGCTGGGGCTGCCCGCCTTCTCTGACCCGCAGGCGCCGATCCATCAGCACGTCGCGCCGGCCTACCTGAAGGAGGGGCCGGTCAAGACCGGCGTGCCGAATGTCGTCACGGCGGTACTCGCGAGCTATCGCGGCTACGACACGCTGGGCGAAACGACGGTGGTGTTTACCGCCGGCATCGGTGTCATCGCCCTGCTGCGGCGGCGCAAACCCAGGCAGAAGTTCGACGACCGGGACGACGGTCGGGAGGTGGGCAAGTGAGGCTCGACGTGATCCTCCGCGTACTCGCCAAGCTGCTGATCCCGTTCGCGGTGATGTTCGCCTCGTACGTCCAGTTCCACGGCGATTTCGGACCTGGTGGTGGTTTCCAGGCCGGCGTCATCGTCGCTGCCGCGGTGATCTTCTACGGGCTGATCTACGGATTGCCGAGCGCACGGGAAGTGGTGCCCGATGTGCTGGTCGAAGCGATGATCGCGATCGGTGTGCTGGTCTACGCCGGGGTCGGCGTCGCCGGTTTGCTGCTCGGAGGCAACTACCTGGATTATTTCGTGCTGGACCACGATCCGGTCCATGGTCAGCACCGCGGCATCTTCTGGGTCGAGGTCGGTGTCGCGATCACGGTCTCGGCGGTAATGCTGAAGATCTTCTACGTGTTCGCGGGCCGTCGTCGCGATGCGGGCGGGGAGGATTCGTGACCTTCGCCGGTCATTACGCCTACTTCGTCACGATTCTGCTGCTGATGGTGGGTCTGTTCATCGTCATCGCGCGCAGCAATCTGATCAAGAAGCTGATCGGACTGGGCCTGTTCCAGACCGCCGTCTATCTGCTCTACATCTCGCCCGGAAAGCTGATCGGCGGCGTGGCGCCGATCGTCGGCGAAGGCTTCGAAGTCTATTCGAACCCGTTGCCGCACGTGCTGATCCTGACCGCGATCGTCGTCGGCGTTGCCACCCTCGCGCTCGGCCTCGCCCTGGTGGTCCGGATCAAGGAAGCCTACGGCAGTATCGAGGAGGAGGAGATCCTCGGGCTCGATGCGGACGATGAACTGAAATCCAGAGATCGTAGCTGAGACCTTGCTGAGCCAACATCTTCCCATCCTGCTGGTGGTGGTGCCGCTGCTTGCGGCGCCGATTATCGTATTGCTGAGACGCTCGTTCCCGAGCTGGCTGGTGGCGACGCTGGCGAGCATCGCGACACTGGCGATCGCGTTGCCGCTGCTCGCACGGGCGGTCTCCGAAGGCGTGATCTCCTACGCCATCGGCAATTGGCCGCCGCCACTCGGTATCGAATATCGGGTCGATGCAGCCAACGCCTTCGTCGCCTTCATCGTGTCGCTGATCGGCGTGTTCGTGATGCCCTACTGCCGCCACGGCGTCAGTTCGGAAGTCCGTGCGGAGGAGCATTACCTCTTCTACGCGATGATGATGCTGTGCCTGTCGGGCCTGCTCGGCATCCTGCTGACCGGCGATGCATTCAATCTGTTCGTGTTCCTCGAGATCTCGTCGCTCGCGACCTACGTGCTGATCGCGATGGGTCGCGACCGCCGGGCGCTGGTGGCGTCCTACCAATATCTGCTGATGGGCACCATCGGCGCCACCCTCTACGTGATCGGCATCGGCCTGCTTTATCTGCAGACCGGCACGTTGAATCTGGCGGACCTGGCGGTCCGGCTGCCGGCGATGGGTGATCCGCGGTCGACGCTGGCGGCGCTGGCCTTCATCACCGTCGGCATCTCGCTGAAGATCGCGCTGTTCCCGCTGCACCTGTGGCTGCCCAACGCCTATGCCTACTCGCCGTCTGCGGTGTCGGCATTCCTTGCGGCGACCGCCACCAAGGTGTCGATCTACGTGTTGATGCGCTACTTCTTCACGATCTTCGGCGAGACCGTCGTCTTCGATGCGCGCTACACCGGCGTGATCCTGCTCGCGCTGTCGCTGGCCGCGATGTTCATCCCGGCCGTCGTCGCGATCTTCCAGACCGACGTCAAGCGGCTGCTGGCCTATTCCAGTGTCTCGCAGATCGGCTACATCACGCTCGGCATCAGCCTCAACTCGGTCGGCGGCCTGACTGCCGCGGTCGCGCATCTGTTCAACCACGCGCTGACCAAGGGCGGCATGTTCCTGGTGTTGGGTGGCGTCGTGCTGCGACTCGGAGGATCCGCACTCGATCGCATGGCCGGGCTCGGCCGCACGATGCCGATCGCCGCGTTCGCGTTCGTCATCGGTGGCTTGTCATTGATCGGCATACCGGGAACCGCAGGTTTCGTCAGCAAGTGGTACCTGGTGACCGCCGCGATGGCGGAGGGGCAGTGGTGGCTGGCCGGCGCGGTGATGCTGAGTTCCCTGTTGGCGGTGATCTACGTCTGGCGTTTCGTCGAAGTGGCGTATTTCCGTGAGCCGCCGGAGGGGCTTCCACCGCCGGGCGAGGCGCCGCTGACGATGTTGCTGCCGGCGCTCGCGATGATCGTCGCCTGCGTCTGGTTCGGTCTCGACGCCTCGTGGAGTGGCAGCATGGCCCGCGCGGCCGCCGAGGCCCTCGCCGGGGGGTGGAAATGAGCGGCTCGATGGCACTCGCCGGCATCCTCGCCACGCCGCTGGTCGGCTTGGTCCTGGTATCGCTGAGCGGCCGCTGGCCGAATCTGCGAGAAGGCATCACGCTGTCAACGGCGGTGGTGCTGTTTGCCCAGGTGCTCGGACTGTACGCTGCGGTCGCCGACGGTGCGCGGCCGGAACTGGTCCTGCTGCCGATGCTGCCGGAGGTCTCGCTGCAGCTGACCGCGGAGCCACTCGGCATGCTCTTCGGGCTGATCGCGTCGGGCCTGTGGATCATCAGTTCGATCTATTCGATCGGCTACATGCGGGGCAACAAGGAGGGCAATCAGACCCGCTTCTTCGTCTGCTTCGCCGGCGCCATCTTCGCCGCCCAGGGCATCGCCTTCGCCGGCAACATGCTGACGCTGTTCCTGTTCTACGAAGCGATGACGCTGATCACCTACCCGCTGGTCACCCACCACGGCACCGATCACGCGAAGAAGTCCGCGAGAATCTATCTCGGCGTGCTGATGGGCACCTCGATCGTATTTCTGTTGACCGGCATGCTGGCTACCTGGGTGCTGGCCGGCACGCTGGATTTCCGCGAGGGCGGCATCCTCGCCGGCCAGGTCGGCGCCACCGGCACCGCGGTGCTGATGGCCCTTTACATGTTCGGCATCGGCAAGGCGGCGCTGATGCCGTTCCACCGCTGGCTGCCGGCGGCGATGGTGGCGCCGACACCGGTTTCGGCCCTGCTGCACGCGGTGGCCGTGGTCAAGGCCGGTGTGTTCAGCGTCGTCAAGGTGGTCGTCTACATATTCGGCCCAGACAACCTGATGGCCTTGGGCAGCGCCGATTGGGTGCCGCTGATCGCCGGCTACACCATCGTCGCCGCGTCGATCGTCGCGCTGCGGGCGGACAACCTCAAGCGTCGGCTGGCCTATTCGACGGTGAGCCAGCTCTCCTACGTCACGCTGGCGGCGACCCTGCTCGCACCGATCTCGATCGTCGGCGCGGCGATGCACATCGCCGCCCATGCGGTCGGCAAGATCACCCTGTTCTTCGCCGCTGGCTCGATCTACACGGCGGCCCACAAGACCGAAGTCAGCCAGCTCGACGGCATCGGCCGCAAAATGCCATGGACGATGCTCGCGTTTGGCGTCGGTGCGTTGTCGATGATCGGCCTGCCGCCGGCGGCCGGTTTCATCTCCAAGTGGTACATCCTGTCGGCGGCAATGGGCGCCGGGCACTGGACCGCGGTGGCGGTGCTCGTGGTCAGTACGCTGCTCAATGCCGGCTATTTCCTGCCCATCGTCTGGCGCGCGTTCTTCCGTGAGCCGCCAGCGTCGGATCGTCATGGCGACGCGCACGGCCACGACCATCATGACGACCACGGCGAAGCGCCGTGGCCGATGGTGCTCGCGCAGACGGTGACCGCGTCGCTGACGATCATCCTGTTCATCTATCACGAGCCGGTGCTGAAGCTCGCGCGCGCCGTGGCCGGAGGATACTGAACATGCATTGGCTGGTACGCCCGGAAAACATCCGCAAGCTCTGGATCGGCTTCATCGCGATCCTGGTGCTGACCGTCCTCGCCGAATTCTTCGTCGAATCCCACCCGCACTTCGGCATCGACGCCCTGCCGGCCTTCAACGCCTGGTTCGGATTCATCGGCTGCGTGATCCTGGTGTTCGGTTCCAAGCTGCTCGGCATGTGG
This sequence comes from Rhodocyclaceae bacterium, assembly GCA_020445765.1. GTDB lineage: Bacteria > Pseudomonadota > Gammaproteobacteria > Burkholderiales > Rhodocyclaceae > Cognatazoarcus. The sequence continues at coordinate 26,764 of JAGRFY010000023.1, read as the reverse complement.
CTGAAGCGCCCGGACGACTACTATGACAAGCAGTGACATGATGCTGCACCCCGGACTGCTGCTGATCGCCGGCGGTATTCTGCTGGCCTTCGTCCGCGGCTCGGCGCGCTCGGCGCTGGCGGTGCTGGTGCCGGCGATCGCGCTGTTCTTCGTGTGGCAGGTCGGCGACGGCATCTTCGGCCGCGTCGGCTTCCTCGATTACCAGCTCGAGTTCGTTCGCGGCGATCGCCTGGCCCGGGTCTTCGCCACCATCTTCACGCTGATGGCGCTGGTCGGCGGCGTCTTCGCGCTGAAGCAGGAGAGCCGCATCGAAGTGCCGGCGGCCTTCGTCTATGCCGGCTCCGCAGTCGGTGCGGTGTTTGCCGGCGATCTGGTCACGCTGTTCCTGTTCTGGGAACTGATGGCAGTCGGCTCGACCCTGGTGATCTGGGCCGGCGGCGCCTCGGCTCGGGCGGCATCGATGCGCTACCTGATGGTGCATCTGTTCGGCGGCGTGATCCTGATGGCCGGCATCACCGGCCACGTTGCCAGCGGCGGCGGTCTCGCCTTCGAGGCGATGAAGGCAGACTCGCTGTCCCACTGGCTGATCCTGATCGGATTCCTGATCAATGCCGGTGCGCCGCCGTTTTCCGCCTGGCTGCCGGACGCCTACCCCGAAGCGTCGTGGAGCGGCACGGTGTTCCTGTCGGCATTCACCACCAAGACGGCCGTGTATGTCCTGCTGAGGGGCTTCCCCGGTACCGAGATCCTGATCCCGATCGGGCTCTACATGGTGTTCTACGGGATCGTCTATGCGATTCTCGAAAACGACATGCGGCGCATCCTGGCCTACTCGATCATCAACCAGGTCGGCTTCATGGTCACCGGCATCGGCATCGGCACCGAAATGGCACTCAATGGTGCCGCCGCGCACGCTTTCGCCCACATCATCTACAAGGCGCTGCTGCTGATGTCGGCGGGTGCCGTGCTCTATCGCACCGGCAAGCGCAAATGCACCGATCTCGGTGGTCTCTTCCAGAGCATGCCGCTGACCACGATCTGCGGCACGATCGGTGCGCTGGCGATCTCGGCCTTTCCACTGACGTCCGGCTTCACGACGAAGTCGATGATTTCCCAGTCCGCGGCGAACGAACACATGATGTTCGTCTGGTTGCTGCTGGCGGCGGCTTCTGCCGGCGTGTTCCTGCATGCCGGCATCAAGTTTCCGTGGTTCGTCTTCTTCCAGAAGGATTCCGGAATGCGCCCGAAGGACCCCCCGGCCAGCATGGGCTGGGCGATGATCGTGTTCTCGGCCTTCTGCATCGGCCTCGGCTGCTATCCCGATCCGCTCTATGCGATCCTGCCCTATCCGGTTGACTACCATCCCTATACGGGCGCCCATGTGGTTTCCCAACTGCAACTGCTGCTGTTCTCCGGCCTCGCCTTCTTCCTGCTGCTGAACTACCTCAAGCGTACGCTGACGATCACGCTCGATCTCGACTGGTTCTACCGGGTGCTGGGGCCCGGCGTCGCCCTCGGTCTGGCCGAGGGCGTGGCGAGCGGGCTGGCCGCGTTCGGGCGTGGCGCGGTCGACGTGTTCGGCAGCATCCGCACCGTGATCTTCCGGCACTACGGTCCGAGCGGCGTACTCGCACGGACCTGGTTGTCCGGCCAGATGGTGTTGTGGGTCGCCATCCTGTTGTTGATGTATCTGGTGCTGTTCTACGTGCCCGACTGAGCCGGCGTACGCTCGCCGGCGCGGCGCGCCAGACGGCCCGCCGGCAGGGCGAGCTTCAGTACCAGCAGTCCAAGCAGCGCCGATGCCGCGGTGCCGGCGACGATGCCGATCCGGCTCGCCGCCATGATGTCCTGGCTCGAGCTCTCGAAGGCCAGCGACGCGATGAACAGGCTCATCGTGAAGCCGATCCCGCACAGAATCGAAACGCCGAAGATTGCCTGCCAGCCCACGCCGTCGGGCAGGCGCGCCAGCCCGCTGCGAACCGCCAGCCAGCTGAAGCCGAAGATGCCGATCGGCTTGCCCAGGAACAGTCCCAGCGCCACGCCGAGGGGCAGTCCGGCGGTCAGCGCCGCGATATTCATGCCGTCGAACGGAATGCCCGCATTGGCAAAGGCGAACAGGGGCAGGATGCCGAAGGCGACCGGCGTGTGAAGGTCGTCCTCCAGCCTGGTCAAGGGTGCGGGCCGTTCCGATGCCGGCGTGCGCAACGGGATGAAGAAGGCCAGCAGCACGCCGGCGAGCGTGGCGTGGACCCCCGACTTCAGCATCGACGTCCACAGCACGGCGCCGACCAGCAGATAGGGCGAGATCCTGAGCACCCCCCGCCGGTTCATTGCCGCCAGCGCGACCAGCGACGCGCCGGCAACCGCCAGCGAGGCGAGCGAAATCTGGCTGGTATAGAACAAGGCGATGATCACGATGGCTCCGAGGTCGTCGATGATCGCCAGGGTCAGCAGGAACACCTTGAGGGAGACCGGTACGCGATCGCCGAACAGGCTCAGCATGCCCAGTGCAAACGCGATGTCGGTCGCCGTCGGGATCGCCCAGCCACTCATGGCGTGGGCATCGCCGGCGTTGATTGCCCAGAAGATCGACGCCGGCACCACCATGCCGCCGATCGCCGCAATGCCGGGAAGCGCGATCTGGGACGGTCGTGAAAGCTCGCCTTCGAGAACCTCCCGCTTGATTTCGAGGCCTACCATGAAGAAGAACACCGCCATCAGGCCGTCGTTGATCCACAGCAACAGGGGTTTGGCGATCTCGAAGTCGCCCAGTCGCCACTCGAGCGGGGTCGCGAGCAGCGTGTCGTAGAGCGGGCGGAGCGGAGTGTTGACCACAGCCATTGCGAGCACGGCTGATGCGATCAGCAGCAGGCCGCCTGCGGCTTCGAGCCGCAGGAAATTGCGGATTGACGAAATCATGGAGCTTCCTCGTTTCTGTGTTCAGAGAAAGCTGACAGTCAATGCATCGAGTGGTTCATTTGGTTGACGATATCGAATCCTCGGCCGTGACGGCGGCAACGAGCGGCAACGACCCCAGGTTCGTGTGCGACGAGATGCTGGGCCGGCTCGCGCGCTACCTGAGGGCTGCCGGCTACGATACCGCCCTGGCGTCGGGCGGCGCGCCGGACCGCCGATGGATCGACGTCGCGCGCCGTGAGGCGCGAACCTTGCTGACCTGCGACCGCCAGCTCTTGCATCACAAGGCGGCGCAGGGGTACGTCCTGTGGCTGCGACAGGGCCGGCTCGATCACCAGGCTTCGGTGCTGCGCGACCAGCTCGGCGTCGATTGGCTGTGGCGACCCTTCACGCGCTGCCTGGTCGACAACGCCCGGCTGCAGCACGCCGGTGAGCTCGCCCTCGGGCGCCTGCCGCCCGATCTGCGTTCGCGGGCCGTGCGCGAGTGTCCGGCCTGCGGCAGGATCTACTGGGCCGGCTCGCACCATCGCCGGATGCGGGCGCGGCTCGCCGACTGGGCAGGCGGGACGGCCGGCCGCGGCGGCGCTAAACTTCCGCTCTGGCATGATGAAGGGTCAGCGGATGGTTGACGCACGCGACGCGCGCACGAGACGTACGAACAGGCATCGGGCTTCGCCGGCACGATCGCGAGAACAGTCCGGGCCGGCGGCCGCGGAGGCGGCGCCGGCCGGCGATCGGCTGTCCAAGCTGATGGCGGCACGGGGCATGTGCTCGCGCAGGGAAGCCGACGAGCTGATTGCCCGTGGCTGGGTGCGAGTCGACGGACGGGTGATCAGCGAGCTCGGCACGCGGGTCGAACCGGGCGTCGTGATCGAACTCGATCCACGGGCCGAGCGGCAGCGCGACCGGCGGGTCACGATCCTCCTGAACAAGCCGGTCGGCTACGTCTCGGGCCAGCCGGAACCCGGCTGCAAACCGGCCGTGACGCTGATTGTTCCGGGCGCCCAGATCGTCGGCGACGCCGGCGGCCAGCGCTTTCGCACGGCCATGCTGAAGGGGCTGGCCCCGGCCGGGCGGCTCGACGTCGATTCCACCGGGCTGCTGGTGTTGACTCAGGACGGGCGCGTTGCGCGGCAGTTGATCGGCGACGACAGCGAGGTCGACAAGGAGTATCTCGTGCGGGTGGAGGGGCGCCTTCAGGCGGACGGGCTCGCCCTGTTGCGCCATGGCCTGTCGCTGGACGGGCGGGCGCTGCGGCCGGCCCGGGTGGAATGGCAGAACCGGGATCAGCTCCGATTCGAATTGCGCGAGGGACGCAAGCGGCAGATCCGGCGCATGTGCGAACTGGTCGGTCTCAAGGTTGTGGGCCTCAAGCGGGTGCGCATCGGCCGCGTTCGGCTCGGCGATCTGCCGCTCGGTGGCTGGCGCGTCCTGCGGGCCGACGAACGCTTCTGATCGCCGAACTCATTCGGGCCTGGCAAGCGCCTCCGCGAGAAATCGCTCGAGGCGTGGGTGGCTCGAGGTGGCCACGTTGAAGCGCAGATAATCCGACGGTTGACCGTTGGCGCGAAACACCGACCCCGGTGCCAGCACGATGCCGTGTTCGAGTGCACGTCGCGCAAGCGCCGTGGTGTCGCGCATGCCCGGCAGCCGGGCCCATACGAACTGTCCGCCGAGGGGTTCGAAGTCGGTCGCCAGGCCGGTCCGATCGAGCATGCGGTAGCAGCGCTCGGTTGCGCGCAACAGTCGAGTCTGCAGGCGCTCCAGGTATTTCCGGTAGTGGCCCTCGGTCAGCATCGCATGCACCATCCGTTCGGCGAATTCCGGGCTGGTCAGGGTGGTCGTGATCTTGACGTCGGTGAGCTGGCGGGCGAGATCGGCACGGGCGGCGAGAAAACCGACGCGCAGATTGCCCGAGATGGTCTTCGAGTAGCTGCCGACGTGAATCACCCGCTGCAGCTGGTCGAGGCTTGCCAGTCGGGTCGCCGCACCGGCATACATGTCGCCGTAGATGTCGTCGTCCACCAGCAGGAAATCGTGCTTGTCGGCGAGCTGCAGCAGGCGGAAGGCCACGGCCGGGCTGAGGCAGCTCGAGGTCGGGTTGTGCAGCACCGACTGGGTGAAGAAGATGCGGGGCTTTTCGTGGTGCAGGATCTCCTCCAGTGCGTCCAGGTCCGGACCGTCCGCAAGGCGTGGCACGCCCAGCAGGCGGAAACCCTGCAGGCGGAAGCTGGAAAACAGGTTCCAGTAACCCGGATCATCGACCAGCACGGTATCGCCGGTCTTCAGGAAGAAGCGGGCAACCAGATCGAGTGCCTGCGTTGCGCCGTAGGTCAGCACGATCTGCGATGGCTGGGCCCGCACGCCGCACTCCGCCAGCCGGAGCTGCAACTGCTCGCGCAGCGGCGCAAAACCCTGAGGCGTGCCGTAGCTGGTGACGCGGGTCCCCGGATCACGGGCGAGTTGGCGCAGCTTGCGCATCACGGCGTCCTCTTCCATCCAGTCCGCGGGCAGGCTGCCGGACGCTGCATTCACCCGGTCCTTGCTCTCGATGCTGATCTCGCGCATCAGCCAGGCCGCGTCGATTGCCCGTTCGACCCGTTCCAGGTCCTCCCCTTCGGGCTCGGGCAACTGGCGGCCCGAGACGTAGAAGCCCGAGCCGCGTCGGGAATCGAGATAGCCCTGCGCAACCAGGCGATCGTAGGCCTCGACCACGGTGAAGCGGCTGACGCCCTGGGTCTCGGCGAATCGCCGGATCGGCGGCAGGCGCATGCCGGTCCGCAGCACCCGATCGTCGATCTGGTTGCGGATCGCGGTCACGATTTGCTCGACGAGTGGTTGCGGGCGGTCGTTGTCGATCAGTATCTGTTGGAGCATATCTGGTGGATCCCGACAGCACTGGCCCGGAAAGTGAGCCGGTACAGTATGTTGATATCAGTCAAAAGTGTATATAAAAAATCGATAATGTGACAGATATTGTATTGGTCATTTCAACCCACCGGAGACTTGGCCATGGATATCACCAGGAATTTCGTTACAAGTGCCCTCGCCATCGCTTCGGCGGCGCTGCTGTCGCAGGGATGCTCGGACGACTTGCCGGCGCCACTGGTGTGGCAGGCGCGTCACGTACTCGTGCACCCGAGCGAGGGCGGTCGCGTCGTCGAGGCCCTGTGGGTGCGCAACGGTCTCTCGCTGATCGCCCGCCATCGCACGTCGCACCAGATCGGCAGTGAGGACCTTCTGCTCGACGTCGGGCGGCAGTTGGTGTGGCTCCGGGATGGTCGCTCGCTGCAAGCCTTGTCGCTGCCCGAGCTCGAGCCGATCGCGGGCCTGCCGCTGCCCGCCGCCGACGGCGACGCCCCGCTGCAATTGGGGGCCGACGGCGCCGTCGTCGTCGATGGCGAACGCTATCGGCTGGCGAACGAGGCGGGCGGCGAAGGGACCATCGCCGATGCCGTCGCGCCCGCCGTGGTGCGCGACGCACGGCGCGGCTGAGTCGGGCGCGGGGGCGGCCGGCGCTGCGACCGGTCGCCCCGAATCCTCCGTACGGCGCGCCGCAGTCCCGCCAGCCGACGGGTGCCTCGTCATGGGCATAATATTGGGATATCCAATGTGCGAGGCGAGCCCGTGAGTACCGACGAGCTGGAACTGGCCCACATCGTGTTCAAGAACGCGGCGGAGGGCATCTGCATCACCGACACCAACGCCCGCGTGCTGGCGGTCAACGAGGCATTCACGCGCCTGTCCGGCTACTCGCAGGACGAGATCAGGGGGCAGTCGCTGGCAATGCTGCGCTCAGGCAGGCATGCCCCCGAGTTCTATCAGCTGATGTGGACGGCCCTCGGCGAGACCGGCCGCTGGCAGGGCGAGATCTGGAACCGGCACAAGAACGGCGAGGTTTACCCGGAATGGCTGTCGATCAGCGCGGTGCGCGATCAGGGCGGCGAGGTGATCCACTACGTCGGGGTGTTCACCGATATTGCCCGCATCATGGAAGAGCAGGCCCAGCTGCGCGATCTGGCCTACTTCGATCCTCTGACCGGCCTGCCCAATCGGACCCTGTTTCGAGATCGCTTCGAACAGGTCGCTCGCCGCGTGCTGCGGGAGATGAAGCAGATGGGACTGCTGATGATCGGCGTCTCGGGTCACGCCGAGCCCGAGTTCCGCGACGCCTTCATCCGCGCCGTGGCCGAGCGTCTGCAGTCGGAACTGCGTGAGACCGACACGCTGGCCCGCGTCGGCGAATACGAATTCGCGATGCTGATCGAAGGCATCGATGGGCCACGCAGCGCCAGCGTCACCGCCAACCACCTGTTGAAGGCCATGGAGCGGCCGGTGAGGGTTGGCGAGTCCGATCTGTATCCGGCGGTCTGCATCGGCATCGGCCTCTATCCGATGGACGGCCACAACATGAATTCGCTGCTCGCAGCTGCGGATGCCGCGATGCTGCAGGCCCGCACCCGAGGGCGCCACGCCTACAGCTTCTACTCGGCCGAGATGACGGCCTATGCCAACGAGCGAAACATTCTCGAGAAGCGGCTGCGGGTCGCACTCGCGAACAATGCGCTCGGACTGGTGTTCCAGCCCTTGTTCGATGCCGGCGGCGAACATCTGGTGGCCGCCGAGGCGCTGGTGCGCTGGGAGGACGCCGAACTGGGTGTCGTCGCGCCCGAGCGCTTTGTTCCGTTGGCCGAGGATGCCGGACTGATCCACGCCCTCGGCGAATGGGTCATGCGGGGGGCGTTTTCCGCCTACATGGATTGGCTGGCCCAGGACGTCGCGCCGCCGGTGCTGTCGCTGAACGTCTCGGCCAGACAACTGGAGCGCTCCGATTTCGTCGCCAGCGTCGAGGCGTTGCTCAATGAAACCGGCATGGATCCTCGGCGACTCGAGTTCGAGTTTCGCGAGTCGGTGCTGCTCGACGTCGCGTATGTGGTGTCGTCGCTGGAGGCGATCAGCGAGCTCGGCATCCGCTTGTCGATCGACGGCTTCGGCACCGGATTCTCGCCGCTGTCGAATCTGCAGTCGCTGCCGGTCTCCAAGCTCAACATCGATCGCAGCTTCGTGCGCATGATCGGCGACGACGAGGAGAACGAGACCTTGATCCGGGCGATCGTCCGGGTTGCGCAGACCCTGGGCCTCAAAGTGGTCGCCGAGGGTGTCGAGACCGAGCACCAGGCGGGCTTTCTGCGCGATCAGGGTTGCGACGAATTCCAGGGATACCTGCTCGGGCGTGCGGTGTCCGCCGACGATTTCGCGCGCTATTTCGGCGCCCGCAAATGAGGGGTGTCGGCGGCGGCCATCGCCGGCGCCGACGGATTGCGAACCCGGTACCGATCAGAACGAGTCGCGCTGCGTGGCCGGCCGGTACCTGCAGGGCCCGACGGGCGACCGGCGGTCGCTACCGACCACCGTGGGACGCTTGCGTATGCTTGACTGATCACTATAATTACTGACTGGTCAGTCATTAATATTCGCCATGTCCGATTCTGTCAGTGCTCGCAGGGGTGGTCGCCGTCGCAAGGAAGCGCGGCCGTCCGAGCTTGCCGAAGCCGCGCTCGGTCTGTTCGTCGAAAAAGGATATGCAGCGACGCGGCTCGACGAGGTGGCTGCCCGCGCAGGGGTGTCCAAGGGCACGCTCTACCTCTACTTCGACAGCAAGGAAGCGCTGTTCAAGGCTGTCATCACGATGGGCATCGACCCGGTGATGGCGCGCGGCGAGTCGATGTTTGCGGAGCTCCGGGACGATCCGGTGGCACTCCTCAGAGCGCTGTTGGCGGGCTGGTGGGAGCTCGTGGGCGCGACCGAACTGGCCGGAATTCCGAAGCTGATGATCGCCGAAGCCCGCAATTTTCCGGAGCTCGCGCGCTTCTACCATGAAGAGGTCATTTCCCGCGGCCGGGCGCTGGTCGCCGGGGCGCTCGAACTCGGCATCGAGCGCGGGCTGATCCGGCCGGTGGACATACCTTCGGCGGTGCAGGTGCTGATGGCGCCGCTATTGATGCTGAGCGTCTGGCGGACATCGTTCTCGGTGTGTGATGCCGATGCCTGCCGTCCGGAGAAGTACCTGCCGACCTATTTCGATCTGATCCTGAACGGCCTGCTGGTGCGGCCGGACGCTGGAGAGCTGTCATGAAGTTCGATTTTGCGGGCGCGCTCGTCGCAATCGCCGCGACCGTGCTGGTGAGCGCATGCGAGGCCCCGCCGCCGCCCGCGTCGGCGCCGCTGTCGGTGCTGGTGCGGGAGGTCGGCGGCGGCGGCGCGATTCCGCTGACGGTCTACACCGGCGAGGTGCGAGCCCGTCATGAAACGGATCTGTCGTTTCGGGTCGGCGGCAAGCTGGTCGAGCGTCTGGTCGACGCCGGTGACCGGGTGCGCAAGGGCCAGATGCTGGCCCGGCTCGATCCGCAGGATCTCAGGCTGTCGGCCGAGGCTGCCCGCGACCAGCTCGCAGCCGCGGAAGCCGAACTGAGCCTGGCGCGGGCGGAGCTCGAGCGGGCGCGGCAATTGCTGGCGCAGAAGTTCATCAGTGAATCGGTCCTGGACAGCCGGCAGACGACGGTCGATGCGGCCGAGGCCCGGGTTCGACAGGCCCGCGCCCAGTCGGAGCTGTCGTCGAACCAGGCAGCCTACTCGACCCTGCGGGCCGACCACGACGCAGTGGTGCTGACGGTGCTGGCGGACCGTGGCGAAGTGGTCGGCGCCGGGCAGCCCGTGCTGCGCATCGCCCGGGAAAGCGATCGCGAAGTCCTGATCCATGTGCCGGAAGGTCGCATCGGCAACATCTCGCCGGGCCTCGCGGCCGAAATCAGGCCGCTGGCCGACCCCGATCGCGGCTATCGCGGTACGGTCCGGGAGATCGCCGCGGCGGCCGACGCGGCTACGCGCACGTTCGCCGTGCGCCTCAGCATCGGAGCGGCCGACGAAATGCTGCCGCTGGGCGCATCGGCGGTCGCCGGATTCGTCGATGTCCAGGCCAGCGGCACCCTGTTGCCGCTGCCTGCCGTGGTTCAGCGCGATGGCCGGGCCGTGGTCTGGTCGGTCGATGGCGACGGCCGGGTCAGTCCGCATGAGGTCGAACTGCTGGCCTTGCGCGAGGACGGTGCCGTCGTCGGTCGCGGGCTGTCGCCGGGCATGAAGGTGGTGGTGGCCGGCACTCATCGGCTGACACCCGGCCAGACCGTGCGTGCGGTTGCGGAGAACGCGCCGGTGCAACTGGACGCAGGTCGATGATCTCGACCGCGCAGCGCAGGCAGGCCGCGCAAGGATTCGCCCCGGGCGCTGCCGAGCGGAGACCGGGCCGATGAACCGGTTCAACCTCTCCGACTGGGGGCTGCGGCACCAGAGTCTGGTGCTCTACCTGATGGTCGTGTTGACCCTGATCGGCATGGCTTCGTACGGCCGGCTCGGTCAATCCGAGGATCCCCCGTTCACTTTCAAAGTGATGGTGGTGCGTGCAGAGTGGCCGGGCGCATCGGCGCGCGAGGTCGAGTTGCAGGTCACCGACAAGATCGAGCGCAAGCTGCAGGAGGTCGCACAGACCGACTTCATCCGCTCGTACTCGCGGCCGGGCGAGGCGATGGTGTTCTTCACGGTCAAGGATTCGACACCGCCAGGCGAGATTCCGGCGATCTGGTACCAGGTCCGCAAGAAGATCGGCGACATTCGCCACACCTTGCCCCAGGGCGTGGTCGGCCCGAGCTTCAATGACGAATTCGGCGACACTTTCGGCAACATCTTCGCGTTGCTCGGCGAGGGTCTCGACTACGCCGAACTCAAGCGTTTTGCCGAGGCCATCCGCAACGAGCTGCTGCGGGTGGCGGACGTGGCCAAGGTCGAGTTCTTCGGCGAGCAAGCTCAGCGGGTCTTCATCGAATTGTCGGCGGCCAGGCTGGCGACCCTGGGCATCCGCGCGGCCGACATCATCGCCGCGATCAACGAACAGAATGCAAAGGCGGGTGCTGGCTTCTTCGAGACCGGCGCGGAACGCATCTATTTGCGCCCGGATGGCGAATACCACAGTCTCGAGGCCATCCGCGGCACCGTGCTGCGTGTCGGCGAACGCAGCCTGCGGCTCGGGGACATCGCAGAGGTCTCCCGCGGATTCGTGGACCCGCCCGAGGACAGCCTGCGCTTCGAGGGCCGACAGGCGCTGGGGATCGGCGTGTCGATGCGCGACGGTGGCGACATCATCGCTCTCGGGCGCCACCTCGACGAAGCGGTCGCCCGAATCCAGTCGCAACTGCCGGCAGGGATCGAGTTGGCCCGCGTCGCAGACCAGCCGCGGGCGGTGCAACGATCGATCAACGAGTTCATCCGCGCGCTGACCGAAGCCGTCGTCATCGTGCTGGCGGTCAGCCTGCTGTCGCTCGGGCTGCGCACCGGCATCGTGGTCGCGATCTCGATACCGGTGGTTCTGGCGATCACCTTCCTGTTCATGCACCTGTTCGGCATCGGCCTGCACAAGATCTCGCTCGGGGCGCTGATCCTGGCGCTCGGCCTGCTGGTGGACGACGCGATCATCGCCGTCGAGATGATGGCAACAAAGATGGAACAGGGTTTGGCGCGGGCCAAGGCCGCCGGCTTCGCGTTCACGTCGACGGCGATGCCGATGCTTTCCGGCACGCTGGTGACCGCGGCCGGCTTCCTGCCGATCGCGACGGCGGCGTCGAGCACCGGCGAATACACCCGCTCGCTGTTCCAGGTGACGGTGATTGCACTGCTGGTGTCCTGGGTCGCGGCGGTGCTGTTCGTGCCGTACCTGGGTTTTCACCTGCTGCCGGATTTCGCCGCGCGCAAGGCCAACGGAAGCCTGTCGGCGCGATTGCTCGGACGACTCGGCATCGGCGGTGACGCGGGCGGCGAGAGTGCCCGGCACGCCCACGGCCAGTACGATTCGCGCTTCTACCGCGCTTTCCGCGCGTTTGTGAACGGCTGCGTGCGCTTTCGCTGGACGGTGATCCTCGCGACCGTGCTGGCGTTCGTCGGTGCGCTCTATGCCTTCCGCTTCGTGCCACAGCAGTTCTTTCCGGATTCGACGCGTCCGGAGCTGCTGGTGGACCTGCGTCTGGCCGAGAGCGCGTCGCGCACGGCCACGCTGGCGGCCGTCGAGGAGCTCGAGGTCGTGCTCGGGAAGGCCGATGGCATCGAGAACTTCGTTGCCTACGTCGCGTCCGGCAGTCCGCGCTTCTACCTGCCGCTCGATCAGCAACTGCCGCAGACCAGCTTTGCCCAGTTCGTGATCCTGACCGAAGGGCCGCAGCAGCGCGAGGCGCTGCGCAGTCGCCTGATCGACATGTATGCGCATCATGCCGGCGGCGTCACCGCCGCGATCAACCGGCTCGAGAACGGGCCGCCGGTCGGCTTCCCGGTGCAGTACCGGGTCAGTGGCGCCGACTTCGACGTCCTGCGGCAGATCGCCGGCCGGATCGCCGACGCGATGCGCGGCAACGCCGAACTGTCGAACGTCCAGACCGACTGGGCGACGCCGTCGAAGGTCCTGCGCGTGCGAATCGATCAGGACCGCGCCCGGCTGGTCGGTCTGTCGAGCGAAGACATCGCGCGCATTCTCGACGCGGCCCTCGACGGCGTCACGGTCACCCAGTTCCGCGAGGGGACCGAGACCATCGACGTGGTGCTGCGGGGATCGGAGTTCGAGCGCGGGCGCCCGTCGAATCTCGCCGACCTGTCGATCCCGGGCCCGGACGGACGGATCGTGCCGCTGGCCCAGGTGGCGACCGTCGAGCCGGGCTTCGAGGAAGGCGTCGTCTGGCGACGCAACCGGATCCCGACGGTCACCGTCCGCGCGAACCTGTACGGCGACGTCCAGCCGGCCGTCGTCGTCGCCCAGCTTGCCGGGCGGATCGATTCGATCCGGGCGGAACTGCCGCTCGGCTATCGCATCGAGACCGGCGGTGCGGTCGAGGAATCGGCCAAGGGCGGAGGGTCGGTTGCCGCCGGCGTTCCGCTGCTGTTCATCGTCGTGCTGACCGTGCTGATGCTGCAGTTGCAGAACTTTTCGCTGGTCGCGATGGTGCTGCTGACTGCGCCCCTCGGCCTGATCGGCATCACCGCCGCGCTGTTGCTGTTCGGCAAGCCGTTCGGCTTCGTCGCGATGATCGGGTCGATCGCGCTGTCGGGCATGATCATGCGCAACAGCGTCATCCTGGTCGATCAGATCCAGCAGGATCTCGACGCCGGGAAGTCCCGTTGGGAAGCCATCGTAGAGGCCACCGTGCGCCGCTTCCGCCCGATCATGCTGACCGCCGCAGCGGCGATCCTGGCGATGATTCCGCTCACCCGAAGTGCCTTCTTCGGGCCGATGGCAGTCGCGATCATGGGTGGGCTGGCGATCGCCACCGTGCTCACGCTGATCTTCCTGCCCTCGCTCTATGCGGCCTGGTATCGGGTGCGACGGCCGGACGGAAGTGCCGCGGTATGACCATGTGAGCGATTTCCTCGGCGTCATCGACTTCTCGCTGTCGGTCACCGGACCGATCTTCGTCGTGCTGGCGCTCGGTTACTGGCTGATGCGACGCCGACTGATCGACGACGGCTTCATCAACACCGGCTCGCGCCTGGTATTCAACGTCGCGCTGCCGGCACTGCTGTTCATCAGCATCGGCAAGACCCGCTTCCATGAAGCCGCCAATCCCGAGCTGATCGCCTTCGGCGTCGTCGCCAGCATCGTCGTCTGGCTGGTGCTCGAACTCGTCGCCGCGCGACTGGTGCCCGAGCCGCGCGATCGCGGCGTCGTGGTGCAGGGAGGCTTTCGCTCGAACATGGGTATCGTCGGCCTGGCCTACTGCGTAAACGCCTACGGCGACGACGGTCTGGTGGCGGCGTCGCTATATCTTGCCCTGGTCACCATCGTCTTCAACGTGATCGCCGTGATCACGCTGGGCCGATCGCTCAACCGCAGCCAGGAGCTCGGCGCGACGGCGCGCAGCATCGTCACCAATCCGCTGATCATCGCGATCGTGCTGGCGCTGCCGGTCTCCTGGCTGGCGCTGGATCTGCCGGGCTGGGTGTTGCAGTCCGGCCAGTACTTTGCCAACCTGACGCTGCCGCTGGCCCTGCTGTGTACCGGCGCAGCGCTGGACTTCCGGCAACTGCGCCGCGAGGTCGGCAGCACGCTGCTGGCCAGCGCCGCCAAGCTGGTGGCAGTGCCGCTCACCTTCGTGCTCGGCGGCTTGGCATGGGGCTTTCGCGGCATCGATCTCGGCGTGCTGCTGTTGATGTCTTCGGCGCCGACGGCGGCGGCGAGCTACGTGATGGTGCGGGCAATGGGGGGAAATGCGACGCTGGCAGCCAACATTATTGCGCTGACCACGGTCGGCTCGATCCTGACCACCAGCATCGGCGTCATGGTGTTGCGCGGGCTGTCCCTGATCTAGGGGTCTCTTGCGCTGCCAAGTGCCGGAACACGATTGGGCCAATCGCGTGCTGTGGCGACGTCGCCGATCCTCGCGCTGCTCGCGGCCGTCGCGATGGTTCGCGCCCTGCCACGAGGTTCGATCCGCCGAGTTGGCCATGGCCCTCGATCTGCGACTCGGACCACAGGCCGGCATTCGTCGCATGCGAGGCGCCGGCGGCGGCCGCAAGGGTAGAATTCGAGCCCATGAATTCGAGTCCCGATCCCCGCTTCGTCCACCTCCGGCTGCACACCGAATACTCCGTTTCCGACGGAATCGCGATGATCGGCCAGGCGCTTTCCGCGGCGGTCGCGGACCACATGCCGGCGCTCGGCATTTCGGACCTCGGCAATCTGTTCGGCATGGTCAAGTTCTACAAGGGCGCGCGCGGCAAGGGGCTCAAGCCGATCGTCGGCTGCGACGTCTGGCTGTGCAACGACGGTGATCGCGACAAGCCCTGGCGGGTGCTGCTGATCTGCCGCGACCGCAGCGGCTACGGCCAGCTCTGTGAACTGCTGACCCGGGCGTACATGGAGAACAAGTTCCGCGGACGCGCCGAGATCCGTCGCGAGTGGCTGGTGCCCGAGCACGCCAGCGGCTTGATCTGCCTGTCTGGTGCGATGGGCGGAGACGTCGGCGAGGCGCTGGCGCGCGGCAACGCTGCGCTGGCCCACAAGCTGGCGGCAGACTGGGCGCGGGATTTCCCCGACGCCTACTACATCGAATTGCAGCGGGCAGGCCATGCCGGCACCGAGGCCTACATACGGGATGCGGTCGTGCTGGCCGACGAACTCGGGCTGCCGGTGGTCGCGACCCATCCGATCCAGTTCGCGCGGCGGGAGGACTTCAAGGCCCACGAGGCGCGCGTCTGCATCGCCCAGGGCTACGTCCTCGCCGACCGGCGCCGACCGCGCCTGTTCACCGACGAGCAGTACTTCAAGAGCCAGGAAGAGATGTGCGCGCTGTTCGCGGATCTGCCGGAAGCGCTCGAGAACGCGGTCGAGATCGCGCGCCGCTGCTCGCTGGAGGTCCAACTCGGCACCAATTTCCTGCCGCAATTCCCGACGCCGGAAGGCATGAGCCTGGACGACTTCCTGGTCGCCGAGGCAAGGGCGGGGCTCGAGGAGCGGCTGAGGGAACTCTATCCCGGCGAGGTCGAACGCGAGCGCGAGCGGCCGCGCTACGAGGAACGCCTCAAGATCGAAACCGACACGATCGTGCAGATGGGCTTTCCCGGCTACTTCCTGATCGTCGCCGATTTCATCAACTGGGCCAAGGAGAACGGCGTGCCGGTCGGGCCGGGCCGTGGCTCGGGCGCCGGATCGCTGGTGGCCTACAGCCTGCGCATCACCGACCTCGATCCGCTCGAATACGCCTTGCTGTTCGAGCGCTTCCTCAATCCGGAGCGGGTGTCGATGCCCGACTTCGACATCGATTTCTGCCAGGACAATCGCTACAAGGTCATCGAATACGTGCGCAGCCGCTACGGTGCGGACGCGGTCTCGCAGATCGCGACCTTCGGCACGATGGCGTCGAAGGCCGTGGTGCGCGACGTCGGGCGAGTGCTCGATCTGCCCTATGGCCTCTGCGATCGCCTGTCGAAGCTGATTCCGGTGCTCCAGAACAAGCCGCTGGGGCTTATGGAGGCGCGCGAACAGGAACCGCAGATCTCGGAGATGATGGCTGATCCGGGCGACGGCGAGTCGGTGACCGAGTTGTGGGAGCTGGCGCTGCCGCTCGAGGGGCTGACCCGTGGCGTCGGCATGCATGCCGGCGGCGTGCTGATCGCACCGGGCAAGCTCACGGATTTCTGCCCGCTCTACATCGCCGACGGTGACGACGCGTCACCGGTCTCGCAATACGACAAGGATGATGTCGAGGCGGTCGGTCTGGTCAAGTTCGACTTCCTCGGCCTGCGCAACCTGACCATCATCGAACTGGCACTGAACTACGTCGAGCAACTCACCGGCGAGCGACCGGATCTGATGAGCCTGGGCTTCGAGGACCCGGCCGCCTACCAGGTGCTGAAGGACGCCAATACCACGGCGATCTTCCAGGTCGAATCGGACGGCATGAAGAAGCTCCTGAAGAAGCTGCAGCCGGACCGCTTCGAGGACATCATCGCGGTGTTGGCACTGTACCGGCCCGGCCCGCTCGGTTCGGGCATGGTGGACGATTTCATCCTGCGCAAGAAGGGACAGCAGGAGATCGATTACTTCCACCCCGACCTGAAGGCCTGCCTCGAGCCGACCTACGGCGTCATCGTCTATCAGGAACAGGTCATGCAGATCTCCCAGATCATCGGGGGATATACGCTCGGTGGCGCCGACATGCTGCGCCGGGCGATGGGCAAGAAGAAACCGGCCGAGATGGCCAAACATCGCGAGATCATTCGCGAAGGCGCCGTCAAGCAGGGCTACGATCCGGCTCTTGCCGAGCACCTGTTCGAACTGATGACCAAGTTCGCGGAGTACGGCTTCAACAAGTCGCACACCGCCGCCTATGCGGTCGTGACCTACCATACCGCGTGGCTCAAGGCCTACCATTGTGCCGCCTTCATGGCGGCGACGATGTCGTCGGACCTGGACAATACCGACACGGTCAAGATCTTCTTCGAAGACACCCTGGCCAACGGCATCGTGGTGTTGCCGCCGGACGTCAATGCCTCCCTCTACCGCTTCGTGCCGACCGATCCGAAGACGGTCCGCTACGGCCTCGGCGCGGTCAAGGGCGTCGGCGAGCCGGCGGTGCTGTCGATCATCGCCGCGCGGCAGGCCGGCGAGCCGTTCGCCGATCTGTTCGACTTCTGCGCGCGGGTCGACCGCCGGGCGGTCAATCGCCGGGTTGTCGAGGCACTGATCCGCGCCGGTGCCTTTGATGCCCTCGATGGCTCGCGAGGCGTCGATCGTGCGCAGTTGCTCGGAACCGTGCCGTTGGCGATGGAGGCAGCCGAGCAGGCCGCGGCCAACGCGCTGCAGGGTGGCCTGTTCGACATGCTGCCCGAATCGGCGGGGCCGCCGGCCGACTATGCGCGGGTGCGTCCGTGGACCGAAAAGGAGCGCCTCAAGGAGGAAAAGACGGCCATCGGCTTCTTCCTGTCGGGCCATCCGTTTCATGCCTACGAGGGGGAGGTGCGTCGCTTCGTGCGTCGCCCGCTGGCACGGCTCGAAGCGTCGAAGGACGTGGTGACCATTGCCGGCGTGGTGATGGAAGTGCGCACCAAGATTACCGCTCGCGGCAAGATCGCCTTCGTGCTGATCGACGACGGCAGCCAGCCGCGGGAAGTCTCGATATTTTCTGAATTGTTCGATCGGGAACGTGACCGGATCGTCGTCGACGAATTGCTGGTGGCCGACGTCAAGGTCGGCAACGACGATTTTTCGGGCGGGCTCAGGGTCGTGGCCGAGCGCCTGATGAGCCTCGGCGAGGCACGCACGCGCTTTGCCCGTGCTTTGCAGATACGGGTCAATGGCGAGGTGTCGCGCAGCGGCGCGACCGCCGCGGTCGAGCGCCTGCAGGGCCTGCTGGCGCCGTTTCGCGACGGTGGGTGCCCGGTCAGCGTGCGCTATCGCAATACCGACGCCGAGGCCGAACTGCCGCTCGGTGGAGACTGGAAGGTTCGCCCGGAGGAGGCCTTGATCGAAGGTCTGCGTGACTGGCTCGAGCCGGAGGCCGTCGAACTGGTCTATATGGCCTGACGGCGGCGCGCAGCAGTGTGTCCGCTCAGACTGTCGATCGCATCGAGAAACCGGTGTGGCTGGCGTCTTCGGATTCCTCGACCTCGACCGCATCGACGCGGGCGGCCGGCGGGCCCTGAAAGGCCCAGTCGATGAATGCACGGACGGCGACCTCCGGACCATTCACGACGGCCTCGACGCAGCCGTCCGTGCGATTGCGGACCCAGCCGCTGAGCCCGTGCGCGATCGCCTCGTTGCGGGCTGTCGCGCGGTAGTAGACGCCCTGGACCTTGCCCCTGATCAGCAGGTGGCGGCAGATGATGTTCATCGTCTTCCCCTCCCGGCTCCGCTGCGTCGTTGCGTCAGGGAGCGCGTGTGGCGGGCTGAATGCCCTGCGCGCGAAGCAGCGCGTCGGTCAGGTTGCCCGCGATGTTTTCGGCGCCGAGACGATCGATGAATCCCGAGCGCCGGAGCAGCGAGCCGGGCTGGGCATTGAGATCGCATAGAATCAGCGCCGCACCTCTTTTTAGCAGATTCCGGTGCAGTGTTTGAAGTATGTCGAGGCCGGTGGTGTCGATGTTGATCAGCTTGTCCATGTCGAGGATCACCACGTCGGCACGGCCAGGCTGCTGCAGCAATAGTGTTTCGAGCTTGTTGGCAGCACCGAAGAACAGGCTGCCGTAGAGTCTGAAGGCCTGGATCCGGTGAGACCCGTCCGCCCGGCTCAGTGCTTCGACACCATAGTGATCCTCGAGCGGCACCCGCTCGATCCGGGTCAGGTCGGAGATCCGGTAAATGAAGAACAGGCTCGCGAGCACCATGCCGATCTCGACCGCGAGGGTCAGGTCGAAGACCACGGTGATCAGGAACACGCCGAGCAGGATCGTCCGGTAGGTGCTCGAAAAGCGGCGCAGTTCGCTCGGCGCGAACGCGTGCCATTCGCCCATATTGACCGAGACCAGCACGACGATCGCCGACAGCGTCGCCAGCGGGATGTGGCGGGCCAGCGGCGCGAACAACAGCACGATCGCGAGCAGCACCAGCGCGTGTACCATGCCGGCAATCGGTGTCCGTCCGCCGGCGCGGATGTTGGTCGCCGTGCGGGCGATCGCGCCGGTGGCGGCAAAGCCGCCGAACAGCGGCGCCAGCAGGTTGGCGGCGCCCTGGGCCAGCAGTTCCTGGTTCGGATCGTGTCGGTCGTCGATCCGGTTGTCGGCGACCCGTGCCGACAGCAGCGATTCGATGGCACCGAGCATCGCGATCGTCAGTGCCGGCGCGATCAGCTTGCCGAGGTCGGACCACACCAGCTCGGGCAGGCCGATCGCGGGCAGACCCTGCGGGATGCCGCCGAAGCGAGAGCCGATGGTCTCGACCGGAAGCGCCAGTGCGGCGGTCAGCGCGGTCGTAACCAGCAGCACGCCGAGGGGGCCGGGCACCGCGCGAAACAGGGCGATGCGGCGGCCGAGGCGGTTCCAGCCGAGCAGCGCGGCCAGCGAGGCCAGCGACAGTGCCACGGTCGGCCCATGCACGGTGTCGAGGTGGCCCAGCAGGGAACTGAGGCGACCAAAGAAGTCACCGGGCAGCGAGTCGATCGAAAGTCCCAGGAAGTCCTTGATCTGGGAAAGGAAGATCACGACCGCGATGCCGTTGGTGAAGCCGGTGACGACCGAGATCGGGATGAAGCGGATCATGCTGCCGAGACGGAACGCGCCCATCGCCACCAGCATCGCACCGGCCAGCATCGTCGCCACCAGCAGGTTCTGCACGCCATGCTCGACGACGATGGCGTAGATGATCGGGATGAAGGCGCCGGTCGGTCCTCCGATCTGGACTCGCGAGCCGCCCAGCAGCGAAATCAGGAATCCGGCGACGATCGCCGTCCAGATGCCGGCCGCCGGGCTCATGCCGCTGGCGATCGCGAAGGCCATCGCCAGCGGCAGTGCCAGCACGCCGACCGTGGCGCCGGCCGACACGTCGTGGAATAGTTGCCCGCGACCATAGTCGGGCAGCGTGTCGCGGATCTTGGGGTGGAATCGGACTTTCATCGGGGGTCTCCGGAATCGTGAAGGGGCGCGGCAGCAGGCTGCTGCGCGCTCAATGGCGATCCAGAGACTCCTCGGGGCCCGTGCGGTGCTGCACGTACCAGCGTTTGGAAGCGGTCAGTGGCATGCTTTGCGTCCGCGACAGGGATCTGACGACGCAGCCCGCTCAACGCACCCGCATGCCGGGTTCGGCGCCATTGTCGGGAGACAGGATGTAGAGGCCGGGCCCTTCTCCCGAGGCAGCCAGCACCATGCCTTCGGACATTCCGAACTTCATCTTGCGCGGTGCCAGGTTGGCCACCATGACGGTCAGCCGTCCGGCAAGCAAAGCCGGGTCGTAGGCCGACTTGATGCCGGCGAACACCTGGCGCGGCCGCTCTTCGCCGATGTCGAGTTGCAGTCGCAACAGCTTGTCGGCGCCTTCGACGTGTTCGGCAGAGACGATGCGCGCGATGCGCAGATCGACCTTGGCGAAGTCGTCGATGGCGATGGCGTCGCTGGCGGTGACCTGGGTCTCGGCTTCCTTCTGCTGGCTTTCGGCATGCCGCTGAGGGTTGGCACTGTCGGTGGTCGGCGCCAACGACGCCTTGTTGGCTTCGAGCAGGCGGTCGATCTGGACCCGCTCGATGCGCGTCAACATGTGCTGGTACTTGTTGATCGCGTGTCCTGCCGGCAACGTCTCGATCAACTGCCCCCACTTGAGCGGCGCAATGTTGAGGAAGCCTTCGACCTGCTCGGCGACGCCCGGCAGGATCGGCTTGAGCAGACCGGCAAGCACCCGGAACTGGTTCAGCGCAGTCGAGCACACGGTGTGCATGCGCGCTTCCTGCCCTTCCTGCTTGGTCAGTTCCCACGGCTTGTTATCATTGACGTACTGGTTCGCGACGTCGGCCAGACGCATGATCTCGCGTAGCGCGCGACTGTAGTCGCGGCTTTCGAAAGCCCTCGCGACTTCGCCGGACTCGAGGCTGGCGCGGTAGGGCGCCAGGGCTTCCGGGTCCGACACGCCGAGGCGGCCGTCGAAGCGCTTGCTGATGAAACCGGCGCATCGGCTGGCGATGTTGATGAACTTGCCAACCAGATCGGAATTGACCTTGGCGATCATGTCGTCGAGCGACAGGTCGACGTCTTCCATGCTGCCGTTCGACTTGGCGGCGAAGTAGTAGCGAAGCCATTCCGGATTGAGCTTCTGGTCGATGTACGAGCGCGCGGTGATGAAGGTGCCGCGGCTCTTGCTCATCTTGGCGCCATCGACCGTCAGGAAACCGTTGACCGATAGTTGGGTCGGCGTGCGATAGCCCGCGAAGTGCAGCATTGCCGGCCAGAACAATGCGTGGAAGTAGAGGATGTCCTTGCCGATGAAATGCACCAGTTCGGACTCGCCTGCGCGATCGCCGTCGATGAAGCGCGCAATGTCGATCACGCCGGCCTTGTCCGCGAGGTTCTTGAAACTCGCGAAATAGCCGATCGGTGCATCCAGCCAGACGTAGAAATACTTCCCTGGCGAGCCGGGAATCTCGAAGCCGAAATACGGCGCGTCGCGGGAAATGTCCCAGTCGGACAGCTTGTTCTCGCCCTCGGCGCCGAGCCACTCCTTCATCTTGTTGGCGGCCTCGGGCTGCAGGCGACGGGTCCCGCTCGCACTACTGCCCTGGGTCCAGTCACGAAGGAACGCGACTGCGCGGTCGTCCGACAGCTTGAAGAAGAAGTGCTCGGAGCGGCGCATTTCGGGCTTGGCGCCGGATACGGCAGAGAACGGGTTCTTCAGATCGGTCGGCGCGTAGGCCGCACCGCAGACTTCGCAGTTGTCGCCGTACTGGTCGGCCGCCCCGCACTTGGGGCATTCGCCCTTGATGAAGCGGTCGGGCAGGAACATGTTCTTGACCGGGTCGTAGAACTGTTCGATCGATCGCGAGTCGATCAGGCCGGCCGCCTTGAGCTTGCCGTAGATGTCCTCGGCAAAGTAGCGGTTCTCTTCGCTATGGGTCGAGTGGTAGTTGTCGAAGTTGACGCCGAAGTCGGAGAAGTCGCGCAGGTGTTCGCCGTGCACGCGGGCGATCAATGCTTCCGGGGTGATGCCTTCCTTTTCGGCGCGCAGCATTACCGGCGTGCCATGGGTGTCGTCGGCGCAGACATAGTGCACGGCATGCCCCTGCATGCGCTGGAAGCGGACCCAGATGTCGGCCTGGATGTAGCCGACCAGATGGCCTAGGTGGATATCCCCGTTGGCGTAAGGAAGGGCATTGGTGACGAGGATCTGGCGCGACATGGGGGATCCGGGGCAAAACCATCAGTTTATCAAACCGCGGCCATGCCGGATCGCCCCTCTGTTCGCGCGGTGTCAGTCTGCGGCCGGCATGATGATGATCTCGATCCGGCGATTGGCCGCGCGGCCCTTGGCCGTCGCATTGTCGGCGATCGGCGCCTGTTCGCCGCGCCCCACCGATTCGAGCTTGCCGGCATCGAGGCCCTGTTCGATCAGGTAGTTCATCACCGACGTGGCGCGCTGGCGGGAGAGTTCCAGATTGAAGAGCTCGCGTCCGACGCTGTCGGTATGACCTTCGATCGCGATGCGCCAGCCCGGGTTGTCGAGCAGCGCCTCGGCGACCCGGTCGAGGATCGGTCTGGCCGGCTGGCTGACGATGCGGCTGCCCGAAGTGAAGGCGATCGCGCCGGGCAGGGTCAGTCGAACCGAACCGTCGGGGCCTTCGGCCAGTCCGGCGCCACTGTCGCCAAGGCGCTGGCGCAGATCGGTCGACAATGCGGGCTCGGTCGGCGCCTCGATCTCGACCGGCGCCCGCGATTCCTCGGGAGCCGGCGGCTGGGTCGCCGGTGGCGGCGGCGGCGCCGAGGTGGCGCACGCGGTAAGCATCGCCACGACAAAGGCTGCGAGCGAAGTGCCGAGCTTCATAGGCGTGTTCTCCTTGTTGGTTGCTGTATTGCCGACCGGAACCGCAGCTCCAATTAAACACACTAAGCCGTGCTTTGCGAAATCGATGCGGCGTTCGCCCGGCCCTGGGACTTCGGTATCATGCATCGGCATCGCGCGGCGAATCCACAATCAACCGGAACTCGATGGAGACACAGATGAGCATCACGGCCGAACAGGTCACCGAGGCATTGAAGGCGGTGAAGGACCCGAACACCGCGCGTGAGATCGCCGCCGGCCGCGCATTGAGAAAGCTCGACGTCGCCGGTTCGGACGTGAGCCTCGAGATCGAGATCGGCTATCCGGCGAAAACCCAGATCGAGCGGCTCCGGCAACTGGTCGAGGACGGATTGCGCGGCGCGCTGCCGGACATCGGCCGGCTCGACGTGTCGATCCGCAGCCATGTCGTGGCCCATGCCGTGCAGCACGGGGTCAAGCTGCTGCCGGGGGTCAAGAACATCATCGCGGTCGCTTCCGGCAAGGGCGGCGTCGGCAAGAGCACCACCGCGGCCAACCTCGCACTGGCGCTGGTCGCCGAGGGTGCCCGGGTCGGCGTGCTCGACGCCGACATCTACGGGCCGTCGCAACCGCAGATGCTGGGTGTCGGTGAACAGCGGCCGGAGACCCTCGACGGCAAGACAATGGAACCGCTGACCGCCCACGGCATGCAGGTGATGTCGATCGGTTTCCTGATCGACATCGAGACGCCGATGGTGTGGCGCGGACCGATGGCGACCCAGGCGCTGAAGCAGATGCTGACCGAGACCAACTGGAAGGAACTCGACTATCTGATCGTCGATATGCCGCCGGGCACCGGCGACATCCAGCTGACGCTGTCACAGAGTGTGCCGGTGACCGGGGCGGTGATCGTCACGACGCCCCAGGACATTGCGCTGCTGGACGCGCGCAAGGGGCTCAAGATGTTCGAGAAGGTTGGCATTCCGATCCTTGGCGTGGTCGAGAACATGTCGATCCACGTCTGCTCGAACTGCGGGCATGCCGAGCACGTCTTCGGACAGGGTGGCGGCCAGCGGATCTGCGACGACTACGGTATTCCGTTTCTCGGCGACCTGCCGCTGGATCTCGGCATCCGCGAGCGAGCCGACGCCGGCGCGCCGACGGTGGCTTCCGATCCGGACGGCAAGGTGGCCGAGGCCTATCGCGACATCGCACGGCGGCTGGCGGTCGCGGTGGCCCTCAAGGCACGCGACATGAGCAGTCGTTTCCCGAGTATCGTCGTCCAGAACACCTGAGCGAAGTGCTGCCGGATCGGGGGCGGGGGGGGCGCGTCGATGCGTCGCTGACCGAATCGCGTGCACCGTTTAGAATACGCCGCTTTAGGCTGCCGCCGCTCGCCTGACGGTGGTGGAGATGGCCCGCAGGGAGGCTTCGCTTCGCATGTCCATCAAGTCCGACAAGTGGATCCGGCGCATGACCGAGCAGTGCGCGATGATCGATCCGTTCGCGCCTGATCTCGTGCGCCAGACCGAGCGCGGCAAGATCGTCTCCTACGGGACGTCGAGCTATGGCTATGACGTTCGTTGCGCCAACGAATTCAAGATCTTCACCAACATCAATTCGACGATTGTCGATCCGAAGGCTTTCGATGAACGCAATTTCGTCGATTTCGTCGGCGATGTCTGCATCATTCCGCCGAACTCCTTTGCGCTCGCCCGCACGGTCGAGTACTTCCGGATACCGCGCAACATCCTTACGGTGTGCCTGGGCAAGAGCACTTACGCCCGATGCGGCATCATCGTCAATGTGACACCGCTCGAACCCGAGTGGGAAGGCCATGTGACACTGGAATTTTCCAACACCACGCCCTTGCCCGCGAAGATCTATGCCGACGAGGGGGTGGCGCAGATGCTGTTCTTCGAGTCGGACGAAGTCTGTGACACCTCCTACAAGGACCGCGGCGGCAAGTATCTCGGCCAGCGCGGCGTGACCTTGCCGAAGATCTGAGCTCGGTCGCCCGGCACACCGGTCGGGCCGACCGTCGAATACCGTGCTCCCCGGGGAGAGGCTGATGCGCTTTCACTTTCCGATCATCGTCATCGACGAGGACTACCGCTCCGAAAACACGTCGGGGCTCGGCATCAGGGCGCTGGCGAAGGCGATCGAGAACGAAGGAATGGAAGTCCTCGGGGTAACCAGCTATGGTGACCTCACGTCGTTCGCGCAGCAGCAGAGTCGCGGCTCTGCCTTCATCCTGTCGATCGACGACGAGGAATTCTCGTCCCCGGAGGCGGCGAGCAAGGCGATCGACGATCTGCGCGCCTTCGTTCGCGAGATCCGTCACCGCAACGCCGACATCCCGATCTTTCTTCATGGCGAGACGCGTACCTCGCGGCACATCCCCAACGAAGTGCTGCGCGAAATGCACGGCTTCATCCACATGTTCGAGGATACGCCCGAATTCATCGCCCGCTATGTCGTGCGCGAGGCGCGTGCCTACCTCGACAGCCTGCCACCGCCCTTCTTCCGGGCACTGACCCACTATGCCGCGGACGGCTCCTATTCCTGGCATTGCCCCGGTCACTCCGGCGGCGTCGCCTTCCTTAAGAGCCCGGTTGGGCAGATGTTCCACCAGTTCTTCGGCGAGAACATGTTGCGGGCAGACGTCTGCAATGCGGTCGACGAACTGGGCCAGCTGCTCGATCACACCGGCCCGGTGGCCGCGTCCGAGCGCAATGCCGCGCGGATCTGCAATGCCGATCACCTGTTCTTCGTCACCAACGGAACGTCGACCTCGAACAAGGTCGTATGGCATTCGACGGTGGCCCCCGGCGACATCGTCGTCGTCGATCGCAACTGCCACAAGTCGGTGCTGCATGCGATCGTGATGACCGGCGCCGTTCCGGTGTTCCTGATGCCGACGCGCAATCACTTCGGCATCATCGGCCCGATCCCGCGCCAGGAGTTTGCATGGGAGAACATCCGGCGCAAGATCCAGGCGAACCCGTTCGCCACCGACAAGAATGCCAAGCCGCGGGTGCTGACGATCACCCAGAGCACCTACGATGGGGTGCTCTACAACGTCGAGGAGATCAAGGAAGAGCTCGACGGCAGGATCGACACGCTGCACTTCGACGAGGCCTGGTTGCCGCATGCGGCCTTTCACGATTTCTACGGCGATTTCCACGCGATCGGCGCCGACCGTTCGCGCTGCAGGGAGTCGATGATCTTTGCCACCCAGTCGACCCACAAGTTGCTGGCCGGCCTGTCGCAGGCCTCGCAGATCCTGGTTCAGGACTCCGAGCAGCGATCGCTCGA
This sequence comes from Rhodocyclaceae bacterium, assembly GCA_020445765.1. Classification (GTDB taxonomy): domain Bacteria; phylum Pseudomonadota; class Gammaproteobacteria; order Burkholderiales; family Rhodocyclaceae; genus Cognatazoarcus. Next base: position 510 of record JAGRFY010000023.1, on the reverse strand, counting down.
CCGCCATCGCTTCAACGAAGCCTACCTGATGCATACGTCGACCTCGCCGCAGTACGCCATCATCGCCTCCTGCGACGTCGCCGCGGCGATGATGGAGCCGCCGGGTGGTACTGCGCTGGTCGAGGAGTCATTGGCTGAGGCATTCGACTTCCGCCGTGCGATGCGCAAGGTCGGCGAGGAATTCGGCGCAGACGACTGGTGGTTTGCGGTCTGGGGGCCGGACTATCTCTCGGAAGACGGCCTCGCGGAACGCGAGGACTGGACCTTGCGCGCGGGTGAGCGCTGGCACGGATTCGGCGATCTGGCGCCCGGTTTCAACATGCTCGACCCGATCAAGGCGACGCTGATCACACCGGGCCTCGATGTGGATGGCGATTTTGCCGACTGGGGCATCCCGGCCGGCGTGCTGACCAAGTATCTCGCCGAACACGGAATCGTCGTCGAGAAGACTGGCCTTTACTCGTTCTTCATCATGTTCACGATCGGCATCACCAAGGGCCGCTGGAACAC
>JAGRFY010000124.1 GCA_020445765.1 Rhodocyclaceae bacterium | reverse complement strand
CGAGCCCGTGGTCGACGGGCAGGGCCACGTCCTCTATCCGGCCGGCACGCGGGCCAACCCGCTCGACGTCGTGAGCCTCTCCGAGCCGATCCTGTTCTTCGATGCGCGCGATCCCGACCAGGTGGCCTATGCGGAACGCATGCGCGTCGAGCGCGACGATCTGTTCACGCCGATCCTGGTCGCCGGCAGTTGGGTCGAATTGAATCTCAAGTGGAAGCGTCAGGTCTTCTTCGACCAGAAGGGCGAACTCACCACCAAGCTGGGGGTGCGTGCGGTGCCGGCGCTGGTGGTGCAGGAGGGCAGGGCGCTTCGGGTGACGGAGTTTGCGCCATGAAACGCTTCATTCTGTGCCTGGTCGGCCTCGCCGGCGCGCTGACGCTTGCTACCAGCGCCTGGGGCATGACCGCCAATGCGCTCGGTAGCTGCCCGAGCTATCCGGTCAGCGACTACGTGAGCAACGTCTGCTGGCGTTGCATGCTGCCCCTCACCCTGGGGGATATCCCGATCGCCAACATGGGTGGCCAGTCGGATACCGAGAATCCGGAATGGCCGGAGTGCATCTGTCCGGGCTGGCCGGTCGAGCGCATCGGCCTGACCTTCGGCTTCTGGGAACCCTCCATCCTCTCCGAAGTGGTGCGCACGCCCTACTGCCTGCCCTCGATGGGTGGCCAGATCCTCTCCACGGATCTCACCACACCGCGCCACGGCCGCAAGCTGCCGAGCGTGACGGCCCACACCAACGAAGCCTTCTACCAGGCCCACCACTACATCTTTCCGCTGTTCTGGATCCTCGGCATGTCCACCGACAACCCGTGCTTCATGCAGACGCTGTGGGACCTCACCTACATGACCGAGATCGATGCGAGCTGGCACAAGACCGAATTGAACTCGATCTTCAACGCCGATTCTGCGCTCTTCGCCTCGCCGGTGGCGATCGCGGCGTGCGCGGCCGACTGTGTCGCTGCCACCGCCTACATCGGGCTCGAGCCGCTGTTCTGGTGCGCGGGCTGTCAGGGCACGCTGTACCCGCAGACTGGCTGGACGGTCCATCACAACGGCATGGTCGACACCACGCTGCTCGCCACCCAGCGCCTGATGTACAAGCTGCACAAGTATTTCTTCTCATGGCGCTATCACGGCTGGGGCGCGCTGTGCGGTCCGTATCCGGACGGGGTGATGGACCACCGTGCCTACAAGACCCAGATGCTCGGCCCGATCATCAATACCGGGTTGGTGGATGGCAAGTGCTGCCAGCCCTTCGGCGCGAGTTCCGTACCGTGGCGGGCCGGCAAGGAGTTCCCGGTGCAGGGCGAGGACGCGCTGTATTTGCTCTTTCGCAAACGCAATTGCTGCTTCACCTATTGAGGGAGCCCGCCATGAACGCCCGCCCGCTTCTGACCGCCCTCCTGCTGGGCCTCGCCAGCCTGCCGCCCGCCCAGGCAGAGACGGCCGACGAGCTGCGCGCCCGCCTTGATGCCGCCACGGCGCGGGCGGCGCGCCTCGCCAACGAGGGGCGCTCACCCATCGGCACACCGCGGGTGGAGGCCTTGCCGCAGCCGCCGGCGGCGCCTCCGGTCGATGTCGGTGCGCTCTCGCAACGCTACGAGCGGCTCGCGGCCGAACAGGCGCGCCAGGTGCTGACCCCTTCGGCCGGGCTGCTCGCCTTCGTCTCCTTCTCGATGCCCAAGGCCTCGCTGGAACGGCTGGTGGACGACGCCGAGCGCAGCAACACGGTGCTGGTCCTTCGCGGTCTGGTCGATGGCGATCTGACGGCCACCTTCCGCGCCGTGCGCGATCTGTTGGGCAAGCGCAGGGTCGGCTGGGTGCTCGACTCCGAGGCCTTCCTGCGCTTCGACGTGCAGACGGTACCTACCTATGTCTTGCTGCAGCCGGGTGCCCTCCACCGGCCATGCGAACTGGGACAGTGCTACAGCGATGCGGACTTCGTGAAGCTCGTTGGCGACGTACCGATCGCCTACGCGCTGGAGCAGTTCGAGAACGTGTCCGGTTTCGGCGCGGCCGTGGCCGGCGCGCGCAAGGGCAGGGGATCGTGATGTGGCGACCGACGCGGCTCCTGTGGCTGGCCACGATGCTGGCCGCGATGCTGGCCAACCGCGCGGCGATTGCCGCCACGGTCGAGGACGAGGCGCGCGCGGCCGGTGAGGCGGCCCGCGCGACGATCGGCACGCTCAGCGAACAGCCGGCGATCGATGGCACGCCGGGCTACACCGATCACCCCCCGCAGACCGCGCTCGGCGGCGACCAGGCTGATCGCGACCAGGCGGTGGCCGACCAGACGGCGGCCTGCGCCAGCGCGGCCCAGTCCAGCCCGGAGTGCGAAGCCCTCAACACCGTGCGCGCCGACGAAGCCACGCGCCAGGCAGCGCCCCCGATGGACAACGATCCGGAAGTGACGGCAGCGCGCAATCTCGGTACGGCGCCGCTGGACAACCCCTCACTAGGCTATTCGGCCTGCGGCACCGATCTGGTCCAGGTCGGCACCGTCACCACCGACATTCAGAGCTGCCACGACTACTACCTGCGGGTGCTCGACCAGATGTGCACCAAGGTGCGCGATGTCACCGTCACCTGGCATTGCGCGGCCGGCGCCGATGGCACCTTCAACTATCCCAACGGCGATTACTACTGCGAGCGCGAGATCACCCACTACAACCCGAGCTGCGGCGCCGGCGAAACCATGGTCGGCAGCGGCCAGTTCGCCCAATGCCAGGATACCAGTGGCAACCTGCGGCCGGCCGACATGGACACCGAGACCGAGATCGTTGAGGAGGCTGCGCTTCCAACGGTCACCGACGACTGGATCAACCCGTGCGCGGGCATGGAGAGCCGGGTGCCGCCCGGGCTGCTGCTGCCCGATGGCGACAACACCGCGCCCACCGGCGGCTCGCCCAACGGGCGCCTGGACAAGTGCGAGCGGGTGAACTCGGTGTGCAGCGACGAGTTTCCCCACGACCGATTCATCAACCGGCTGTGGGTGAACCGGCATTGCTGGGCCTACACCAACACCTTCAACTGCGTGAATCAGGATCCTCGCTCGGACTGCAATCAGCCGCGCTTCGGCCAATGCACGCCCGCCGGCCAGCATTGCGACGACTACGACGCCTTCGACACGTCGATCTGCACCTTGGTGACCAAGGACTTCTCGTGTGTCACCAGCGACACCCGCCGCACCGAGGCGGTGACGAACTGCGCCAACCAGACCTACACCGACCAGAACGGCATGGTGTGGGACACCGGCCACCCGCCCAATGGCGACTTCGCGCAGGTGGTGTCCTATATGGAGATCGCCCGTCAGGCCGGCAAGTACAACGAGAACGCCAACGCACTCTTCGCCGGCTTCGACAACCGCTGCCGCAAGAAGCTCTTCGGCCTGGTCAATTGCTGCAATCGCTCGGGCGGTCCGGCGGCAGCTTTCAACAACCTCGCGGTCGCCCTCCAGGCGGGCCTCACCGGGCCTTCGCCGTGGACCTTCGATGCGCTCTTCGGCTCGGACTCGCCCAAGCACGTCAAGCGCGGCTTCTCGGTGGCCACCGGCGGCGACGAACAGACGGTGAGCGATCTCCTGAACGGCGACTTCTCGGTCGAGAACGTGCTCTCCACGCTCTCGCCGTCCTTCTGGGCCAACGCGGTCCTCGCCCTGTCCAACGCCAGCCTGATGAACTGCACGGACCGCGAGAAGGAACTCGCCATGAAGCGCGACGCGGGGCTCTGCGACGCCCGCGGCTCCTACTGCTCGCGGCGCCTGCGCTTCATCCGTACCTGCATCGAGCGCACCGAGACCTACTGCTGCTTCAACTCGATCCTCGCCAAGCTGATCAACCGGCAGGGCAAGGCCCAGCTCGGTCAAGGCCTCGGCACGGCGCGCAACCCCAACTGCGGCGGCTTCACCGCGGTCGAGCTGCAGCAACTGGATCTCGCCCGGATGGATTTCACCGAGTTCTATGACTCGATCCATCCGGCGCCGGTGGATTCCACCGACACCGCCGCGCGGGCCGATCCCGACACCTGCTACTACGGAGCTGGCCAATGCCCACCACCACAATGAGCGCCGCACTGGCCGCCGTCGCTGTCCTTGCCGGCCTGTGGCTGCCCACCCAGGCCGGCGCCCAACTGAGCGCGGTGGAGAGCCTGCGGCCCCTGATGCTGGCCGCGATCGAGAGCGGCCATGGCGAGGGCGCCTACGATACGCCGGAATCGCGCGCCTTCTTCCAACGCCAGTTCGGGACCTCGGCGCCGCTGGAATACCGGGTTCGCCGGCTTGCCTTCCTCGAGGGCGCGCCCGGCTGCGCGCGCCTCGAAGTGAATGCCCGGCAGTCGGGCGTGATCGACCGCAATGCCGAGGGCCGCAGCGCCGCGCCCGAGGACGTGGCGGTGACCTGGCAGACCAGCTACTGTGCCGATGGCCACTTCCCGGAGGCGAGCCAGTGAGGCGCGCCCGCGGCATCCTCTCCTTGCTGGGGCTCTTGGTGATGGGGCTTGCCCAGCCGCCGCAGGCCGCAGCGGCGGATGATCCTGCCGAGTCCAATCCGGGTGGCTGGTTCTGGTACGAGGATCCGCCGCGGGCGACAGAACCGCCGCCGGAGCCCCGGCCGCCCCAGATCGTGGCACCGGCCGAACCGGCGAAGCCCGAATGGCGGCAGCGCTTCGACGACTTCCAGCGCCGCATGAAGGAGTCGCGCATGCGCTTCTTCATCGACCCGAGCCCGGAGAACGCCCGCGAGATGGCCGAGCTGCAGACCGCCATGGTACGCCGGGCGAGCGATGCGGCCGACGTCTGGCAGCGCATGATGTGGGCCAATCCGCAGTTCGACTTCACCCAGGAGCGGCCGGTGAACCGGGTCGGCCTGACGGTCTATGAAGCCGAGCGGCGGGCGAAGCGGGCCGCGCTCTTCGACCGCCTGGCCCGCACCCAGGTGCTCTACTTCTTCTACAACGGCGAGTGCGCCCGCTGCGAGGCCTTCGCGCCGATCCTGCAGGGCTTCAGCCGCGCCACCGGCATCCAGGTGTTTCCGATCAGCATGGACGGCAGCGCGCTGCCCGGCTTCCCCCTGGCGCGCCGGGACAATGGCATCTCGCGCACGCTCTCGGTCAATACCTTGCCGGCGCTCTTCCTGGCCGACCCGCAGAAGGCCGTCATCACGCCGGTGGGCTACGGCGTGATGGCCGAGATGGAACTCGCCGAGCGCGTCGAGGCGATCGCCAGTCCGGCCCCCACCCCCCAGAACACGCCCTTGCCGGGATTGGCGGGCGCCCTGTCGGAGGTTTCCCGATGATGTTCCGCTCCCCGACCCGCATCCTCGCGCAGGCGGCGATCTCCGCAGGCCTCTTGCTTGTGCTCTCGATGCCGGCAGCGGCCGGCTCGCTCAACGACTCGGCCCAGCAGATGTTCGACGACCTCGGCGTGGTGGGCAACGTCACCGTGCCCCAGGCCTTTCGCGGCCAGACGCTGAACACCTACACCGGCGGCTCGCTCTTCGTGCGTTCCCCCACCAAGAGCTACCAGCTCGCCGCCTTCTCGGCGCCCTACATCAAGGCCGGCTGCGGCGGCATCGACATCTATGGCGGCAGCTTCTCGCACATCGCCTCGTCGGAATTCAAGAACCTGCTGCAGAACATCACCAGCGCGCTGCCGGCGATGATCTTCAACATGCTGCTGGCCTCGGTGGAGCCGCTCTTCGAAACCGAGATCAAGTGGTTCCGCGATGCCGAGGCCTTCGTCAACCAGGCCAACATCAGCTCCTGCGAAGCGGCCCAGCAGATCATCGGCGTGGGCACCAACCTCGCAGGCTTTACCTCCAACCGCGCCTGCCAGACGGTCGCCGCGTGGACGGGGCAGGCCTCGGACGCCAACGAGTCGCGCGACTTGTGCCAGGATTCCGCCGGCGTGAACAACGTCTTCAACGCCGCCGCTGCCGACCCGGCCACCGCCGACATGGTGCCCTTCGAGGGCAACCTGGTGTGGTCGGTGTTGAAGCAATGGCCGCATCTGGACGACGACGATCGCGAACTGATCATGTCGATTACCGGCACGACGCTCTACCCGCGTGCCGTAGACGGGGCCTCGGAGCCGCAACCCTACATCCCGACGGTGCGCGGCATGGCCGACCTGCTGCAGGGCAATACCAACCCTGGTGGTCCGATCCCGCCAGGCAGCGTAGCCATCAAGCTGCTGAAGTGCGCCAACCTGCCTGACTGCACGGCAGTCAATGAGACGGTCGTGGTCCAGCCCTCGCTGACCACCCGTGTGGTCGGCATCATGCGCAGCCTCTCGGACAAGATCGCCACGGCCAGCGCCGCGCCGACGCCTGCCGAGATCGATTTCGTCAACTCCGTGCCGTTGCCGGTCTACCAATTGCTCGCCGCGTCCAATGCGGTCAACAACGCCGGCATCGCCGAGGCCAAGATCAACCAGTACGCCGAGTACGTGGCGATCGAGTTCGCCCACGCCCTGCTGGCGCGTGCTGCCCGCATGGGCACTGACGTGGCCCTGCTCGACAACCGCTTCGACACCAACCAGCGCGGCCGCATCGAGCTGCATCGCAGTGCCGCCCTGACCTTCCTCGGCACGATCCAGGCCGAGCGCCAGGTGGCCGAGCAGAAGGCCCAGAGCTTCGTCGCCTTCGCCACCGATGTCGCGCAGTTGAAGCGCACGATGCGCGCCAACATGCCCCAGCAGCTCGCCGATCTGTTGAGCTACGCGGGCATCTCGACGCGCTAGGGCAGGGGAGCGCAGGGGAGTCGCCATGAACTACGAAATCTTCAGCTACGGCAACGTCGACGCCCTGATGGGGCTCTTCAACGCGCTCGCAGCGATCATGAACGGCAACGTCTTCCTGACCGCGATCGGCCTGGTCTTCGTGGTCGGCTTCTTCGGTGCCTTCCTCGGCTCGGCGCTGGCACCGGATCGCCTGATGGGACCGAAGTGGCTGATGAGCGTGATCCTGATCTACCTGGTGCTGTTC
>JAGRFY010000123.1 GCA_020445765.1 Rhodocyclaceae bacterium | reverse complement strand
GACCGCTTTCAGGTCGGCCGCGACATCGCTGACTAGGATGCCGTCGGCGTCGGCATAAAGATGCTGGCCCGGCACGAACGCGATGCCGCCGAAGTTCACGGTGATGTCGCGTTCACCGATGCCCTTCTTGACGCTCTTTCGTGGATGGGTCGCGAGCGCCATGACGCCGATGTCCATCTCGCCAATTGCGGCGGAGTCGCGGATGCAGCCATAGACGAGAATGCCGCTCCAGCCGTTGGTCACGCCGAGCAGGGCGAGCTGGTCGCCGACCATCGCGCAGCGCATCGATCCGCCACCGTCTACGACCAGTACCCGTCCTTCGCCGCCGCCTTCCAGTGCCGTACGCACCAGTGAATTGTCCTCGAACGCCTTGATCGTGGTGATCGGGCCGCCGAAGGCCGGCCTGCCGCCGAAACTGCGAAAGCCCATCGGCGCGACCACGCGCACGCGTTCGTCGTATTCGTCACACAGATCGGCCGTCTGGAACGTCATTGCTCTTCCCCGTTGGAATGTTCGATTGCGTGCCCGTGGTCACGCACAGAAAAGGGCGGGCGGCCCTGCGGCCGCCCGCCCGATGACCAGACTCGTCGCCTACACCTGGGCGGCGGGTTCTTCTTCTTCCTCGAAGATCAGCCTGACCTTGCCGTCGTCGTCCAGGTCGATCGTGACGTGCCCGCCGTTGGCCAGCCGGCCGAACAGAAGTTCGTCGGCCAGCGCTGCCCGGATGGTGTCCTGGATCAGCCGGGCCATCGGTCGCGCACCCATCAGCGGGTCGAAGCCGTTCTCTGCGAGCCAGGCCTTGAGCGTATCGGTAAAGGTCGCCACGACCTTCTTTTCGTGGAGTTGCGCCTCGAGTTGCATCAGGAACTTGTCCACCACGCGCAGGATGATTCCCTGGTCGAGCGCAGCAAACGAGATCACGCCGTCGAGCCGGTTGCGGAACTCCGGCGAGAACATGCGCTTGATCTCTTCCATCTCGTCGCCGGTCTCGCGCTTCGCCGAGAATCCGATCATTGGCTTCTGCATCGACTCGGCACCGGCATTGGTGGTCATGATTACGATCACGTTGCGGAAGTCTGCCTGACGGCCGTTGTTGTCCGTCAGCTTGCCGTGATCCATGACCTGCAGCAGGATGTTGTAGATGTCCGGATGAGCCTTCTCGATCTCGTCGAGCAGCAGCACGCAATGGGGCTTCTTGGTGATCGCCTCGGTCAGCAGTCCGCCCTGGTCGAAGCCGACGTAGCCCGGCGGCGCGCCGATCAGCCGGCTGACCGCGTGGCGCTCCATGTACTCGGACATGTCGAAGCGCTCGAGTTCGATGCCCAGCGTATAGGCAAGCTGGCGCGCGACCTCGGTCTTGCCGACGCCGGTCGGCCCGGAGAACAGGAAACAGCCGATCGGTTTCTGGGGGTTGCCGAGGCCCGAGCGCGACATCTTGATCGCCTGCGCGAGTGCGTCGATGGCCGCGTCCTGGCCGAACACGACGTTCTTCAGGTCGCGATCGAGGGTCATCAGTGCCGCCTTGTCGTCGGAAGACACACTGCGCGGCGGAATGCGGGCGATCTTGGCGACGATCTCCTCGATCTCCGGCTTGCCGATGGTCTTGCGCTGCTTCGACTTCGGCAGGATGCGCTGCGCCGCGCCGGCTTCGTCGATGACGTCGATCGCCT
>JAGRFY010000022.1 GCA_020445765.1 Rhodocyclaceae bacterium | reverse complement strand
ACACAACAATTTTCCCGCCCTTCGGCTGGGTTTTGCCGCCGAACGGGGCGCCCGGTCCAAACTCCGATGTCCTTGTTCCAGAACGCGCAATTCGAACTGTCGGTGGCGGATCCGGCGGGCCTTCCCGTGCCCTCGGGCCTCGAGATCGCGTTCGCCGGCCGCTCCAATGCCGGCAAGTCCAGCGCCATCAACACGCTCGCCGGCCACACCCGGCTGGCGTTCGTGTCGAAGACGCCGGGTCGCACCCAACTGATCAACTTTTTCCGTCTTCGCGACGGCTCCGCGCTCGTGGACCTGCCCGGCTACGGCTATGCGGAGGTGCCCGAGAAGGTGCGGATCAAGTGGCAGGGGTTGCTGGAGCGTTACCTGCGTACGCGTGCCAACCTTGCCGGCATGGTGCTGATCATGGACGCGCGGCATCCGCTGAAGCCGCTCGATCGTCAGATGCTGGACTGGTTCAGCCCGGGCGGTCGGCCGGTGCATGTGCTGCTGACCAAGGCGGACAAGCTGACCCGCAGCGAAGCGGCCAGGACACTCGCCGATGTGCGTGATGCGCTGTCGGCGTGGGGTGGGCAGGTCAGCTGCCAGCTGTTCTCGAGCCTCAAGAAGAGCGGGCGCGACGACGTCGAGCGGGTCGTCGGAGGCTGGCTCGGGATCGCGCCGACCGCCCAGCCGTCGGATGCGAACACGGTAGACAAAAGAAAACCCCCGGCAAAAGGGGAGGTTGCCAGGGGTTGAAATGCCTTAATTGGAGATTAAGGCACCCGCTCAGGGAGGTGAAGCGGGAGACGGCTCAGCACCATCTGTAGCGTCTGATGGCGCACCCCCCGGTAAGTTCCCGCCCTTTCAATTCGATGCAAAGAGGACCCGCATGAGACCTACGCCCGCTTTTCCCTCGGCACGCATGAGGCGGATGCGCCGTGACAGCTTTTCACGCCGGCTGATGCAGGAGAACGTGTTGACGGCCAGCGATCTGATCTATCCGGCGTTCGTGCTCGAAGGCCGTGGTGCCGTCGAGGCGGTACCGTCGATGCCGGGCGTCTCGCGGGTTTCGGTCGACGGACTGCTGCAGATTGCGGAGCAGGCCAGCGAATTGGGTGTGCCGGCGTTGGCGCTGTTTCCAGTGGTCGAGGCGGGCAAGAAGAGCGACGGTGCCGAGGAGGCCTGGAATCCGGACGGTCTGGTGCAGCGCACCGTGCAAGCGCTGAAGGCGCGCTTTCCCGACCTTGGCGTGATCACCGACGTGGCGCTCGATCCCTACACCAGTCATGGGCAGGACGGCCTGATCGACCCGGATGACCCGCGTGCCTATGTGCTCAACGACGAGACCCTGGAAGCACTGGCGCGCCAGGCCCTGAGCCACGCCGAGGCGGGCGCCGACGTGGTCGCGCCGTCGGACATGATGGACGGGCGGATCGGACGCATCCGCGCCGAACTCGACGGCGGCGGCCACATTCACACCCGCATCCTGGCCTATTCCGCGAAATATGCGTCGAGCTACTACGGCCCGTTCCGCGATGCGGTCGGCTCGGCCGCCAATCTCGGCGCGGGCAACAAGTACACCTACCAGATGGACCCGGCGAATTCCGACGAAGCGGTGCGGGAGGTCGCGCTCGACATCGCCGAAGGTGCCGATATGTTCATGGTCAAGCCCGGCATGCCGTACCTGGACATCGTGCGTCGGGTCAAGACCGAGTTGCAGGTGCCGACCTACGCCTATCAGGTCAGCGGGGAATACGCCATGCTGAAGGCGGCGGCAGCCAATGGCTGGCTGTCCGAAGAGGCTTGCATGCTCGAGGGCCTGCTCTGTTTCAAGCGCGCCGGCGCCGACGGCATCCTGACCTATTTCGCGCTGGATGCGGCGAGGGCACTCGCGGGACCGCGGGGCTGACCATGCCGGTGGCGGGCCGGCTCCGGGGGGCCTCCTCACGGGTGAGCGGCCGGCGCACTCGCCAGCGGACCCAGGGCCGCCCGCGAGCGGCGGGCCAGTTCGGTGATGCTGGCCAGCCGCAAGTCGACGTGGGGTGGCTTGCGCAGTGAGGGGCTGATCCACACCGTGCGCATGCCGAGTCGCTTGGCCGGTCGCAGATTGGCCGCGCTGTCCTCGACCAGGATGCACTGCCGAGGATCGAGCCGCAATTGCCCGAGCAGTCGACGGAACGCGCCGCTGCCTGGCTTGGGCTGGTAGCCCATGTCCTCGATCGCGAACACCCGTTCGAACACCTCGAGCAGGCGCATTGCCGCCAGTATCTGGATCGCGTAGTCGCGGGGGCCGTTCGAAAACAGCACGCGGCGGCCCGGCAGACTGCGCAACAGGCGCGCGATCCGGCGATCGAAGACCAGCATGCGATCGAGTTCCTGCAGGCGGTGGGTCTCGAGCAGGAAATGGCTGGCAGCGACGCCATGATGCTTGACCAGACCGGTCATGGTGGCACCGTAGTGTCGCCAGTAGCGTTCGCGCAGGGCGTGCGCCTCGGCACGGTCGACGGCGAGATGGCGCTCGATGTAGTCGGTCATCGCCCGGTTGATCTGGGGAAAGATCGCGTGGCTGGCGTCGTGCAGGGTGTTGTCGAGGTCGAACACCCATACCGGTGTCGGTGGTGGGCGCTGTCGGCTCATGGTCGGGGCGGATGGAATCGCACCACCGAGCGGCCGTGTTCGTCCGTCCTGGGCGGCAACTTCCAGGCATGGCCGAAGACCAGTTCGAGCGTGATCGGCAGCACGCCGTCGCGCCTTCCCTGGTCGAGCCGAGTCAGCCGTGACTGCCATGCCCTGGTGCCGAGCAGCCCGCGGGGCCGGTCGGCGCGGGCATTGGCGTGGCCGCCACCGCGCAGGTCGGCGAGCAGCTTGTCGGCGCTGGCGTAGGTGACGGTCAGCATCTGCATGTCCATCACCGGATCGCCGAACCCGGCTCGGACCAGCGCGTCGCCGACGTCGTGCATGTCGATGAAACGGTGTACCGACGTTTCCGGAAAGGCGCGGCGCAATTCCTTTAGCGAATCGGGTCCCAGGCTCGAGAACATCACCATGCCATCCACCTCGAGCACCCGGTGAATTTCTGCGAACGCCGGCGCCGGGTCGTCGAGCCACTGCATCATCAGATTCGACCAGACCATGCCGAAGCTGGCCGGGCGAAACGGCAGCGCCAGTGCATCGGCGGCGGTCGCCGGTGCTCGACCGCCGAGCAATCGGCCGAGCAGGCCACGGCGGCGACCGGCGCCCAGTACTGCCGCACATGAATCGACACCGAGCACGTCAGCCTCGCGGTAGCGGGCCTGCAGGCGCTCGCGGTCCGTGCCGGCCCCGCAGCCGAGGTCGAGAATGCGGCGTGGCGACAGCCGGATGTAGTCCAGCCGTTCTTCCATGCGTGCGGCGACTTCGCGGGCGATCGCATCGAAGCCCGCGGCTTCCGACGCATGACGCCGGTTGTTGCGGCGGACCGCGCGTCGGTCGATGCGATAGTCGTCGCCGGTCGCCATCAGACTCCGGTCAGGCCGAGCCTGTCGAACAATCGTTCGTCCTGATCCGCATCCGGATTGTCGGTCGTCAGCAGTCGCTCGCCGTAGAAGATCGAGTTGGCGCCGGCCAGGAAGCACAGCGCCTGCAACTCGTCGCTCATCTCGCTGCGGCCCGCGGACAGGCGGACGTAGCTGGTCGGCATGGTGATCCGAGCGGCCGCGATGGTGCGCACGAAGTCGAACCCGTCGACGGTTTCGGCACCGGCCAGCGGCGTGCCATCGATTTGCACCAGGCTGTTGATCGGCACCGATTCGGGCGGCGTCTCCATGTTGGCCAGTTCTGCGATCATCGCGGCGCGCCCGCGGCGACCTTCGCCCATGCCGACGATGCCGCCGCTGCACACCTTGATGCCGGCCGCGCGAACCTTCTCGAGTGTCCTAAGGCGGTCGAGCAGGCTGTGGGTGGTGATGACCTTGTCGTAATGCTCGGGCGCCGTGTCGATATTGTGGTTGTAGTAGTCGAGGCCGGCCGCCTTCAGGCGCTCGGCCTGTCCGTCCTTGAGCATGCCCAGGGTCACGCAGGTCTCGAGGCCGAGTTGCTTGACCTCTCGCACCATGCCGACGACGGCATCCAGGTCCCGATCCTTCGGCCCACGCCACGCGGCGCCCATGCAGAAGCGGCTTGCACCGCGGCGCTTGGCGGCGCGGGCGCTTTCGACGACCTGCTCGAGCTGCATCAGCGGCTCGGCGTCGACGCCGGTGTCGCGCCGGGCCGACTGGGAACAGTAGCCGCAGTCCTCCGAGCAACCGCCGGTCTTGATCGACAGCAGGGTGGATCGCTGCACGGCATTGGGGTCAAAATGCTCACGATGGACTTGCTGAGCGCGGAACAGGAGATCGTTGAACGGCATTTGCAGCAGTGCCTCGACCTGATCGACGCTCCAGCGCGAGCAGAGGTCCGCGGGACGGGACCTGGGAGAATGGACGACTACCGTAGCCTCGGAAGAATTCATGCGCGAACCGCCTCTGAGAAGATCTGATAATTCAAAATTATGAATGTTCCCGGATCGGACAAGTATTTGTCAAACCTGATTTCCTCGATCTGGGGAGCCACCCGTCGATCGTTTGCCGCGCTGCTGCCGGCCGAGTGTTTCCTGTGCGGTGCCGAAGGTGACATCGACGTGCTCTGTGCGGCGTGTATCGCCGTGCTGCCTCGCTGGCAAGCCGCGAGGGCATGCCCGGTCTGCGCGTTGCCGGATACCGGCGGCGGCCGCTGTGCGCGGTGCGTCGGCGCGCCGCCGGCGTTCGATGCGACGATCGCGCTCTTCGACTACGCATTTCCGATCGACCGGCTGGTCCATGCCCTGAAGTACCATGGCGCGCTCGATCTGGCCGGCTGGCTGGGCGATCGGCTGGCCGGGCGCGCGGGCGACGGCTGGGATACGGTGCTGGCGGTGCCGCTGCACCGGGATCGGTTGCAGGAACGCGGCTTCAACCAGTCGCTCGAGCTCGCGCGTCCGCTGGCAGGATCCGGGGCCCTGTCGATCCACCGGCAGGTTCTGCGCCGGCGCGCGACGCCGTCCCAGGCGGGTCTCGGCGCACCCGCCCGTCGGCGCAACCTGCGTGCTGCGTTCAAAGTGGACGTGGATCTCGAAGGGCGGCACGTCCTCGTGGTCGATGACGTCATGACCACCGGTGCGACCCTCGACGCGCTCGCGGCTGCGCTAAAGGGGGCCGGCGCCGAACGCGTGGTGAATCTGGTCGTCGCCCGCACCCCGTCGACGGTTTGAGCAACAGAGGGCAGCGACCGTCGATGTTCCATGTGATTCTGCACCGGCCCGAAATTCCCCCCAATACCGGCAATATCATCCGGCTGGCCGCGAACTCCGGCAGCCACCTGCATCTGGTGCGGCCGCTCGGATTCTCGCTGGACGACCGCGCCCTGGCGCGCGCCGGCCTGGATTATCACGATCTCGCCCGCGTCAGCGTCCACGACGACCTCGCCGCCTGCATGTCGGCGCTCGACGGCGCCCGCTGTTTCGCCCTGTCGACGCGGGGCAGCTACCGCTATGACCGGATCGCGTACCGACCGGGCGATGCACTGCTGTTCGGCTCCGAGACCCGTGGCCTCGACGACGCGGTCCTGCAGCGATTCGCGGTGGAACGACGGCTGCGGTTGCCGATGGTATCGGGCAATCGCAGCCTCAACCTGTCGAACGCGGTGGCAGTGGTGGTGTTCGAGGCCTGGCGGCAGAATGGCTTCGTCGGCAGTTCTGCCGAGGCCTAGACGGCTCGATGCACTCACTCCGGCCTGGGGTCGCGCGCCAGCAGGTCGGCGACCGCCGAGCGCGCATCCGAGCCCTCGTGGAGGATCGCATGGACGGCTTCGCAGATCGGCATCTCGACATCGTGGCGGCTGGCCAGCCGCCCGACCACGCGCGCGGTGCTCACGCCCTCGGCGACGTGTCCGAGCTCGGCAAGGATCTGATCCAGCGTCTTGCCGTCGGCCAGGGCGAGGCCGACGCGGCGATTGCGTGACAGGTCGCCGGTACAGGTAAGGATCAGATCGCCCATGCCGGCGAGGCCCATGAATGTTTCCTGGCGACCGCCCAGTGCGACGCCGAGCCTGGACATCTCGGCCAGGCCCCGGGTGATAAGGGCGGCGCGCGCGTTCAAGCCGAATCCCATGCCGTCGGAGATGCCGGCCGCAATCGCCATGACGTTCTTGACGGCGCCGCCGACTTCGGCGCCGACCACGTCGTTGTTGGCGTAAAGGCGCAGCGTCGGCCGGTGCAGCTGCTGGATCCAGTGCTCGGCGAAACCCTCCAGGCTCGACGCCAGCGTGATCGCGGTCGGCATGTGGCGTGCCACCTCGGCGGCGAAGCTGGGCCCGGTCAGCGCCCCGCACGGTGCGTCCGTGCCCAGTTCCTCATGGACGATCTCGTGCGGCAGGCGGGCGGATTCGGCTTCGAAGCCCTTGCATGCCCATAGCGTCGGTATTCCCGGCGCGACCTGCTTCAGACGTCTGACGGTAGCGCGCAGACCCGACAGCGGCGTCACGATCAGGTGAAGCGCGGCATCCTCGGCCGCCTCGTCGAAATCGGCCGTCAGGCTGAGCGATGGCGGCAGTTCGACGCCCGGCAGATAGCGACGATTTTCGCGGTCGCGGCGCAGTTCGGCGATTTCGTCGTCGCGCCACGACCACAGCGTGACCTCGTGGTCCGGGCAGTAGGCGAGCGCCAGCGCGGTTCCCCAGGCGCCGGCGCCGAAGACGGCGATGCGCATCCGGCTACAGGCCCCAGACTTCGACGGCGCGGGCGTAGCCGGCGTCGCCGTCCTGGTGGCGCACCTTGATCCAGCCGAAGCGGGGGCCTTCGAGCAGTTCGAGGACGACGTTGCGTTCGGCCTCGAAATTCGGCGTGGCGGCCGTCGATGCCTCCGAACGCACCACCAGGCGGTCCACATTGACCAGCACCGTGCGCCGGTCGCTGAGCAGCCGGCGCTCGACCCAATTGATGGCGCCGGTGACGTCACGTACCTTGAGCCAGCGGTCGAGTCCGACGATGACCTCGACCGGCGTGCCGGCCAGAATGATCGCGAGCTTGCGTCCCTGCACCGACGGCGAATCGTAGGAGATCGCCGGCGCAATCAAGGACTTGAACTCGGCGGCGCCGACCGTCGAACTCGCCACCAGGGCCGCGGCGAAGGCCGAGAGCATGCGCCGGCGCATCACTGGACCGGGGTTTCGGGGGCCGGCTGCTCGGCGCCACCGGCCGCGCCGTCGCCCTGGCCCTGGTTCTTGCGTGCCTGGTAGAGGGCTTCGAAATTCACCGGAGTCAGCAGCACCGGCTGGAATCCGGCGCGAGTGACGGCGTCGGACACGGTCTCGCGCGCATAGGGGAACAGGATGTTGGCGCAGCCGATCATCATGATCGGCTCGAGGTCGGTCTCCGGCACGTTGCGGATCTGGAACAGGCCACCCTGGGAGACCTCGACCAGGAACACGTTCTTCTCCTCCGCCAGCTTGGCGGCCACGGTCACCGTCAGCATGACCTCGAATACGCCTTCGCCGACCTGCTTGCCGTCGGTGCGCAGCTGTACGTTGATCTGCGGCGTCTCACGCTCGAGAAAGACCTGGGGTGCGTTGGGCACCTCGACCGACAGATCCTTGACGTAGAGCTTCTCGATCGTGAATACGGGTTGGTTGTTTTCAGCCATGGGTCCTACCTGTGTTGAAGAATACGTGGTTCGGGCCCGAGTTCAGTCGGTCCCGGCGAGTAGCGGATCGAGTCCGCCGGCGTGATCGAGTTCGTACAGGTCGTCGCAGCCGCCGACATGACGGCCATCGATGAAGATCTGGGGAACGGTGCGGCGACCGCTCAGCGCGATCATCTCTTCGCGCAGCGACGGGTCGAGGTCGACCCGGATCTTTTCGACGGCGGCGCCCTTGCGCCTCAGCAGCGCTTCCGCGCGCATGCAGAAGGGGCAGGTCGCGGTGGCATACATACGGACCCGGGCACTCATTTCTTGCGCTTGCCGCGAGCCAGCGGCTGGCCGGCACGCTCCCAGGCCTGCAGGCCGCCACCAAGGTTGAAGACCGACGCTATGCCGGCCTTGCGCAGGGTCGCGAGCGCCATGCCCGAGCGGGCACCGGTGGCGCAGCACAGGATCACCGGCTGGCCACCCTTGGCCAACTCGCCGCTGCGCTTCTCGAGGTCGGCGAGTGGAATGTTGCGGGCGTTCGGGATGTGGCCTTTGAGGTATTCGTCGGCGGTGCGCACATCGACTACCTGTGCATCCTCGCGGTTGATCTTGAGGGTCGCCTGGACCGGATCGAGCTCGTCGGCGCTCTTGCCCTTGAGCGTCTGAAACAGCAGCATGCCGCCGCTGGCGACCGCGAGTGCGGCCCAAGGCCAGTTTTGCTGAAGAAATTCCAATCGGGACTCCGTTGGGAAACTACCGCTTCTCCGGCGGCACGCCGCAGAATACCTCGCGCATCAGAACGATGAGCTGCAATGTGCGCTGATCGCCGACGCGGTAATAGACCCGGTTGGCGTCCTTGCGGGTGCGCAATACACCCTTGTCGCGGAGAATGGCGAGGTGCTGGGAAATGTTGCTCTGGGAAGTGCCGACCGCCTCGACGATCTCCTGCACGCAAGCTTCGGCATCGCCGACGACACACAGGATCTTGAGCCGCAGCGGGTGCGAAATCGCCTTGAGCGCGCGCGCTGCGGTCTCGATGTGTTCCTTCTTGTCGATCAGGTCGATGATGGCTTTATTCACTTTGCCGTGCTCTTGACCGCAGCGGTCGAACTCTTCCTATAAAATATCACTTTTCGCCGACCCTCGCCTCGCCCCTCTGGGCCCTGGAACGGTTCGTCGGCGGCACTTTCTCCAATCTCAAACCACTTCTTTTCCCATGTACAAGATCGTTCTTTTGCGCCACGGCGAATCCACCTGGAACAAGGAAAACCGCTTCACCGGCTGGACCGATGTCGACCTCACCGAGACTGGTGTCGCCGAGGCCCGTGCGGCCGGCCGCCTGCTTCGGCGCGAGGGCTTTGCCTTCGACCTGGCTTACACGTCGGTGCTGAAGCGCGCCAACAAGACGCTCAACATCGTCCTCGAGGAACTCGACGCGCTGTGGCTGCCGGTCGAGCACAGCTGGCGCTTGAACGAACGCCACTACGGCGCATTGCAGGGGCTCAACAAGGCCGAGACCGCGGCCAAGTTCGGCGACCAGCAGGTGCTCGTGTGGCGCCGTTCGTACGACACGCCGCCGCCGCCGCTGGAAGCGGGCGACGAACGCATCACGGATGATGATCCGCGCTATGCGTCGCTGCCCAAGGGCGAGTTTCCGCGAACCGAGTGCCTGAAGGATACGGTGGCACGGGCGGTGCCCTACTGGGAGACCGTGATCGTGCCCCAGATCCTGGCCGGCAAGCGCCTGCTGGTGACGGCCCACGGCAACTCTCTGAGGGCCCTGATCAAGTATCTGGACGGTGTCTCGGACGAGGACATCGTCGGCCTCAACATTCCGACGGCACAGCCTCTGGTCTATGAACTCGGCCCAGACGTGCGGCCGATCCGCAGCTATTACCTGGCGGACGAAGACACCATCAAGGCCGCCCAGGCCGCGGTTGCCGGCCAGGGCAAGGCAGCCTGAACCGATCCGGGCAGCTGCGCGTCCCGACACGGCGTCCGCCGGCGATGAGCCAACGGCCGAGCCGGCTGGCCGGGGCTGCGCTGTGCAATGCCCGGAGGGCGATCCTGCTGCTCGGGCGACGGCTCGTGGCGGGCTTGGCGGTGCTCGCGCTGCCGGTCGTCTGCGTCGCCGACGACGGCGAGATCACGCGCTCGCGGGCGGAACTCGGCCGCCTGCAGCAACAGATCGAGGCCGTTCAGCGATCGCTCGACGACGACCAGGCGCGGCGCGACAAGGCGAGCACGTCGGTCGCACGGGCCGGTCGCGCGCTGTCCGAGATCGGGCGCAAGCTGCGCGACACGCGCCGCCAGCAGTCCGCGGTCGAGGCCGAACTGAAGCGCTTCGCCGACGAGCGGACGCAACTCGACGCGCGTATCCGTGATCGGCATGTGCGGCTCGCGCGCTGGCTGCACGACTATTACGTCGGCGGTGGCGAGGCCCGGCTGGTGGACTTCCTGGCCAGTCGGGACCCCAATCAGGTGGCGCGCGACGCTTACTATCTGCAGCGCATCGGGGCTGCCAACCTGTCGCTGATCGACGAACAACGCCAGGACGTGGCGCTGCTCGGCGAAGTCGAGCAGCGGATCGCCCAGCGCAGCGAAGAACTAGCCGCGCTGTCCGAACGCCAGCAGCGCGAGCAGCGCGAATTGTCGAATTCGAGGGCCCGCTACAAGCGCCTCGCGGCCGAACTGGCAAAGCGGGTCAAGGAGCAGAAGCGCGAGGTGTCGAGCCTCAGACTCGACGAGCAGCGGCTCGGACGCTTGATCGAGGGCCTGGAGACGCTGGCCCGGGAGCAGGCGGAAGCGCCGGCGGTCGAAGATCTGCCGCCGGCTGGCGGCACGCAGGAACCGGCAGGCATTCGCCGTGGTCAATCGTCGCGTGAACCGGTGGTTGCCATGCTGGAGCGTCAAGTCGTGCGCACGCCGGATGGCGTACCGTTCGGCCAGCTAAAGGGGCGCCTCGACCCGCCGTTGAAAGGGGCGATGGTCGGACGCTTCGGCGAGGCCCGGGCCAATGGCGGCGCGGTGTGGAAGGGCGTATTCATTCGCGCGCGGGAAGGCGCCGAGGTGCGCGCGGTAGCGCCCGGCGAGGTTGTGTTCGCGGATTGGCTGAGAGGTTTCGGCAATCTCGTGATCATCGATCACGGCACCGCCTACATGACCGTGTATGGCAACAACGATATCCTGATCGCGCGTCTCGGTCAGAAGGTGCTTGGTGGCGAGGCGATCGCCAGCGTCGGGGTCGACGAGGGCAGCAGGGAATCGGGTTTATACTTTGAAATCCGTCACCGCGGAGAACCGGTGGATCCGTTGAAATGGGTCCGTCGATGAGTATTGCGGTGAGTCAGCACAGTGGCGGGTCGAGGCTCGCACCAGACGGAGTGGATCGCACATGGGTAGCAGGCTGCAAAAGATCGGACTGGTGATGACCGGCGTTTGTGCCGGAATTCTGATCAGTCTCAACCTGTCGGCACAGGCGGAGCGGGTGAGTACGCTGCCGTTGCCGGTGGAAGAACTTCGGGCCTTCGCCGACGTGTTCAACGCCGTCAAGCAGGGTTACGTCGAGCCGGTCGAGGACAAGAAGCTGATCACGCAGGCGATCAGCGGCATGCTCGCCGGCCTCGATCCGCATTCGGCCTATCTCGATGCCGATGCGTTCAAGGATCTTCAGGTTGGCACCCAGGGTGAATTCGGCGGCCTCGGCATCGAGGTCGGCATGGAGGACGGTTTCGTCAAGGTCATCTCGCCGATCGAGGACACGCCGGCGTTCAGGGCGGGCGTCAAGGCTGGCGACCTGATCGTCAAACTCGACGACACGCCGGTCAAGGGCATGAGCCTGTCGGATGCGGTCAAGCGCATGCGCGGCAAGCCCAAGACCGAGATCACGCTGACGATCGCGCGAAAGGGCGAGACCAAGCCGGTGGTGGTCAAGATCATGCGCGAGGTGATCAAGGTCCAGAGCGTCAAGTCCAAGATCATCGAGCCTGGTTACGGTTACGTCCGTGTCGTCCAGTTCCAGGAGAACACCGGTCGCTATCTGGTCGACCACCTCAACCGCATCTACAAGGATGCGCCGCTGAAGGGCCTGGTGCTCGATCTGCGGAACGATCCGGGCGGCCTGCTGCATGGCGCGGTCGGCGTTTCGGCGGCATTCCTCGCGCCCGGGGCTCTGGTCGTATCCACCGATGGCCGTACCGACGATGCCAAGCGTCGCTACAGCGCGACGCCGGACGACTACTTGCGGGGCAGCAGCCACGACTTCCTCCGTGCTTTGCCGAAGGGCGTCAAGGACGTGCCGATGATCGTGCTGGTCAATGGGGGCTCCGCATCCGCTTCCGAAATCGTCGCCGGCGCATTGCAGGACCATCATCGGGCGATCGTCATGGGTACGCAGACGTTCGGCAAGGGCTCGGTGCAGACCATTCTTCCGCTCAACAACAGTTCGGCGATCAAGCTGACGACGGCGCGCTACTACACGCCCAGTGGGCGCTCGATCCAGGCCAAGGGCATCGAGCCGGACATCGTTGTCGAGGAGGCGCCGACCGGGCAGTCCGTCCAACGTGTCCGCGAGGCAGACTTGCTTGGTCACCTCGAGAACGACCGCGACGCCAACGCCGAGAAATCCGCATCGACGAGCGACAAGGGCGGCGAACACGGCGATGACGGCGAGTCCGGACCGGTGCGATTCGAAATGGCCGGGAAGGACGATCACCAGTTGTCGCAAGCGGTGAATCTCCTCAAGGGCTTGCAGATCATCCAGAGCAGCCGCCTTTGAGCGGCGCGGCAAGACGGGGCGGCGATGCGGCGCGAAACAGCCTATAAGCTCGCCGGCAGGCGACACGGCGAGAATCACGGCACCAGTGTTTCGGGGCTGCACAAGCAGCGCGAGATAAGGTTCCGGCCGCTGCCACCCAACCAGGTCGATCAGGCCTGTTCGGCGCTGCGCGCACTGAAGGGGCTGGCCGCCCGACCGGCGGCCCGATCGGACGCCATCTGCGTCGAATATTCGATAGTCGAGTACTCGCTGGAATCGCTCGAAAAGGCGCTGACAGACGCCGGCTTTCATCTGGACAATTCGCTGCTGACCAAGCTGATGCGGGCGTTCATCTACTTTGCGGAAGATACGCAGATCCACAACCTGAGATCACCCGAGCGTTTGATCAAGCAGTCCAACGAGGTCTACATCAAGGTGTACGACCACCATCCGCACGGCGATCGTGACGAGACGCCGCGCGAACTGCGCGAGTACAAGTAGCCGCCGAAGCCGGGGTCAGCCGCGGGATGCGGGCGGCGGCCTCAGACGCAGGCGCAGGTCGCGATCGATCTGCCGAAGCTCGTGGATTCGCCAGTCGATCGCCTGATCGAGCGCGGTGAGGTCGGCCATATCGAACAAGGCGCGCGCGCCGCTGCCGAGAATCTTGGGTGCCAGATAGAGCAGCAGCTCGTCGACACAGCCGCCCGTGAGCAGTGCACCGCCGAGTGTCGGACCGGCTTCGCCGAGAACCTCATTGACGCCCTGATTGGCCAGTGTTCGCAACACGGCCCACAGATCGACCCGTCCGTCGGCGCCCGGCAGGTGAAGGATCTCGGCGCCGCGTGCCTGCAACGCATTGGCCTTGTCGTCGTCCATTTCGGCACAGGCCACCAGGACCCGACCACTCGCCAGCAGACGTGCGGTCGGCGGCATGCGCAACCGGGAATCGACGACAACCTTGATCGGTTGGCGGCCACAATCGACGGCGCGCACCGTGAGTTGGGGATCGTCGTGGAGGATGGTCCCGACGCCGGTCAGGATCGCGCAACTGCGGGCACGCCATTGGTGCGCGTCGGTGCGCGATGCGGCGCTGCTGATCCACTGGCTGACGCCGTTCGCCAGTGCGATGCGTCCGTCCAGGCTTGCGGCGGACTTGATTCGCAGCCACGGGCGGCCGCGCCGCATGCGCGACACGAATCCGCAATTCAATTCCTCGGCTTCGTCCGCCATCAGTCCGCACGCGCTGTCGACGCCGGCATCGGCCAGTCGGGCCAGCCCGCGGCCTGACACGGCCGGATTCGGATCCTGCATCGCTGCCACGACGCGGCGGACGCCGGCGCCGATCAACGCTTCGGTGCAAGGCGGCGTGCGGCCGTGATGGGCGCAGGGCTCGAGCGTGACGTATGCCGTCGAACCCCGCGCGAGTTGCCCCGCCGCCTGCAATGCGTGGACCTCGGCGTGGGCTTCGCCGGCGCGCTCGTGCCATCCCTGGCCGACGACCTTGCCGTCGCGGACGATGACACAGCCGACCCGGGGGTTCGGGCTGGTGCTGGTCAGGCCGAGTGCGGCCTGACGCAGGGCTGCGGCCATGAAGCGATGGTCTTCGGCGGTGAATTCGCCCATGGCGCGCTCAGCTTCGGCTGGCGCGTGCGCGCGAGCGGCCGCGGGTGACTTCGCGCACCGCTTCGGAAAACCCGTCCACGTCCTCGAAATTGCGATAGACCGAAGCGAATCGCACGTAGGCGACCTTGTCGAGCTTGCGAAGCTCGCGCATCACCAGTTCGCCGATGCGCTCGCTCGGAATCTCGCGCTCGCCGAGGGAGAGCAGGCGAGCCTCGATGCGTCCGATCGCCGCATCGACGTTCTCGGCCATGACCGGGCGCTTGCGCAGTGCCAGTTTCATGCTGCCGAGCAACTTGGCGCGATCGAACTCGGTGCGGCTGCCGTTACGCTTGATCACGACCGGCAGCTTCAGATCGATCCGCTCGTAGGTGGTGAAGCGCTTGTCGCAGGCCAGGCAGCGCCGCCGCCGACGCACGATGTCGGCATCCTCGTTTTCCCGGGTATCGGTCACCTGGGTCGATTGTTCACCGCAGAACGGACATTTCATCGTATGCCTCCCGCGACCCGGCCAGGGCACGCGCGCCGCCGCACTCGCGGGCGCGTGGGCGTCATCACGGTGCT
Organism: Rhodocyclaceae bacterium; assembly: GCA_020445765.1. Classification (GTDB taxonomy): domain Bacteria; phylum Pseudomonadota; class Gammaproteobacteria; order Burkholderiales; family Rhodocyclaceae; genus Cognatazoarcus. The sequence goes on along the minus strand of JAGRFY010000022.1, from coordinate 62,086 downwards.
GTCAGTCGCCGTAGACCGGAAATTTCGCGCAAAGCTCCGATGCCTTGCCGCGCACCCGCGCAATGACCGACTCGTCATGCGGCGCATCGAGCACGTCGGCGATCAGATGGGCGACCTTCTCTGCTTCGATCTCGGTGAAGCCGCGGGTCGTCATTGCCGGCGTGCCGATGCGGATGCCGGAAGTCACGAATGGCTTCTCCGGATCGTTTGGAATCGCGTTCTTGTTGACCGTGATATGGGCCTGACCGAGCACGGCTTCGGCCTCCTTGCCGGTGATCCGCTTGGCCCGCAGATCCACCAGGAAGACGTGACTCTCGGTCCGTCCGGAGACGATGCGCAGGCCGCGCTCTTCGCCGAGCACCCGGGTCATGACGCGGGCATTGGCGATGACCTGCTCCTGGTAGCGCTTGAATCCGGGCGCCATGGCTTCCTTGAAGGCAACGGCCTTGGCCGCGATGACATGCATCAGGGGCCCGCCCTGAAGCCCCGGGAAGATCGCCGAATTGATCGCCTTCTCGTGCTCGGCCTTCATCAGGATTATGCCGCCACGGGGACCCCGCAGGGTCTTGTGGGTGGTCGACGTGACGACGTCCGCGTGTGGAACCGGATTGGGGTAGTAGCCGGCCGCGATCAGGCCCGCGTAGTGGGCCATGTCGACCCAGAAGATCGCCCCCACCTCCTTGGCGACGCGAGCGAAACGTTCGAAGTCGATGCGCAGCGAGTAGGCCGAGGCACCGGCGATGATGATGCGCGGCTTGTGTTCGCGGGCCAGACGCGCCATCGCTTCGTAGTCGATCGCTTCGTTCTCGTCGAGACCGTAGGCGACCACGTTGAACCACTTGCCGGACATGTTGAGCGGCATGCCATGGGTAAGATGGCCGCCCTCGGCGAGACTCATGCCCATGATCGTGTCGCCCGGCTTGGCAAAGGCCATCAGCACCGCCTGGTTGGCCTGGGAGCCGGAGTTCGGCTGGACGTTGGCGGCATCGGCACCGAAGATCTTCTTGACCCGGTCGATGGCGATCGCCTCGGCCACGTCGACGTGCTCGCAACCACCGTAGTAGCGCTTGCCGGGGTATCCCTCGGCGTACTTGTTGGTCAGTTGTGAACCCTGGGCCTGCATGACCGGAACGCTGACGTAGTTTTCCGACGCAATCAGTTCGATGTGATCTTCCTGGCGTCGGTTCTCGGCCTGGATGGCGTCCCAGATCTCGGCGTCGACGGATGCGATGGTTTGGCTCTTGGAAAACATGCTTGTCCCAGCTCAGGCATAAAGGCGGATGTTACCACGGCGCAGAAGCGAGGATGGTGCGCCGCAGTAGGGCTTGACGAGCGTCTGCCGCCCGGCGCCGGCGACTGGCCGCGGCGACATCGCGAGGCAGTCCTGTGGCGATCAGGCGTTGGGCAACTCGTCGCGCGCGTGGTCCAGATGGGCCTGTTCGGCCCATGACACGATGCGCCAGGCGCCAGCCGCGTATTCGATCCAGTTCAGCGCGGCATTCGGGATCAGGAAATCGCGTGGTGGCTGCAGCGGAAGGTCGCGCACCATGCGATGCACGGTGTCAAGGACCCCGCCGTGGGCAACCAGCAACAAGCGGCCATCCGGATGCCGGATGGCCAGATCGGTGACGGTCTTGCGAATCCGTGCGGCAAAGGCCGACAGGCTTTCGCCGTCACCGAAGTCGTAATCCGGATCGCGCTGTTCGAACAGGCGATAGGCCTGGGGGTGCCGCGCCCGGGCCTGTTCGTAGGTCAGGCCCTGGAAGTTTCCGAAATGGCGCTCGCGCAACTGTTCGAGCCTGATCGGCACCAGGCCGAGCCGCCGGGCAGCTGCTTCGGCCGTCTGGCGCGCGCGCTGGAGGTCGCTGGTGTAGATGGCGTCGAAGCGGTGCTCGGCGAGGCTACGGGCGGTGGCTTCGGCCTGGGCCAGTCCGGTGGCATTGAGCGGCACGTCGGTGTGGCCCTGCAGCCGGCGTTCGAGATTCCATGCAGTCTCGCCATGCCTGACCAGGCAGATGCGCGTCGTCATTTCGGGTTCCTGCGGGCTGGGCGCGCAAGGATGGCCTGTCGGACCGCCGCTGTCCACCCCGCAAACGGCCGGCTTAAGCGTTTCCCCTGATTTCGCGCTGCGCGATCCCGGCCATAATGGCGGCCGTGGCGTCCGGGTGGGTTCGGGCGAAGAATGCAGGTGCCGCAGCGCTGCCGACGGCGTCGCGGCATCGGGGAGGGTGGTCCGGTGAAGATGCTGTTGAAGCTGTCCTGGTCGATCGACTGGGTCAATGACAAGGTAGGGCGTGCGGTACTCTGGCTGGTATTGGTGGCGTCACTGATCAGCGCCGGCAATGCGGTCAGCCGCTACGGCTTCAATCTCAGCTCGAATGCGATGCTCGAGGTGCAGTGGTACCTGTTCGCGGCCGTCTTCCTGCTGTGCTCGGGCTATACCTTCCTGCGCAACGAGCACGTGCGCATCGACCTGATTTCCAACCGCTTGTCCGCGAAGGGACGCAACTGGGTCGACATCGTCGGCATCGTCCTGTTCCTGTTGCCGGTCTGCTACATGATCGTGACGATGTCGTGGCCGTCCTTCGTCGAGTCCTATGTCAATGACGAGCAGTCGTCGAACGCCGGTGGCCTGATCCGCTGGCCGGTCCGACTGTTGATTCCGGTCGGTTTCTCGCTGCTCGGACTGCAGGCGGTGTCTGAGTTGATCAAGCGCGTCGCCTTCGTCACCGGCTGCGGGCCGGATCCGCTGACCAAGGGCGGACATGACGCCGAGCACGCGAATGCGGAGGACGGACAGTGAGCGCCTTCATCATCGAAAACATGGCGCCGCTGATGTTCGGCACGCTGATGCTGTTCCTGTTGAGCGGCTTCCCGGTGGCGTTCGCGTTGATGGCCAACGGCCTGTTCTTCGGCTTTCTCGGAATCGAATTCGGCCTGCTGACGCCGGCACTGCTGCAGGCACTGCCCGAGCGGGTTCTGGGCATCATGGCCAACGACACCTTGCTGGCGATCCCGTTCTTCACCTTCATGGGGATCATCCTCGAACGCAGCGGCATGGCGGAGGATCTGCTGGAGTCGGCCGGGCAGCTGTTCGGGCCGATTCGCGGCGGCATCGCCTATGCGGTGATCTTCGTCGGCGCGTTGCTGGCGGCGACCACCGGCGTCGTCGCCGCCTCGGTGATCTCGATGGGGCTGATCTCGCTGCCGGTGATGATGCGCTACGGCTACTCGCGGGAGGTTTCGGCCGGCGTGATCTGTGCGTCCGGCACGCTGGCGCAGATCATTCCGCCGTCGCTGGTGCTGATCGTGCTCGCCGACGTGCTCGGGGTTTCGGTCGGCGATGCCTACGCCGGTGCGATCATTCCGTCGCTGATGCTGGTTGCGCTGCTGGCGCTCTACATCCTGTTCCTGTCGATCTTTCGTCCGTCGGCCGTTCCCGCATTGCCGCCACAGGCGCGCACGCTGAAAGGGGCGGCGCTGATGAAGCGCGTGCTGGTGGCGATGGTGCCGCCGGTGGTCTTGATCTTCCTGGTGCTCGGCACGATCTTCATCGGGCTGGCGACGCCGACCGAAGGCGGCGCGATGGGTGCCGTCGGCGCACTGGCGCTGGCGGCGATCCGCCGGCGCCTGCAGTTCTCGGTGGTGCGCAGCGCGCTCGAGACCACCACCAAGCTGTCCACCTTCGTGCTGTTCATCCTGATCGGCTCGACCGTGTTCGCGCTGACCTTCCGGGCAGTGGACGGCGACCTGTGGGTCGAACATCTGTTCGGTCTCGTGCCGGGTGGCGAGATCGGCTTCCTGCTGGTGGTGAGCGCCCTGGTCTTCGTGCTCGGCTTCTTCATCGACTTCTTCGAGATCGCCTTCATCCTGCTGCCGTTGTTCGCGCCGGTGGCCGAGAAGCTGGGCATCGACATGGTGTGGTTCCTGGTGCTGATCGGCATGAACATGCAGACTTCGTTCCTGACGCCGCCGTTCGGCTTCGCGTTGTTCTACCTGCGCAGCGTCGCGCCGGTGAAGGCCTACCAGGACGCGGTCAGCGGCAAGCGTATCGAAGGCGTCAAGACCGGCCAGATCTACCGCGGTGTGGTCGCCTTCATCGTGCTCCAGGTGATCGCCCTGGCCCTCGTCTTCATGTTCCCGCAACTGGTGTCCGGCAACCTCGACGAGAAGAAGAAGATCGACCTCGACACCATCGAAATCAAGATCGAGTCCTTCGACAGCGGTGGATATGGCTCCAGCCCGTTCGATTCGGGATATGGCGCGCCGGTGCAGATTCCGGGCCAGGAGGGGGGGCCGGCGAGCGACGAATCGGCGCCTCCCGCCGGCGAATCCGGTATTCAGGGGCTCGAGCCGGCGGACCCGAACCAGGCGATCATGGACGCGCTGCGCGGTGAAGGCGCCAGTACGGGGGGCGAGTCGCCGGCACAGGGAGAGTCCGCCGCCAGCCCGCCGCCGGAGGCGCCGGCCGATCCCAATCAGGCGATCATGGATGCCTTGCGTCGCGAGGCCGAACGGGAGAAGTGACGCGCGAGGCCGTGCGGCCGGTTGCCTGCGCCGCTCGCCCCAGGCGGGGAACCAAGCCCGGTCGGATCGATCCCTGTGTGGAAGGACACGGGAGAGACGTGATGAGAGTCGCCTCGTTTGGGCTTGCCGTCGCATTGATGTGCGAGATGGTGTCGGCTGCGGCGCCGACGCCGCACGACGTCGAGGGCCCGTTCTATCCGGATGCGCTGCCGGCGGATATCGACGACGACCTGACCACGATCCACGGGCACGCTGGCCGTGCCCGCGGCGAGCGGATCCGGCTCGGCGGCCGCGTCGTCGATACCGACGGCAAGGCGCTGGCCGGCGTGCGCATCGAGCTGTGGCAGACAGACGCCGGCGGGCGTTACATCCACTCAGGCGATCCACTGCCGGGGCAGCGTGACCCGGATTTTCAGGGCTTCGGAGTGGCGACCAGCGACGAATTCGGGCGATACCGATTCACGACTGTGGTGCCGGCCGGATATGCCTCGCGACCGCCCCATTTTCATATTCGCCTGTTGCGAGGCGCACGCGAAATCCTGATCACCCAGCTCTACCTGCCGCGACACAACGGCGAGCGCGGAATCGACGCCAGCCGCCTGTCGCTGCGCGAGGCGTCGCAGACCTTGCGGCTGGGCCGGGCAGCAGACGGCACCCTGACCGGAGACTTCGATTTCGTCCTCGGCAACGCGACGCCCCCGTAAACGACGACGCCCCGCTGGGCGGGGCGTCTCATCACCGAGGCAATTGGAGCTAGCGCTTGCGGCTTTGCATGAAGCGGTCGAAGTTGCCTTCCGCAACGCTCATCCAGAGGGTCTGATCCTTCTGGAAGTCGGTCATGTGGTCGTGGATCTTCTTGAATGCGGCATTGGACTGACCGACCTCTGCGTAGACGTCCATCGCCGCCTTGTAGCAGGCTTCCAGCACCGGCAACGGGAAGGGGCGCAACTGTGCACCGCCGGCAACCAGCTTCTTCAGGGCTGTCGGGTTCTTCGCGTCGTACTTGGCCATCATGCCCACGTCCGCTTCGGCAGCGGCTGCCTGGATGATCGCCTGGTACTCGGGCGGCAAGCTGTCCCACTTGTCCTTGCCGATGTAGAGCGACAGGTTCGGGCCGCCTTCCCACCAGCCGGGATAGTAGTAGTACTTCGCGACCTTGTTGAAACCGAGTTTCTCGTCGTCGTAGGGGCCGATCCACTCGGCCGCGTCGATCGTACCCTTCTCCAGCGACGGATAGACATCGCCGCCAGGGATCTGCTGGGGCACGACGCCGAGCTTGGCGAGCACTTGCCCGGCAAAGCCCCCGACGCGGAACTTGAGGCCTTCGAGGTCCTTGACCGTCTTGATTTCCTTGCGGAACCAGCCACCCATCTGAACCCCCGTGTTGCCCATCGGGAAGTTCATTATGTTGTAGCCGCCGAAGAACTCGCGCAGCAATTCCATGCCGCCGCCGTACTTCGTCCATGCGGCGAATTGGCGATAGGTCAGGCCGAACGGAACGGCGGTATCCAGCGCGAACGTGGGATCCTTGCCGAAGAAGTAGTAGGAGGCGGTGTGGCCGCACTCGACCGTGCCGTCCTTGACCGCATCCATGACCGAGAACGCCGGCACCAGTTCGCCGCCAGGAAACACCCGGATCTCGAACTTGCCACCCGTGGCTTCGAGGACGCGCTTCGCGAAATCGTCGGCAGCACCGAATATGGTGTCCAGGCTCTTCGGAAAGCTCGAGGCCAGGCGCCATTTCAGCGTCGGCAATTCGGCTGCCCTAGCAGGGCTGATCAGGGTCGCACTCGCGGCGACGCCAGCACCCGCGGATTTAAGGAAGGCACGGCGTTCCATACGGTCTCTCTCCTCTTTAGATGGACGTGCTGATGAAGCCGGGCAACGATAATTGAGTCGGAATGTCCCAGCTATTGGGGTTTTCCCAATGGCGCGCGGGGCGTCGCAGCGTGCCTCGCGGTCGCCGTGGTCGGTACGGAATTTCGGCCTGCCGCGATCCCTACGGACCTCAGCTGCCGGCAATCTTCATGCGTTCGATCAGGATCGAACCGGTATGCTTGGCACCGCGGTCCCAGACATCGGCACCGATCTCGACGATGTCGCGGAACATCGCGGCGAGGTCGCCAGCGATCGTGATCTCCTCGACCGGATGACTGATCCGCCCGTTCTCCACCCAGAAGCCGGCAGCGCCCCGCGAATAGTCGCCGGTCACGTAATTGACGCCCTGACCCAGCAACTCGGTGACCAACAGGCCGCGGTCCATCAGCGCGAGCATCTGGTCGAAGTCCCGTTCGCCGTGGCTGATCGTCAGGTTGTGGGAGCCGCCGGCGTTGCCGGTGGTCTGCATGCCGAGCTTGCGGGCCGAGTAGCAACTCAGGAAATATCCTTCGAGCACGCCGCCGGCGACGACCCGGCGGTCCCGCGTGGCCACGCCGTCGCTGTCGAACGGTGCGCTGCCCGAGGCCTTTGGCAGATGTGGACGCTCGTCGATGGAGACGTGGGGTGCGAACAAGGGTTTGCCGAGACCGTCGACGAGGAACGACGCGCGCCGGTACAGGGCACCGCCGCTGGCCGCATGGACGAAATTGCCGAGCAGTGACACTGCAAGCGGCGCCTCGAACAGCACCGGCACCTCGCAGGTCGCGATCCGTTGCGCGCCGAGGCGCGCTTCGGCGCGTCGGGCAGCGGTGGCGCCGATCTCCTCGGCGGCCTGCAGGTCGCGGGCGTCGCGCCGGCTGTCGTACCAGTCGTCCCGCTGCATGCCGTCGCCGTGCCCGGCAATGACCGAACAGGACACGCTGTGACGGGTGGTGGCGTAGCCGGCACAGAAGCCCAGGCTATTGGCCGAGATGAAATGCGACTGCTGGCTGGAAACGCTGGCACCTTCGGAATTGCTGATCTTCGAACTGGTGTCGAAGGCCGCCTGCTCGCAGCGCCTGGCGAGCTCCAGCGCTTCTTCGACCGCCGGCGCCCAGGGATGGAAGAGGTCGAGGTCCGGAATCTCGGTCGCCAGCAATTCGGGGTCGGCCAGTCCGGCACAGGGGTCGTCGGCCGTGAAGCGGGCGATCTGGACCGCGGCTTCGACGGCGGCCCGAAGTGCCTCGTCGGAGAAATCGGAGGTGGACGCATGCCCGCGCTTCTGGCCGAGGTAGACGGTCACCCCGACACCCTTGTCGCGGTTGTATTCGATCGTGTCGGTCTCGCCCTTGCGCACCGTCACGCTCTGGCCGAATCCTTCCGAGACGTCGGTCTCGCAGGCACTGGCGCCGAGCGTACGGGCGTGATCGAGGATGCGCCCGGCGATGCCGGTGAGCTGGTCTCTGGAAAAGCTGAAGCCTTGACTGGGCATGGGTCGGGCGCTTGCGATGTCGAGTCTATAATCTTAACCCCTTCACCGCCACGACCGCCCGATGCATCCAAACGAGCCGGATACCGATGCCGCCGAACTGCCGGCAAGCAAGACCCGCCGCAAGAAGGAAATGCTCGAATTGCAGGCGCTCGGCGAAGCGCTGGTGGCATTGAGCGGCGAACGCCTGCTGCGGGTGCCGATGCCGGATGCCCTGCGCGACGCAGTGCTCGAGGCCCAGCGAATCCGACAGCATGGCGCACGGCGGCGCCAGTTGCAGTACGTCGGGCGCCTGATGCGCGACGTCGATCCCGAGCCGATCCGGCGGGCACTGGACGAGTTCGCCGGGCGTTCGCGTGAGCAGGTGGCGCGTCAGCATCGCATCGAAGATCTGCGGGATCGCCTGCTCGCCGACGAATCGGTAATGCAGCAGATTGCCGAGCACTGGCCGCTGGCCGATTTGCAGCAATTGCGCGTGCTGCGGCGAAATGCGTTGAAGGAACAACAACTCGGCAAGGCGCCGAAGGCCTATCGTCAGCTGTTCCGGTTGCTGCGGGCGCTCGACGATGGTGCCGGTCGGCCGGACTGGGACGACGGGCAGGAGGAAGATGAGCATGAAGGATGAGGTTTTCAGGATCGGTCTGGTGTCGATCAGCGACCGGGCATCGAGCGGTGTCTATGAGGATCAGGGCGTGCCGGCACTGCGCGAGTGGTTCGGCGCGGCGCTGGCTTCGCCGTGGGAGATGGAGCCGCGCCTGATCCCCGACGAGCAGCCGATGATCGAGCGCACGCTGGTCGAACTGTGCGACGTTGCCGGCTGCAATCTGGTACTGACCACCGGCGGCACCGGCCCGTCGCCGCGAGACGTCACACCGGAGGCGACGATGGCCGTGGCCGACCGGCTGATGCCGGGCTTCGGCGAACAGATGCGTCAGATCTCGCTCAATTTCGTACCGACCGCGATCCTCTCGCGCCAGCTCGGCGCAATCCGGGGGTGCACGCTGATCCTCAATCTGCCGGGGCAGCCGAAATCGATCAGGGAAACCCTCGAGGGGCTGCGGGAACCGGATGGAACGCTCAAGGTTCCGGGCATCTTTGCCGCTGTTCCCTACTGTATCGACCTGATCGGCGGTCCCTATGTGGAAACCAACGACGCCGTGGTCAAGGCGTTCCGGCCGAAGAGCGCGATTCGCAACAAAGCGTGAATTGATTCGCGCTGCGACGTGATCGCGTGGCGACGGCCGGAACCGGTGCCCAGGCTTCCGGGTCGACCTTTTGTCCCCCCGACAGGAGACGGCCCATGGAAAGCCTCATCTTCGTCATCATGTTCCTGTTCTGGATACCGATCTGGGCGGTCAGGCGCGAAGTCGCCAATCGACAGAGTCCCGGCTACTGGCGGCGCTGGGGTGCCGTCGTGCTGTCGCCCACCGCGCTGCAGGGCCGGGATCATCCGATCGGCAGCTACATGGGGGTACCGATCTTCGAGCACGTTCGCTTCTGCAACCTCGATTACCTGTTCGAGCGCGTTGCCAGCAGTGAAGAACGGGATCTGATCGAAGGCGGCGAACTGTTCCTCGAGCCCGGGCTGGTCTATCGGCTCAGCGACTCATTCATTTCGCAACGATCCTGATCACCTTCCGCCCGCCCGGGCCGCGAGGAGTCGGTCGCGCTTCGAGCTGCCGCCGACGTTCGGCATCGCGCCAGACTGCGCGCAGGCCCAGGGCGAGCGCCAGCCATACGATGTAGATCAGTGCCTCGAGGAGGTCGCCCTTGGCCTGCCATGCCATGTGCACGACACCGAGTATCGCGATTGCGTAGATCGACCGATGCAGCGACTGCCAGCGCCGTCCGCCGAGTCGGCGGACCATCGCCGCGCTGGAGGTCAGTGCCAGTGGCGTCATCAGCACCAACGCCGAAAAACCGACTGCGATGAATGGGCGCTCCAGGATGTCGTCGGCGATCGCGTACCAGTCGAAGCTCTGGTCGAGCCACAGGTAGGCCGTGACATGCAGGCAGCCGTAGGCGAATGCGAACAGGCCGACGGTACGGCGCAGGCGCAGCAACCAATGGGCCCCGGTCAGGCGTCGCAACGGCGTGACCGAAAGCGTCACCAGCAACAGTCGCAGCGTCCACTCGCCGGTCGCTTCGCTGAGCGCCTCGACCGGGTTGGCGCCGAGTGCATCGATCAGCCAGCCCCGCAGCAGCAGCGCTGCCGGCGCCAGGCAGGCGAGAACGAGCAGTGCCTTGACCAGCGCGAGCTGGCGAGACGAAAGCTGGGTAGGCAAGATGGCATAGGGCATGTCGAGGCGGGTAAGCGTGATCCTGTCGGCAGTTGGGCTTGCGCGTCGGCGGCGCGCAAGGCCTCATCCTAGCGCGAAGGATCAAGGATTGAGTTGCTGATAGACGCGATTGGCGATCGCCAGCAATCGGTCGCGCGGCAGATTTGCCGACAGCGCGTAGCCGGTGCCGCCATCGACCCAGTAGAAAACTCCGATGCCTTGTTCCTCGGCGTAGCGGAAGGCGGTATCGCCGGTGTCGCTGCGATCGTGGTTGAGGTACAGGGTCAGGCGCTGACCGCCTTCGTTCTGGTACATGAACTGGGCGCCAGGACCGGCGTCGCTCGGCAGCAGGCGTCCGCCCATCAGCCGGTAGCCTTCGTCCTCGAGCTGCGGTGCGGTGACCGGTGTCCCCAGGCGCTTGCTGAGCCACCCTGTGAGATGGGCCTGCTGCTCCGCGCCGACCTCGACCGGGTGGCGAACCTCGGGCACATAGACGGCATGGGCAATCGCGGCCTGACGCGGCAGGTTCGCGTGCTGCATGACCGGATCGGCGGCGACCTGATAGACCCGGGTGCCATAGCCGACGACGACGCCGAGGGCCAGCCACGCCACCGCAGCGGCCCAGCGCCAGCCGTTCGCCGGACCGGGTCGGCGCTCGCTCTTGCCCGCGGCCGCGATCAGCAGGCGCTCCGGAATCGGCTCGTCGACAATCGGGTCGTAGAGGCCATGCAGCGCCTCGGTCTGGGCACGCCAGTCCTGCGCTCTGCCGCGCAGCGCCTCGTCGGCCTGCAGCGCGGCCTCGACCGCAGCCAGCCGATCGCCGTCCAGCCGGCCATCGACGTAGGCGCAAAGATCCGATTCGTTAATCGCTCGCTCGTTCATTTCACCAGCTTCAACCGTGTTTCCCGTTCGCCGTCCGCCAGCAGCTTGCGCAGGCGGTCGCGGGCCCGGGCAAGGCGCGACATCACCGTCCCGATCGGAATCCCGACCACCGTGGCGCATTCCTCGTACGACAATTCCTCGAGTCCGACCAGCAGCAGCAATTCGCGGTGATCGGGCGAGAGCCGCGCCAGTGTTCGCTCGAGGTCCCGCAGGTCGAGGCCGTCCTGCTGTTCGCTGCGCACCCGCGTTTCGGGCAGATCCTCGTCGGCCCGATACTCGATTCGCTGTCCCTGCTTCCACTGATTCACGAAAATGTTGTGCATCAATGTGAACAGCCAGGCCCGGAGCGTACCGCCGCGCCACAGGCCGCTCTTCACCAGCGCACGCTCGAGCGTGTCCTGGACGAGGTCGTCGGCGCGCGACGCGTCGCCGCACAATGCCCTCGCATAACGCCGCAGGCGTGGTATCTCGTCGAGCAACTGCTGCTTGTCGAACATGTCCTTCTGCAATGCGGTCCCGAAGCCCAGCGGCGCCCGGCACGATCGGCCACTTTCGAGTCTGGAACAATTCCGGCGACACGATTATTCCGTGCCGCCCGCGACGCCGGCTTCGGGCACTTCGGCGCGTTCGGATAGAATCTCGGGATTGAACCCGGAAATCCGCTGCCAGGCAATCATGAGTGCATCCGTAAGAATCCACATCGATGACGTCCGCATCCAGGAGATCAAGGAGCTGGCGCCGCCTGCCCACGTCCTCCGGGAGTTTCCCGCGACGCCCGAAGCGGCGGCCACCGCCTTCGAATCGCGGGCCGCGATCCACCGTATCCTGCACGGCGCCGACGACCGGCTGCTGGTGGTCATCGGACCCTGTTCGATCCACGATGCCGAAGCGGCGATGGAATACGCCCGGCGCCTGAAGACCGAAGCCGAGCGGCTCGGGGACGACCTGCTGGTGGTGATGCGGGTCTACTTCGAGAAGCCGCGCACCACCGTCGGCTGGAAGGGGCTGATCAACGATCCGCATCTGGACAACAGCTTTCGCATCAACGAGGGACTGCGTCTCGCGCGCAAGCTGCTGTGGCAGATCAATGAACTCGGCCTGCCGGCCGGTACCGAATTTCTCGACATGATCACGCCGCAGTACATCGCCGACCTGATCAGCTGGGGTGCAATCGGTGCGCGTACCACCGAGAGCCAGGTCCACCGCGAACTCGCGTCGGGCCTTTCCTGCCCGGTTGGATTCAAGAACGGGACCGACGGCAACGTGCGGATCGCGGTCGATGCGATCAAGGCTGCCCAGTCGCCCCACCATTTCCTGTCGGTCACCAAGGCCGGACATTCGGCCATCGTGTCGACCCTCGGCAACGAGGATTGCCATGTCATCCTGCGCGGTGGAAGGTCCACCAACTTCGACGCCGCCAGCGTCGATGCCGCCTGCAAGGAGCTGGCGAACTCGGGCGTACCCGGCAAGGTGATGATCGACTTCTCCCACGCCAATTCGCGCAAGCAACACCGCTTGCAGATCGAGGTCGCGCGGGACGTCGGGGGGCAACTGGGCGCAGGCGAGGATCGCATCCTCGGCGTGATGGTCGAGTCGCACCTGAAGGAAGGGCGCCAGGATCTGGTGCCGGGGCAGGCACTCGAATACGGCATGAGCATCACCGACGCCTGCCTGGGCTGGGAGGACAGCGTCGAAGTCCTCGACATTCTCGCCGAGGCGGTGCGCCGGCGACGGGTGGCGAGGGCCTCGCAGACGGAGTAGCCGCGGCCCGGCGCGGTCGCGGCGGCACTGCAGGTCGGCTGGGCCGCGAGCCCGGTGGCGTGATGCGCAAGATCATCCATTGCGATTGCGACTGCTTCTACGCCGCGATCGAGATGCGCGACGACCCGGCTCTGCTCGGCCGGCCGCTGGCGGTCGGCGGCCGGCCGGAAGCGCGCGGAGTGATCGCCACGTGCAACTACGAGGCGCGGGCCTTCGGCGTGCATTCGGCGATGTCGGCCGCGAAGGCGTTGCGGCTGTGCCCCGAACTGATCCTGCTGCGCCCACGCTTCGATGCCTATCAGGACGCATCGCGCCGGATCCTCGAGATCTACCGGGCATTCACTGCGCTGGTCGAGCCCTTGTCGCTCGACGAGGCCTACCTCGACGTTACCGGCGTCGAACGCTGCCAAGGCAGTGCCAGCCTGATGGCCGAGGAGATCCGTCGTCGGATTCGCGACGAGGTCGGCATCACGGCGTCGGCGGGCATCGCGCCGAACAAGTTCCTGGCCAAGGTGGCCAGCGACTGGAACAAGCCCGACGGCCAGTTCGTCGTCCGGCCCGAAGCGGTCGACGCCTTCGTCGCGTCGCTGCCGGTCGAGCGCATCTTCGGCGTCGGCAGGGTGACCGCGAGCAAGCTTCATCGGCTCGGTGTCCGCAGCTGCGGCGATCTGCGCGATTGGTCGGCGGCGGAACTGGGCAAGCGCTTCGGCAGCTTCGGTGAGCGCCTGTATCGGCTGTGCCGCGGCGAGGATGCGCGGCCGGTGGCGCCGCGCTCGCAGCGCAAGTCGCTATCCGTCGAAACCACCTACGCCAGCGACCTGCCGGATCTCGACGCATGCCGGCAAGCGCTGGCGCCGCTGGTGCGCGAACTCGACGCGCGTCTGAGGAAGGCCGGTGCGCCGACCATTGACAAGGTCTTCGTCAAGATCCGCTTCGATGACTTTCGCCACACCACCGCCGAGGGCCCGGCTTCCGAGGCCGCGCTGCCTCGCTGCCTCGATCTGCTGGCAGAAGGCTGGCGCCGCGGTTCGCGCCCGGTGCGGTTGCTCGGCGTCGGGGTCCGCCTGCGGGCGGTACACGAAAAGGCCGGGCAACTGGCGCTGTTCGACTGAACCGCACCGGCTGCCCGGCGAAGGGACGATCCTGAACTCAGTTGGTGATGATCTCCGGTCCCATCATCAGGGTCGGCAGCCAGGTCGAGACGAAGGGCACGTAGGTGACGATGATCAGGAACACGAACATGATCGCGACCCATGGCATCGCCGCCTTGACCACGTTCATTACCGACATCTGAGCGACCCCGGCCGTGACGAACAGGTTGAGACCGACCGGTGGCGTGATCATGCCGATCTCCATGTTCACCACCATGATGATGCCGAGGTGGATCGGATCGATGCCGAGCTGGATCGCGATCGGGAAGACCAGCGGTGCGACGATGATCAAGAGGCCCGACGGCTCCATGAACTGGCCACCGATCAGCAGCAGCACGTTGACCACGATGAGGAAGGTGATCGGACCGAAACCTGCGGACAGCATCGCCTCAGTGATGGCCTGCGGGATCCGCTCCTCGGTCAGCACGTGCTTGAGAATGATCGCGTTGGCGATCACCAGCATCAGCATGATGGTGAGCTTGCCGGCGTCGAACAGCGTGTGCTTGGTGTCCTTGTGCCAGAACACGGCGATGCCCTTCAGCAGGAAATTGCTGCGATTGTCCGGATCGGCGAACGGGCCCATGTCCTTGTAGATGTAGTTGGCGATCAGAAACGCATAGACCGCAGCCACCGCAGCCGCTTCGGTCGGGGTGAAGATGCCGCCGTAGATGCCGCCAAGGATGATGATGATCAGGAACAGGCCCCAGGAGGCATCGCGGGCAGCATTGCCGACCTCGCCCCAACCCGGGAAGGGTACCGACGGCAGGTTCTTCTTGCGGGCGACGACGTAGATCGCCACCATCAGCATCACACCGGCCAACAGGCCCGGAATGACGCCGCCGAGGAACATGCGGCCGACCGAAACGTCGGTCGCGGCGGAATACACCACCATCACGATCGACGGCGGGATCAGGATGCCGAGGGTGCCGGCGTTGCAGATCAGCCCGGCGGCGAATTCCTTCTTGTAGCCGGCCTGAACCATGCCGGCGATGACGATCGATCCGATCGCCACGACGGTGGCCGGCGACGAACCCGACAGCGCGGCGAACATCATGCATGCGATCACCGAGGCGATGCCGAGGCCACCACGAATCGAGCCGACCATCGCGATCGCGAAGCGGATGATCCGGTTGGCGACGCCGCCGGTGGACATGAAGCTGGAGGCCAGGATGAAGAACGGGATCGCCAGCAGCGTGTAGTGGCTGTCGAACGCGGAGAACAGGGTCTGGGCGACGGAGGACAGCGAGGCGTCCGAGTGCATCATCAGGAACAGGATGCTCGACAGGCCGAGCGAGACGGCGATCGGCACGCCGATCAGCATGAAGCCGACGACCATGCCGAAGAGGATTGCGATGTCCATGGATCAGTTCTCCTTGTTCTTCCGGGCAGCCTGCGCCTGGGCCGCTGCGCGTTCCTGGTTGTGATGGGGGCCGTCGGCGTGGGCATCGGCGACCTCTTCGAGCATCTCCTCGACCTCGTGGGCGGCGATCACCGAGTCGCGCTGATTGGTGAGCACCTGCCAGCCGGCGATCAGGAAGCGCACGGTCAGCAGAAACATGCCCAACGGAAGCGCGAAGTAGGGGATGAAACGTGGCAGCTTTTCGTAGGCCTCGCCCTCGTTGAGCCATGGCTCGATGAAGCGCAGGAAGTCCGGCATCGGAAGGTCGTCGGTTTCGTACCAGGCCTGCTTGGTCGCGAACGGATACCAGTAGTCCCAGGCACCCTTCAGCAGGAGCAGCGAGAAGCCGACGCAAGCCGCGACGGCGAGGATCGCCATCAGCTTCTTCACCGGTGCCGGCACCATGTTGATGACGACGTCGACCCCGATGTGGAAGGTCTTCTTGACGCCGTAGGAGGCGCCGACCAGCACCAGCCACGCGAATAGATTGACCGTCGCCTCTAGCGCCCAAAGTATGTTGGCGTTGAATACGTAGCGGGCGATCACGTTGGCGAAGGTGATGACCGTCATCAGGCCCAGCGAGATCGCGATGAAAGTTTCTTCGATGTTGTCGACGAGCCGACCGAAGCCGCTCTGATTCTGCGCGCTGCTCATGCTCACCTCCTGATCATGGACAAAAAATGTGCGCGTCGAACCTCGGCTCACGCGCACCTTTGTTATGGCAAACAGGCGCGCGGGCGCGCCTGACTGCTATCGATTACATGTTGGACTTCTGTGCGGCTTCGAGCAGATCGGTGCCGATGTCCTTCTCGAACTTCTTCCACACCGGCTTCATCGCATCGACCCAGGCCTGACGCTGTTCGTCGGTGAGCGTGCGGATCGTCGACCCGGCCTCTGCCACCTTCTGCCTGTTCTCCTGATCGACCTTCTTGACCTCGCTGTTGCGGGTCTCGGTGACCTCTTTCAGGATCTTCAGGAATTGATCGCGAACGTCCGGCTTGAGGCCGTCGAGCCATTCGGTCGAGGCCACCACGAGGTAGTCGAGAACGCCGTGGTTGGTTTCGGTGATGCCGTCCTGCACCTCGAAGAACTTCTGTCCGTAGATGTTGGACCAGGGATTCTCGCAGCCGTCGATGGTCTTGGTCTGCAGCGCGCCATAGACTTCGCTGAAGGCCATCTTCTGCGGATTCGCGCCCAGTTGTTCGAACTGCGCCACCAGCACGTCGGACGCCTGAACGCGGAACTTCAGACCCTTGGCGTCCTCGGGCTTGATCAGGGGCTTGTTGGCCGAGAGCTGCTTCATGCCGTTGTGCCAGAAGGCCAGGCCCACGAGCCCACGGCGCTTCATCGATTGCTTCAGCTTCTCGCCGTCCTCGGAATTCTGGAAGCGATCCACGGCATCGATGTCCTTGAACAGGAAGGGCAGATCGAAGATGCGGAACTTCTTGGTGTATTTCTCGAACTTCGACAGCGACGGCGCGGCCAGTTGCACGTCGCCGGACTGCATCGCCTCGAGCACCTTGTCGTCGTTGTAGAGGCTGGAGTTCGGGAACACCTGCACGCAGGCTTTGCCGTTCATTTCCTCGTTGACCCGCTTTTCGAGCAGCGAGGCGGCGATGCCCTTGGGATGCTTGTCGGTGTTGGTGACGTGGCTGAACTTGATCACCTCTTCACCGGGATCGCAGTTGGCCTGAGCCATGGTTGCAGTGCCCGTCAGTGCCAGTACGGCCGCGATCGCGAATACGTGCTTGCGCATGTCCTCTCCTCCAGATGCATTTCAATCGTTGAGCGAAACCGCCCCATCCCGGAGGCGGCCGGCAGTGCGGAACAGATCCCGCATTGCGTGGATGCATCATTGAATAATATGGGTCGAAATGAAATACGTGATGTCACGTAGCGGCTAGCCACAGGCAGTCGGCGGGCGGGGCACCGGCCGCATCAATCCGCGCCTTTCTCGGCCCTCGATTCACGGCCGGCGGCGTCGACGATCCACCGCCGGAAGGCAGCGGCCGCCGGCCTCGCCGCGGTCGCCGCCGGCTGGCAAACGAAGTAGGCGAAGCGCGACGGGATGGCGAGCGCGAACGGCATGCACAGTCGGCCCGCGTCGACTTCGGCGCTGACCAGCGGCCTGGCGGCCAAGGCCACGCCGTGGCCGGCCATGGCCGATGCCACGACCAGACCGGGGTCGTCGAAATGCGGTCCCCTGCGCGTCGGCAGGTCGGGAACACCGGCCAGCGCCAGCCATTGCAGCCAGGTCGGCCGATCTTCCAGATCCGGCAGGGTGTCGTCGTGGATCAGCGGATGCCATGCCAGATCGGACGGTTGCTTCAGCGGATGCTCGCCTTCGAGCCGCGCGGGTGCGCACACCGGTACGTAGGACGGCGTCAGCAGCCGCTCGGTGATCCAGCCCGGGTAGTCGCCTCGCCCGAACCGCACCAGGATGTCGGCATCCAGTGACGGCTGTGCCGCCTCGCCCTGCTCGGTCACGTTGCGCTTGTCGATGGTCTGCAGACTGGTGGACAGGTGCAGGTCCACGTCGGGGTAGGCCGCCGTGAACGACGGCAGCCTCGGCACCAGCCACCGCGCTGCGAACGATGGCGGGGTACATACCGTGAGACGCCCCGACGGGCTCGCTTGCGCGGTTGCCTCGATCGCCGCGGCGAGCTGGTTGAGCGCCTGTCGCAGCAGCGGCAGCATCGCGCGCGCCTCGTCGGTCAGTTCGACTGCGCGGGTGCGTCGGATGAACAGTTCGACACCGAGCTGGTCCTCGACCAGCTTGATCTGCTGGCTGACCGCACCCGGCGTGACGTGAAGCTCGCTGGCCGCCCGCTTGAAGCTCATGTGACGGGCAGCGGCTTCGAACGCGCGCAGCGCGTGCAATGGTGGAATTCGCGCCTTCATGGCCGTTCAGAATAGTTTTTCTAAATTCACGCGTCACCCATTTTCGCTTGCTGCGTTGCGACAAGATGTCTAGATTCCGCTCTGTCGCGGAGCGTCTCGTCACGCACATCCCGCCGCGAACTGCACGACGCCGCATTTCAATCGAGCGAAGAACAAGACGAGTGCGAGGCCGGCGAGGGCCGCGCCGGGCGCGAAAGCCCGAGCTGATTCGGGACGCCACACGCCAGACGCATCTTGCGGTGCGGCACGGACGGCGCTGCCGGCGTATCCGGCTGTCGTGACGACAGCCACGATTTCTAGACTGTAGGAGAACGCAATGAGCAACTGGAAAACCCTGGCGCTGGCCGCCGCCCTGGGCCTCTCGGCGATGGCCGCGACTGCCGGTCAGACGCAACCCGCGAAGGACGAGCAGGGCTTCTCGGTGTATCGCTCTGAACCGGTCAAGGCCGGCAAGCTGCTCGAGCGCGCCGTGGAATACATGCACGACAACAGCGCCGCCCGGGCATTCGCCGCCTTCAACAACCAGGCCGGCCAGTTCCACGACAACGATCTCTACGTATTCGTTGTCGGCATCAACGACGGGATCATGCACGCCTACGGCGGCGCGCCCGAGGCAATCGTCGGCGAGAACGTGCTCGACCTCAAGGACGCGTCCGGCAAGCCGATCGTCCAGGCGATGCTGGAAACCGTCAAACGCGACGAGCAGGGCAGCGTGGACTACGTCTGGCTCAACCGGGTGACCAACAAAGTCGAGCCCAAGACCACGGTGCTTCGCCGGGTTGGCGATTACATGGTCGGCGTCGGCTACTACACGCTCGGCCGCTGACTGGCCCAGGCGTATCGGGGGCCGCGGTTCTGCCGCCGCCCCCGGCGCAATGCCGAAAGCGACCGATGGTCAGGCGTTGCGACCCTTTTGCCACAGCACGTCGCCGCGCCCCGCGGCGCGATTGAGCACGCGCCCGAGCACGAACAGCAGGTCGGACAATCGGTTGAGGTATTGCCTCGGCGCGTCGTTGACGGCTTCCTCCTGCGCCAGGCCAACGATCGCCCGCTCGGCGCGGCGACAGACCGTGCGGGCGTGATGGGCGA
This sequence comes from Rhodocyclaceae bacterium, assembly GCA_020445765.1. Classification (GTDB taxonomy): domain Bacteria; phylum Pseudomonadota; class Gammaproteobacteria; order Burkholderiales; family Rhodocyclaceae; genus Cognatazoarcus. The sequence goes on along the minus strand of JAGRFY010000022.1, from coordinate 42,751 downwards.
GTGCGGCCGGCCGACTGCCACCCGGCAGGATGAATTCCTTCAGCATCTCGAGCGGCTCGTTGAGTCGATCCAGCTCGGTTTCGAGCCGTTCGACGTGGTTCGGCGCGATCATTTCCATGCCGGGGATGCAGACCTCGCCGCCGAGGTCGAACAGATCATGCTGCACGCCGGTGAGCAGCCCGTGGATGTCGTCCGGCAGTGCCTCCGCCAGCAGTACGCCGATCACGGCGTTCAGCTCGTCGACTTCGCCGAGCGCATGAATCCGCAGGCTGTTCTTCGATACCCGATTGCCGTTGCCGAGCCCGGTCGTGCCGGCGTCGCCGGTGCGGGTATAGATCTTCGAAAGGCGGTGGCCCATGGTCGAATCCCTTCGGTTGCCGATTGCCGATTATCCTAGAAACCCGCCCCGGCCGCAGCCCATCGATGTCGACCGGCAGCGGCCGCGGCGCCAACCGCCCGCGTGCGCAGTCGCCGCGGCCGCCCGGCGATCAACCGCGGGTCGCAGAGACCGCTTGCAGTCGCGCGCCGAAGGCGCGTGCGGTGGCGAGGTCTCCTTCGACCATTTCGTCGGGCGAGGCATCGGCCGGGGAGGTCGTCATCAGGCCGGCGAAGGAGGCCACGTAATTGATGTCGTTGCGCGTCGAGGCCTTGGCGTTGGCCGGCATCAGCCCGGTACCGGCCCACAGCATGCCGTGCTGCATGGCCAGCGTGATGAAGTAGTGCAGGGTCGAATGCTTGTCCCCGTTCATCGAGGCCGAATTGGTGAACCCGGCGGCCAGCTTGTCCTTCCACTGCTGGCCGAACCACGGCTTCGAGCTTGCGTCCGCAAACTTCTTGAACTGCCACGACGGCCCACCCATATAGGTCGGCGAGCCGAAAACGATCATGCCGGCGCGATCCAGGCGATCCCAGGCGCCCTCCGGCAACTCGCCGTCCTGCCCAAGCTCGATCAGGGCGCCGCCGCAGCCCTCGGCCACCGCGTCGGCCACCCGTCTGGTGTGGCCATAGCCGCTGTGAAAGACGATCTCGATGGGGCTCATCGTCGATTCTCCAGTTGGTCTCGTGGATCGGCGAAGATCATGCCAACGTCGGCGGTGCGTCCCACCGCCGACGGCATGGCAACGCAAGGCTCAGCGATAGCCTGCGCGGTCGTAGATCTTCTGGGCTTCGGCCGTGGTCTTCGACAGCAGGCCGACGTTGAGGTCGTCGCTGCGGAACTTGCCGAGTGAGTCGAGTGCCGGGTTGCTGATGGCGACTGTCGGCACGGCCGGCCACTCGTTGTTGCCGTTGGCGAAGTAGGCCTGTGCCTCGTCGGAGGCCAGGTATTCCAGGAACTTGACCGCGGCTTGCTGGTGCGGCGCGTGCTTGAGCATGCCGCCGCCCGAGACATTGACGTGGGTGCCCCAGGTCTTCTGATTCGGCCAGATGATGCCCACCGCCTTGATCGCCTCCTGATCGGCCGGCTTGGTGGAATTGATCAGCCTCGCCACGTAGTAGCTGTTGGCGATGGCGACGCCACATTCGCCTGCGGCCACGGCGCGAATCTGGTCAGTGTCGCCACCCCGCGGGTCGCGCGCGAAGTTGGCGACCACGCCCTTCGCCCAATTTTCGGTCGCTTCGGCGCCGTCGTGCTGGATCAGCGCGGCGCCGAGCGACAGATTGTAGGGGTGGCTTCCCGAGCGGGTGCACACCTGGCCCTTCAGCTCGGGGCGGGCGAGATCCTCGTAGTTCTGTGCCAGCGACGGGTCGACGTCGGCCTTGTTGTAGACGATCACCCGGGCGCGGGTCGAGAAGGCGTACCAGGTATCCGAGCGCAGATTGGCCGGTATGCGCTCCTCGAGCAGCTTCGAATCGACCGGCGCGAAGATGCCGAGCTCGTCGGCCTTGGCCAGGCGGGAGGCATCGACGGTGATGAAGACATCGGCCGGGCTGTTCTCGCCTTCGTTCTTGATGCGCTCGAGAAGCGCGTCTTCCTTACCCTCGATGCGGTTGACCTTGATGCCCGTGGCCTTCGTGAAATTGGCGTACAACGCTTCGTCGGTCTGATAGTGGCGCGCCGTATACAGGTTGAGTTCGGTGTCTGCGGCATGGGCGGCGGTGACCAGCACGCCGGCGGCGAGCAGGGACGAAATCAGCTTGAAGGTCATATGGAGCTCCTGAATTGGTTCGGGTTGCCGGCCCCCCTCGAATTTGTCGTCGTTCGCGGGCGGTCTGCGTAATGCGCTCTGCGGGGCTGCCACGCCTTCAGACGGCAGCAGCAACGCCGTCGAGGCGTCTGATCCGCGTCGGCGAAGGCTGCGTCCTGGCCCGGGCCACGAGGCTTCCGGCCTGGCAATTCGACAGCCTTCGCCGACGGCTTCGGAGCCGATCATACGGAGATGGGGATCGAAATGCAAATGCAAACGATTCGCGTTTATGATTTAATGCAAGTGGGAATTGTTCGCATTTGAGGTCAGGCATGAATGCACTCGTCGTCGGAGCCGACCGGCTCGGAAAGATCCCCGGCTTGCTAGCCGAATACGGGATCTCGATCAAGACCCACCTGTCCGGGCGCGATCCGGCCCATCAGCGCATGGCCGCAGGATTACCCGCCAATATCGGCATCGTGATCCTGTTTACCGATTTTCTCGGCCACAACGTGATGCGCAGTTTTCGTGACGCGGCCAACCGCAACGGTGTGCCGCTGCTGTGCTGCCGGCGCTCGGTGTGTGCCCTGAAGCAAGCGCTGGGCGCGACCTGCTGCGGCGATTGCCGGGCGCCGGCGAACGGCGAGCCGGTCGCGGTCAGACTGTCCGGTGGTTCCAGCGCCGGGAGCGCTCGATCTCGATGAGGCTGCGGGCGTTGATTGCGCCGGTGTCGTGGGCGCGACCGAGGGCCGCCATCAGCAACTGGGCGATCGCGTAGGCGTCGCCCAGGGCGTGGTGGCGCTGGAAGGTCTCGACGCCGAAGGACTCCATCCAGTCCACCAGCCGCACCTGCCCGGTGTGAAACTCCGGGAACAAGGCCGGCATCAGCCACTGCAGATCCATCCAGGTGACGTCCGGCTCGAAATCGCAACGGGCCTCGAAGACCCGCTCGAGCAGCTTCCGGTTGAAGGAGGCATTGAACACCACCCACGGCGCGTGGCCCGCGAATTCGAGCAGATCGGCCAGGCCTTCGGCCGGGTCGTCGTCGAGGGGACGGTAGAGCGCATTCGACGGCTTCAGGCTGCGGCCCTCGATGGCGATCGCCGCCACGGCCAGCAGCCGGTCCTTGTCCAGATTGAGGCCGGTGGCTTCGGTATTGACCACCACATAACGGGTCTCGAAATGGGGGAGGGCCTGTTCGCCGCGTTCCCCTTCCTGCCACTGGGCGATCTTGGCGGCGGCGGCGGCGGGCAACTCCGGACGGGTGCCGGAGACGAAGCGCGACAGCCAGTTCATAGTTGATAGTCCAGCTTGAGACGGGTTTGCAGCTTGCGCGCCTGGCGGAAGGCCTCCTTCAGGATGCGGCGGTCCAGTTCGTTGAGGCGGTCGGGATTGACCCGATTGTCGCCGGGTGCGTCATGCTCGGTGTCGAGATGCTGCGAGCGCAGCCGGAGCAACTGGATGAAATTGAAGCCTTCGATGACGGCCGAGGTCTCGTCGGTGGCGATGCCGATCTTGCGTCCGGCCTGACGCAGGCGTTCGACGGTGCTGCTGGCCGCAACACCGGTGCGCAGCGAAAGGATGCGGGCAGCGTCGACGAACAGGCGCGCGCCGACTTTCTTGAGATCGATCGTGCCCGGATGCACCGGGTCGTCGTCGGTCACGAAATCGCGGATGCGGCCCAGCGGCGGCTGTGCCGACAGCGCGTTGCCGGCCATCATCCGCAGGAAGGCGGAATTGTCCCGGGCGCGACTCAGCAGGTAGGTTCGCAGCTGGTCGCTCCACAACTCGTTGCCGTAGAGGGCGCGGAAGTCGAAGAAGATCGTGGCATTGAGCAGGGCTTGAGGATCGGGTTCGTTGATCCACGCCACGAAGCGTCGCTGCCACTGTTCCAGGGTCAGACAGAGATCCGGGTTGCTGGCCATGATGTTGCCCTTGCACAGCGGGAAGCCGCAGGCGGCGAGATCTTCGTTGACCGCACGCGCGAAGCTCAGGATCTGCTGTTTCAGCGCATCGCTGTCGGCGCCATCGGGTACCGCATAGATGATGCCGTTGTCCTGGTCGGTGGACAGGGTCTGCTCATGGCGCCCTTCCGAACCGAACGCCAGCCAGCAGAAGTCGAGTTCCTGCAGATCGTGCTTCTCGAGCTGCAGTTCGATCAGCCGGCGCGTCAGCGCGTCGTTGAGGGCCGAGATGAACTGGGTCAGCTGTTCGGAGCCGATGCCCTGGGCGATCAGGTTCAGCGCGAGTTGACGGATGTCCCGGCTGGCCTGACGCATGGCCTCGAGATCATCGGCATTTTCGATGCCGGCACGGATCTGGCGCAGGCCGATGCGCTGCAGCGAGAACAGATCCCGTTCCGAGACGACGCCCTTGAGCCGGCGGTCGCCATCGAGCACCAGCAGGTGGCGCACGCCGTGGGTGGCCATCTCCAGTGCGGCGTCGTAGGCGGAGGCCGACGAACCGAGCATGTGCGGCGAGCCGGTCATCAGGTCGGTGACCGGGCGGGTCAGGTCGAAGCCGGCGAGGATCACCCGTTCGAGCAGGTCGCTCTGCGTGATGATGCCCATCGGCCTGCGCTCGGCGTCGGCGATGACCAGGCAGCCGACGCGGTGCTGGGCCATGTGCTCGAGTGCTTCGCGGCTGGTGACCTCGGGAGCGACATGCACCGGTTCGCGGTTGATCAACTGGCCGAGCGGGGTCGTCATGGTCTGCTGCTCGGCGGCACGCTGGGCGAACTGGCTCTGCAACTGTTCCCGCGACTGGTTGAGCAGGCTGGCGATGTACTTGGTGCAGAACAGATGGAAGACCGGGCTCATCTCCATCAGCTGCATGAAATCCTCGGCCGCGAGCTGGAAGCAGAAGCTGTCTTCGACCGCGATGTAGGTGTTGGTCGACGGCCGGTGGGCCGAGATCGCGCCGATCGGGAAGCATTCGCCGGGGCCCATCGTCAGCGCCGAGTACTCGGTCATCGAGACGCTGCCGGCCTGCCGAGCGAGGACCTTGCCACGCTGCACGATGTGCAGGTGCCGGACCTGGCCCATCTCGGGCGACAGGATCACGCTGTCGCGGGCGTGGAAAACCAGCACCAGGCGCTCGGCCATGAAGCCAAGGGCCTCGGGCTCCATGCGGTCGAACGGAGAGTGGCGGCGCAAGAAGTCGAGACTGGCTCCTTGCAGCATCTCGGCGGCCTGAGTGTTCATCGATGCGATCCGGATCTTGTTGGTGAAAGGGTCGATTATAATCGTCGCATGCTTCCTGCTTCCTGATTTGGCGCAAGAATCGACGTTCTCGACGGCGCGATGCGGTCCACGCCGTCACGGTGCGGTCGCGGCACAGGGCCGTCGTCTGGCCGCCCGGCTGGCGCGCGGCGCCGGCCGGGGGAGCGTGCGCATTTGGTCAGAGCACGTCGGCCGCGTGATCGGCCAGTCGCGAGCGTTCGCCCCGCTGCAGCGTGACGTGGCCCGAGTGGGACCAGCCCTTGAAGCGGTCGACGACGTAGGTCAGGCCCGAACTTCCCTCGGTCAGGTAGGGCGTGTCGATCTGGGCGATGTTGCCGAGGCAGATCACCTTGGTGCCGGGGCCGGCCCGGGTGATCAGGGTCTTCATCTGCTTCGGCGTCAGGTTCTGTGCTTCGTCGATGATCAGGAACTTGTTGATGAAGGTGCGGCCACGCATGAAGTTCAGGCTCTTGATCTTGATGCGGCTGCGGATCAGGTCCTGGGTCGCGGCGCGGCCCCAGTCTCCGCCTTCGCCGGTGCTGCCGTTGAGCACGTCGAGGTTGTCCTCGAGCGCGCCCATCCACGGCGTCATCTTTTCTTCCTCGGTGCCGGGCAGGAAGCCGATGTCCTCGCCCACCGGCACGGTCACGCGCGTCATGATGATCTCGGCATAGCGCTTGGCATCGAGCACCTGGGTCAGGCCGGCCGCCAGGGTCAGCAGGGTCTTGCCGGTGCCGGCCTGGCCGAGCAGCGTCACGAAATCGATCTCGGGGTTCATCAGCAGATTGAGCGCGAAGTTCTGCTCGCGATTGCGTGAGGTGATGCCCCACACGCTGTTCTTCTGATGGCTGTAGTCGATCAGGGATTCGAGCGTGAAGCTGGCGCCGCCGGCATCGGTGATCCGGGCCTGCAGCGACTGCTCGCCATCCTGATAGACGAACTCGTTGATCAGCATGTCGCCCGCCGCCGGCCCGGTCAGGCGGTAGTAGGCGCGGCCATCCTCCTTCCACGACTCCATGCCCTTGGCGTGGCTTTCCCAGAACGCCTGGTCCAGTTCGCGGGTGCCGGTGTAGAGCAGATCGGCATCCTCTAGCACCTTGTCGTTGAAGTAGTCCTGCGCCTCGAGGCCCAGCGCGCGGGCCTTGATGCGCATGTTGATGTCCTTCGACACCAGGATCACCTGACGCTTCGGCGTTCTTTCGGACAGGTGCAGGATGACGCCGAGGATCTGGTTGTCGCCGCGTCCGGTCGGCAGCCCGTCGGGCAGGCTGATGCCGATCGCCTCGGCCTGCAGGAACAGCCGGCCGGTGGCGAGGCCGCGTGACGGTCCGTCGAGCTCGATGCCCTTGGCGATGCCGTCTTCACTCGAGCTGACGATCTCGTCGAGGCTGCGGCTGGCCTGGCGCGCATTGCGCGCGACTTCAGACATGCCCTTCTTGTTGTCGTCCAGTTCCTCCAGCGTCATGATCGGCACGTAGATGTCGTGCTCCTCGAAGCGGAACAGGCTGGTCGGGTCGTGCATCAGGACATTGGTGTCGAGAACGAAGAGCTTGGTCGCGGGGGTCTTCGCGACGGTGCGGCGTGTGGCCATCGAGCGGGTTCCGTGTGCGATCGGGGATCAGAGGGAAAGGGCGGATTCCAGCACTTCGGCAGCGTGCCCGGGCACCTTGACCTTGCGCCACTCGCGGGCGACCAGGCCATTGGCGTCGATCAGGAAGGTCGAACGCTCGATGCCGCGCACCTGGCGACCGTACATGTTCTTGAGCTTCATCACCTGGTAGGCCTCGCACGCCGTCTCGTCCCTGTCGGACAGCAACTCGAACGGCAACTCGAACTTGGCCTTGAAGTTCTCGTGCGATTTCACGCTGTCGCGGGAGATGCCGAATACCGTGCAGCCGGCCGCCACGAAGCGCTCGTGGAGATCCCGAAAGTCCTTGCTCTCGTTGGTGCAGCCCGGCGTGTTGTCCTTCGGGTAAAAGTACAGCACGACCTTACCGCCGCGGCAGCCGCCGAGCGTGATCTCCAGGCCCGAGGTGGCGGGCAGCGTGAAATCCGGTGCGGGCTCGCCGACCATGAGGCGCTCTCCTTGTCGATGGCGTGTATGCCGAGCGTACGCAAGCGCCGCGCCGCTGGCAACGTCGTCTGGGCCCGATCCGCCGCTGGCGCTCAGGTCGGGTCGAAGATCAGCGCAGCGGCGACGCTGCGGCCTTCGTTCACGAGGATGTTGAAGGTCCGGCAGGCGGAGCCCAGATCCATCACTTCGAATCCGATCCGCGCCAGCATCAGCGGGCGCATCAGGGCCGGCGCCGGGAAGCGCTGCCGGCGACCGGTGCCGATCAGCACGATCTCGACGCCGAGTGCGGCCAGGGCCGCGAAGTCGTCCTCGGTCAGGCCGTCGAAGCCGCCGGTCGCCCAGTCGGGATGCACCGCCGCGGGCAGCACGATCAGATTGCCTTCGAAGCGCTCCTGCTTGATCGTGACGTGATCGTCCGCGTAGCCGGTGAAGGTGTTGAGATCATCGCTCTTGTCGAGGAAAAGTTTCATGGGCGCGGGGGGCTCGATTGCGGGGGCTGGGGCGATTGAATACCATTATATCCTTTGTCCTTTCGCCGCCGACTGGACGTCCGCCGGCGGCTGGACGCCACCCCGTATGGTGCTGCCATGACCCGAAGAGCCGAACTGTCGATCGCCAGCCAATCCGCCACCGAGAAGCCCTCGGGCGAGGCCGAGCGCGCGATGCCGGCGGCACTGCACAAGTCCGCCAAGCTCGCCAATGTCTGCTATGACATCCGCGGCCCGGTACTGAACCGGGCGAAGCAGCTCGAGGACGAAGGGCACCGCATCGTCAAGCTCAACATCGGCAATCTCGCGCCGTTCGGATTCGAGGCGCCGGAGGAGATCGTCGTCGATGTCATCCACAACTTGCGGGAGGCGTCGGGCTATTCCGAATCCAAGGGCATGTTCGCCGCGCGCAAGGCGATCATGCACTACACGCAACAGAAGAAGATCGCGGGCGTCGGCATCGACGACATCTACATCGGCAATGGTGTCTCGGAGCTGATCGTGATGTGCATGCAGGCGCTGCTCAACAACGGCGACGAGGTGCTGATCCCGGCGCCCGACTATCCGTTGTGGACCGCTGCCGTGTCGCTGTCCGGCGGGGTGCCGCAGCACTACGTCTGCGACGAGGCGGCCGACTGGCTGCCAGACCTCGACGACATCCGCGCGCGGATCACGCCCAACACCCGCGCGCTGGTCGTGATCAATCCGAACAACCCGACCGGTGCGCTCTACCCGGACGCGCTGTTGCTCGAACTGATCGAGATCGCGCGCCAGCACAACCTCGTGATCTTCGCCGACGAGATCTACGACAAGACCCTGTTCGACGGCGCCAGCCATACCTCGATCGCCTCGCTCGCCAGCGACGTGCTGTTCGTGACGATGAACGGCTTGTCGAAGAACTACCGGGCCTGCGGCTACCGTGCCGGCTGGATGGTGGTGTCCGGCGAGAAGCGCCACGCCCAGGATTACATCGAGGGCCTGACCATCCTCGCCTCGATGCGGCTGTGTTCCAACGTGCCCGGCCAGTGGGCGATCCAGACGGCGCTGGGCGGCTACCAGAGCATCGAGGAACTGATCGCGCCGGACGGTCGGCTGACCCGCCAGCGCAATCTCGCCTGGGAGATGCTGACTGCGATCCCCGGGGTCAGCTGCGTCAAGCCCAAGGCGGCGCTCTACCTCTTTCCGAAGCTCGACCCAAAGCGCTACCCGATCCGCGACGACCAGAAGTTCATTCTCGATCTGCTCGAGGAGGAAAAGGTGCTGGTGGTGCAGGGCAGTGGCTTCAACTGGCCGCATCCGGATCACTTCCGCGTCGTCTTCCTCCCCCATGAGGACGACCTGCGCGAGGCGATGGGACGGATCGAACGATTCCTCGGACACTATCGCAAACGCCATGCCGGCTGACTTGCAGGCGGTCGCGCTGACCGATCAGGCCGGACGCTTCGTCGCGCCCGGCCTTGTTTCGACGGCCGAAGCGGTACACCGTCAGCTGCGACCGCAATTGCCCGACGACTACGTCGGCCGCATCGAGGCGATCTGCGCGGCCGGGGCACGGCTGACCGCGGCGGTGCTCGCTGATCGCGTCGCCGGCCTGGCGCTGTGGCGGGTCGTCGAGAACACCTACGAGGGGCGTCGCCTTCATGTGGACGACCTGGTGACCGACGAAGCCCTGCGCGGCAGGGGCGTCGGCAAGTTCCTGCTCGGCTGGCTGGCGGGCGAGGGACGTCGCATCGGCTGCGCGATGCTGGCGCTGGAATCCGGAGTCCAGCGCGAGCGGGCGCATGCCTTCTATTTCCGTGAGGGGTTCGCGATCCCCTCCTTTTCCTTCAGGAAGAAGCTCGTATGAAACCGATCAACGTGGGTCTGCTGGGAATCGGTACCGTCGGTGGCGGTACCTTCACTGTGCTGAAGCGCAACGAGGAGGAGATCACCCGTCGCGCCGGCCGGCCGATCCGCATCACGCGCGTGGCCGACCGGGACCTCGAACTGGCGCGCCGCGTCGCCGGCGAGGGTACGGCAATCACCGACGACGCCTTCGCGGTGGTGTCGGATCCGGATATCGACATCGTCATCGAGCTGATCGGCGGCTACACGGTGGCCAAGGAACTGGTGCTGAAGGCGATCGAAAACGGCAAGCACGTGGTCACCGCCAACAAGGCTCTGCTCGCCGTGCATGGCAGCGAGATCTTCGAGGCTGCCCAGAAGAAGGGCGTGATGGTGGCCTTCGAAGCCGCCGTCGCCGGTGGCATCCCGATCATCAAGGCACTGCGCGAGGGCCTGTCCGCCAACCGCATCGACTGGGTCGCCGGCATCATCAACGGCACCACCAACTACATCCTGTCGGAGATGCGCGACAAGGGGCTGCCGTTCGCCGATGTGCTGAAGGAGGCCCAGGCGCTCGGCTACGCCGAAGCCGATCCGACCACCGACATCGGTGGTTTCGATGCCGCCCACAAGGCCACGCTGATGGCTTCGATCGCGTTCGGCATCCCGGTGCAGTTCGACAAGTGCCACGTCGAGGGCATCGTCGGCCTCGAATCGTCCGACATCAACTACGCCGAGCAGCTCGGCTATCGCATCAAGCTGCTCGGCATCGCCCGGCGGCGCAGCCACGGTGTCGAACTGCGGGTCCATCCGACGCTGGTCCCGGCCAGGCGCCTGATTGCCAACGTCGAAGGCGCGATGAACGCGGTGCTGGTGCACGGCGACGCGGTCGGCCCGACCCTCTACTACGGCAAGGGCGCCGGCGCGGAGCCGACCGGCAGTGCGGTGATTGCCGATCTGGTGGACGTCACCCGCCTGCATACCGCGGATCCCGAGCACCGGGTACCGCACCTGGCGTTCCAGCCGGACCAGATGGTCGATCTGCCGGTACTGCCGATCGATGAGGCCGAGACTGCCTATTACCTGCGCATGCGCGTGGCCGACCAGCCCGGTGCGCTGGCCGACATCACCCGCATCCTGGCGGACAACGAGATCTCGATCGACGCCATGCTGCAACGCGAGCCGGACGAGGGCGAGGACCAGACCGACATCATCATCCTGACCCACCGCACGATCGAGCGCCAGGTCAATGCCGCGGTCGCCAAGATCGAGCAGTTGCCGGTGGTGGTCGGGGCGCTGACCCGACTGCGACTCGAAGACCTGGACAAGTGACAACCCGCGGGCGCGCCGCCGGCATCGCCGGCCGGCACGCCCGACTCGACGGAACATCCCGATGCGTTACATTTCCACTCGTGGGCGCGCGCCGGCGCAGTCCTTCTGCGACATCCTGCTCGGCGGTCTGGCACCCGACGGCGGGCTCTACCTGCCGGAATCCTATCCCCACGTCGGTGCGGCCGAACTCGACGCCTGGCGGTCGCTGCCCTATCACGAACTGGCCTACCAGATCCTGTCGCGCTTCATCGACGACATTCCGTCGGACGACCTGCGCGAGATCTGCCGGCGCACCTATACCGCCGAAGTCTATTGTCATGCCCGCGCCGGCGACGACCCGCGGGAGATCACGCCGGTGCATTGGCTCGACGACGGCAGCCTCGGTCTGCTGGCATTGTCCAACGGCCCGACCCTGGCCTTCAAGGACATGGCGATGCAACTGCTCGGCAATCTGTTCGAGTACGTGCTGGAGCGACGCCACGACTCGATCAACATCCTCGGCGCGACCTCCGGCGACACCGGCTCGGCGGCCGAGTATGCGATGCGGGGCAAGCACAACGTGCGGGTCTTCATGCTCTCGCCGCATGGGCGCATGAGTGCGTTCCAGCGCGCCCAGATGTATTCGCTGCAGGATCCGAACATCTTCAACATCGCGGTGCGCGGCATGTTCGACGACGCCCAGGACATCGTCAAGGCGGTCTCGAACGATCATGCGTTCAAGGCCCGGCACAAGATCGGCGCGGTCAACTCGATCAACTGGGGCCGGGTCGCGGCCCAGATCGTCTATTACTTCAAGGGCTACTTCGCGGCCACCCGCAGCAACGACCAGCGGGTCGCCTTCGCCGTGCCGTCGGGCAACTTCGGCAACATCTGCGCGGGCCACATCGCGCGCATGATGGGGCTGCCGATCGAGCGCCTGGTGCTTGCCACCAACGAGAACGACGTGCTCGACGAGTTCTTCCGCACCGGTACCTATCGACCGCGCACGACGGCCGAGACCCATGCCACGTCGAGTCCGTCGATGGACATCTCGAAGGCGTCGAATTTCGAACGCTTCATCTTCGATCTGGTCGGCCGTGACGGCCAGGTGGTCAGCGAACTGTGGAGCGGGGTCGAATCGGGTGCGTCGTTCGATCTGGTGGGCTCGCCGTACTGGGCCTGCATCGACGAGTACGGCTTTGCCTCCGGCGCGAGTTCCCACGCCGATCGGCTGGCGACGATCCGCCACTGCTTCGACACCTGGGGCGTGGTGATCGACACCCACACCGCCGACGGCCTCAAGGTGGCACTCGAGCACCGCCAGACGGGCATTCCGATGTTGGTGCTGGAGACGGCACTGCCGGCCAAGTTCGAGGACACCATCTGCGAGGCGCTGGGGCGGGTGCCGGATCGCCCCGCCGATCTCGCCGACATCGAATCGCTGCCGCAGCGGGTCGAGGTGATGGATGCCGACGTCGGCGCCGTCCGTGCCTTCATCGAACGCCACTGCGCCTGAGCCGCGATGAGCCTGGAAATGTGGAATCGGCGCTTTGCCGACGCCGGTGATACCTTCGTATTCGGCGAGCGACCGAATCATTTCCTCGCGGCCGAGGCCCATCGCCTGCCAGCCGCGGCGCGGGTGCTGTCGGTTGCCGACGGCGAGGGCCGCAACAGCGTCTGGCTGGCCGCCCTCGGCCATCACGTGCACGCCGTGGAGTTCGCACCGGCGGCGCTCGCCAAGGCGGTGGCCTTCGCCGGGCGCCTGGGCGTCGAGGTCGAGTTCGAGCGCGCCGACGTGCTCGATTGGGCTTGGCCCGAAGCGCGCTACGACGCCGTCGTCGCGATCTTCGTACAGTTCGCGACGCCGGCCGAGCGGCCGCGGCTGTTCGAGCGGCTGCGGTCGGCGGTGAAACCCGGCGGCCTCTTGCTGCTGCACGGCTACACCCCGAAGCAGGTGGAATACGGCACTGGCGGACCGCCGGATCCGAGCCACATGTACACCGAGTCGATGCTCGCCGAGGCCTTCGCCGACATGGAGATCCTGTCGCTGCGGGCCTACGAGCAGGCGATTCACGAAGGCAGCGGCCACGATGGCCGTTCCGCGCTGATCGACCTGGTGGCCCGGCGGCGCTAGCAGTCCGGTTCGACGTTCCCCGCGCGACCACGCGCTATTGCGCCGCTGCTCGTCCGCCCGTCACCGGTGCCGCCAACCGAACACCCGGCATCCATCGTGAACTGGCAGGACGCGGCGACTCCGGCCGCGCCCCAGCTGGAACAACTGCGCGATCGGCGACGCCGTGGCGCTGGTCTAGCGGTAGCGATGTTGCATGCCGCCCGGCATGGCGGTCGGCGTGTTCCGGCCGGACAACCTAGAGATACAGCACCGCCGGAAACACCGTGACCGCGACGACGTAGAGCAGCCATTCGAGACGGCGACGCTCGAGGAAGCCGGTGAAATGCAGGACCAGGACGACGACGGCGAGGATGTAGTACAGGGTAAACAGCATCGTCAGACTCCCGGTCGGATTGGGCGGTGCCAGCCCATTCTCTTCATTCCTCGATATGACGCAGCGACAGATCGATCGCCCGCACGTTCTTGGTCAGGCCGCCAATCGAGATCCGGTCGACGCCGGTTTCGGCGATTTCCCTAACCATGTCCAGGCTGACCCCGCCGGAGGCCTCGAGTTCGGCGCGTCCGCCATTGATCTGCACGGCCTCGCGCATCTGGTCGAGATTCATGTTGTCGAGCAACACCATCCTGGCGCCGGCGTCGAGCGCTTCGCGCAGCTGGGCGAGCGACTCGACCTCGATCTCGATGAAGGCGTTGCCGGAGGCGATGCGGCGCGCGGTGCCGAGCACTTCGCGCACGCCGCCAGCCGAAATGATGTGGTTTTCCTTGATCAGGATGCCGTCGTAGAGACCGATGCGGTGGTTGACGCCACCACCGACCAGTACCGCGTACTTCTGGGCGAGGCGAAGGCCGGGCAGGGTCTTGCGGGTATCGACGATGCTCGCCCGCGTGCCGGCGACCGCATCGACGTAGTTTCGCGTCAGCGTCGCGGTGGCCGACAGCAGCTGCAGGAAATTGAGGCCGGTGCGTTCGGCGGTGAGCAGGCTGCGGGCAGTGGCGATGATGTCGCAGATCGGCTGGCCGGCTTCGAGGCGGTCGCCGTCCGCCGCGTGCCAGGTGACCAGCGCGTTGGGCTGCAGCGCCGCGAATGCGGCGTCGAACCAGGCGCTGCCGCACAGGATCGCGTTCTCGCGGGTGATCACCCGCCCGCGGGCCTGGACCGAGTCCGGGATCAGATGCGCCGTCAGATCGCCGGTGCCGATGTCCTCGGCCAGGGCCGCGGCCACGTTGCGCTGGATTTCGACCCGTAACTGCTCACCGATGATCATCGAATCTTCCACCGAATCGGATTCCGGATTCTAGCACCGGGAAGCAGTCGATCTGCATGGCGGTCGGCGCAGTGCGGACCGCCCGGGGTGGAATTATGTGTCCGCATTCGGCCAGCGCGCGCGGCTCGCCGGCGCGATAATCGATCCATGAAGCTGCCATCCCCGGACATCTGCTATCAGGCCCTGTTGAGCCGCGACCTGCGCTTCGACGGACGATTCTTCGTCGGCGTGCGCAGCACCGGCATCTACTGTCGGCCGATCTGCCGGGTTCGCACGCCGAAGCGCGAGAACTGCAACTACTTCGTCAGTGCCGAAGCGGCCGAGCATGCGGGCTTTCGTCCTTGCCTGCGCTGCCGGCCGGAGCATGCGCCGGGCACCGCCCCGATCGATGCCGGCGCGCGCCTCGCCCGCGCGGCCGCCGAGCGGATCGAACGCGAGCTGGCCGAAGACGCGCCGATGCGGCTGCTGGCCGATCGCATCGGGGTCAGCGAGCGTCATCTGCGCCGCCTGTTCGCCGAAGAATTCGGCGTGACGCCGCTGGCCTATCGCACCAGTCGGCGGCTGCAACTGGCACGGCGACTGCTGACCGAATCGGCGATGCCGATCGGCGAGGTCGCGCTGGCGTCGGGCTTCGGCAGCCTGCGCAGCTTCAATCGCCGCTTTGCGCAGAGCTACGGACAGGCGCCCGGCGCCTTGCGCCGCCGCGCGCCGCGAACCGGCGACGACGGCGAGGTCCGGTTTCGCCTCGGCTTCCGGCCGCCGCTCGATTGGCGTCGGCTGACCGGCTTTCTCGCGCGGCGCGCGATTCCCGGTGTCGAATACGTTGCCGACGATCGTGGCGATCCCAGTTATCGCCGCGTGCTGCGGCTGGCCCACGGTGGCCGGCTGCGGTTCGGCTGGGTTTCGGTGTGTCCGGATCGGAACTCGGCGACACTGGTGGTCACCGTGGACGAGAACCTGCTGCCGGCGGTGGCGACGGTGCTCGCACGGCTGCGCCGGCTGCTCGATCTGTCCTGCGATCCGGCCGAGGTGGCGGCGGTGTTGGGCGAACTGGCCGCGACGAGGCCGGGCTTGCGGGTACCTGGCGCTGTGGACGGATTCGAGATCGGCGTGCGTGCGATTCTCGGGCAGCAGATCAGCGTCGCCGCCGCACGCACGCTGGCAGCGCGCTTGGTCGAACGTTTCGGGCAAGCGGTCGATACGCCCTGGCCGCAACTCAGGCGCGCCTTCCCCGAGGCCGCGGCGGTTGCCGGACTGGCGCCCGAAGCCTTTGCCGGGCTCGGCATCATGCCGGCCAGGGCGCGGGCCCTGGTGGCGCTGGCCACGGCGATCGGCGACGGTACCCTGGACCTCGATGGCATGGCGCCGGTGGCCGCGACCCGGGCGCGCCTGCTGGCGCTGCCCGGTATCGGGCCGTGGACCGCCGATTACATCCTGATGCGCGCGGCCTCGTGGCCGGACGCGCTGCCGGAGGGTGACGTCGGGGTGCACCGGGCACTCGGCGAGGATTCGCGCAGCGCCGTCCGACAACGGATGGCAGCGTGGCGGCCTTGGCGTTCTTACGCAGTGCTGCACTTGTGGATGCAACAGGAGGGTGGCGATGAGTGATGACTGGCGTCGCGTGCGCGCGCGCTCGCTGCTGGGCGAGCTCGACGTGCGCGTCGATCGTCGGGGGCGGATCGTCGGTCTGCGCTTTGGCGACGACACGGACGCTGCGGCGGTCGGCGACGACCGCGTGCAGGCCCTGATGGATCGTTGGTTCGCCGATGGCGAGCTGGAGGCCGGCGCGATCGACTGGCCACGGGGGAGTCCGTTCCAGAATGTGGTGTGGCAAGCCGCGCAGGCGATCGCCCGCGGCACCACCTGCAGCTACCGCCAACTGGCGGCGTCGATCGGACGGCCGCGCGCGGTGCGGGCGGTGGCCGCGGCGCTGGCGGCCAATCCGATCCTGCTGCTGGTGCCTTGCCACCGGGTGCTCGGCAGCGATGGCGCGCTGCGCGGATACGCCGGGGGACTGGTGCGCAAGCGCCGACTGCTGGTGATCGAAGGCGCGCTGTCCGACTGATGGCACGGCGCGACCTTGCCGACCTGGTGCTGCTGGCAGCGATCTGGGGGGGATCCTTCCTGCTGATGCGGATCACCGGGCCGGCCTTCGGCGCCGTCACCCTGATCGCGCTGCGGGTCGGTATCGCTGCGATGGTGCTGTTGCCGGTGCTGGCGTGGCAGGGCGGGCTGCACGTGATGCGCGAACGCGCGGCGGCGCTGGCCTTCGTCGGCTTCACCAATTCGGCCCTGCCATTCACGCTGTATGCGTGGGCGCTGACGACGCTGCCGGCGGGATTCGCGGCCGTGGCGAACGCCAGTTCGCCGCTGTGGGCCGCATTGGTCGCCTACCTATGGCTGCGCGACCGCCTGTCGCCTTCGGCGGTGCTCGGTCTGGTGCTGGGCTTTGCCGGTGTCGCCGTGCTGTCCTGGAACAAGGCCTCGTTCGATGCCGACGGCGCCGGCTGGCAGGTGCTGGCCTGCGTCGGTGCGACCCTGTCCTACGGCGTCGCCGCCAACTTCACGAAACGCCACCTCGCCGGCGTGGCGCCACTGGCCGTGGCTACGGCCAGCCAGCTGTTTGCCGCGTCGATGCTGCTGCCGTTCGCCATCGCCTGGTGGCCGTCGCAGCTGCCGGGTGCGGGCATCTGGACGGCGGTGCTGACGCTGGCCGTGCTGTGCACCGGCTTCGCCTATTTTCTCTACTTCCGGCTGATTGCCCGGGTGGGGCCGGCGCGGGCGATCTCGGTGACGTTCATGGTGCCCTTGTTCGGGATGTTGTGGGGTGCCTGGCTCGGCGACGAACGGATCACCTGGCAGATGTTGGCGGGGTGCGCGATCATTCTGATGGGCACCGCGCTCGCCAACGGCTTGCTCGCAGTCGGCACGCGGCGGAAACTCGCAGGCGACGACGGCGTCCCATCCATTGTTTGCCAACCCCCGGAGGACATCATGGAAGCACCCGTTCACAGCATGACCAACCTGTTCGCCCAACTCGGTCTGCCGAACGACGAGGCATCGATCGCACGCTTCATCGAGACCCACCGACCCCTGCCGGAGAGCGTACGGCTGTCGGATGCACCCTTCTGGTCGGCTTCCCAGGCCGCCTTCCTGCGCGAGGAGATCCAGGAGGATGCCGACTGGGCGCCGATCATCGACGAACTCAACGCCGAACTCCATGGCTAGCATCGACGATGCGGGCGCGACCCGCGTCGAGCGTGACTCGCTCGGCGAGGTCGCCGTCCCCCAGGCTCGCCTGTGGGGTGCCCAGACGCAGCGCTCGCTGGTGAATTTCGCGATCTCCAGCGAGCGCATGCCGCTCGAAGTGATCTACGCGCTGGCCGAATTGAAGGCCGCTTGCGCGCAAGTCAATGCCGAGCTCGGACGACTCGCCGGCGACAAGGCCAAGGCCATCGTCCGCGCCGCCGGAGAAGTGCGGGAGGGCCGGCACGACGACGAATTCCCGCTGTCGGTGTGGCAGACCGGCTCGGGTACCCAGAGCCACATGAACGTCAACGAAGTGCTGGCCAATCGGGCCTCCGAACTGCTCGGTGGCGGTCGCGGTGCGGGCCGCATGGTGCACCCCAACGACGAGGTCAATCTCGGCCAGTCGTCGAACGACGTGTTTCCCAGCGCGATGCACGTGGCGGCGGTGCGAGCCATGCGCGAGCGGCTGCTGCCCGCGCTCGATGCGCTGCACCTTGCGCTGAAGGCGAAGGCCGAGGATTTCGCCGCCATCGTCAAGATCGGCCGGACCCATCTGCAGGACGCGACGCCGCTGACCCTGGGACAGGAGTTCTCGGGCTACGCCGCGCAGCTCGGTCTCG
Organism: Rhodocyclaceae bacterium; assembly: GCA_020445765.1. Taxonomy (GTDB): domain Bacteria; phylum Pseudomonadota; class Gammaproteobacteria; order Burkholderiales; family Rhodocyclaceae; genus Cognatazoarcus. The sequence continues at coordinate 24,439 of JAGRFY010000022.1, read as the reverse complement.
CCCGGCAGGCGATCGAAGCGAGCCTGCCGGGTCTCCATGTACTGGCGATCGGTGGTACCGCCGTCGGCACCGGCATCAACGCGCCGGAGGGCTTCGGCGAGGGCGTCGCCGCGCGGCTGGCGGCCGCCAGCAGCCTGCCCTTCGTCAGTGCCGACAACAAGTTCGCGGCGCTGGCCGGGCACGAGCCGATGCTCGCCGCCCATGGCGCGCTTCGCACGCTGGCTGCAGCGCTGGCCAAGATTGCAAACGATCTGCGCTGGCTGGCATCCGGGCCGCGCAGCGGACTCGGCGAGATCGCCTTGCCGGCCAATGAACCCGGCAGCTCGATCATGCCCGGCAAGGTCAATCCGACCCAGTGCGAGGCGCTGACGATGCTCTGTGCCCAGGTGTTCGGCAACGACGTCACGATCGGCATCGCCGGCGCGTCGGGCAATTTCGAGCTGAACGTCTACAAGCCGGTGATCATCCACAATTTTCTCGGCAGCGTGCGCCTGTTGAGCGACGGCATGGCGAGCTTCGAACGCCATTGCGTGCGGGGCATCGAAGCACGGCGGGAACGCATCGCCGAACTGGTCTCGCGCTCGCTGATGCTGGTCACCGCGCTGACGCCGCACATCGGCTACGACAAGGCCGCCGCGATCGCCAAGCGCGCTCACGCCGAGGCCACGTCCCTGCGCGAAGCAGCGCTGGCGTCGGGCTGGGTGAGCGCCGAGGACTTCGACCACTGGGTGGTGCCGGCGGACATGGTGTGACCTTCCGGCCGGGAGCGCACGGGCCTTGGCACGCGTCGACGCTCACGGCGCTGGTGACACGGCGGACATCCACCTAGCCGTCGACTGGTGATCGATGACGCCGCTGTGCGCCCGGGCTTCGTGGCGGGCGTCATGGAAATAGGTCCGTGGCAATTCGCCGTACCAGTCCGGATCGATGTGCCAGCGCAAGCGTTCGAGGTAGTCGTGGGCGAAGGCCCAGCCCGGGGTCTCGCCCATCGCCAGCGCCGTCCACATCCGCTCGACCGCGCCGTGCGCCTCGGGTGGATCGGCTGCGACGAACACCACCGGTACCGCCGGGTAGCGGCGCGCGAGGTCGCGCAGTCGAGGCAGCTCCTCGCGGCACGGCGCGCAATGCACCGACCACAGGGCCAGAATGAATGGGCTTCCGCGGAGTTGCCGGCGGAGGTCGGCCAGCGTGTTCTCGTCGAAAGCCCGGGGCGGGGCTGCCGCCGCCGCCGCGGCGGCGAGCGACAGCAGCAGACAGGCGAGGAGCCGCGTCATGGCAGGCGCCAGGTTCCGAGCGGGAATTCCCGCCCATGCCAGAAGACATGGAATCGGCCCGCGTCGACCAGGACGAAGGGCTGGCCCGAGGCATCGACGGTCCGCGCCAGGGTGATCGCCTCGCCCCAGGTGTCGCCGCCGTCCTGCGAGCGCATCGTTCTGAGTTCGGTGGCATGGCCGTCGAATCGCTTCCAGGCCAGCACCACCGTCATGTCGCTGACCGCAAGGTCGGCGTGGGCGGCGCGCGCGTCCGGCAGCCTTGCCACCGCCGCCATGCCGTTCCCGCCGAGGCGGCCGTAGTAGGCGCCCTCGCGGCCCGGCGCTCCGGTGAACCAGACCGCGTGCAGGCGACCCGTCCGGTCCTCGACCATCGACGGACCATGGTGCGGGCAGGCGTCCAGCGCCCATTCGTCCCGCGTCGCACGCGTCATCGGCCGCTCCTTGCCATCGAGGGCGATCGTCGCTGTCGCATGGTCGCGGACGTTGGGCGCAAAGACGTGTCGCCATAGCGCCTGCACGTGGCCGTCGTGCTTCGGCGCCAGGGCGATGCGGCAGCATTCACAACTGTGGGCCGCGAGCAATCGCTCGGGCTCGAAGCTGCGACCGCCGTCACGCGACACCGCGTAGTAGATCGCCGCACCACGATAGTCGTCGCCCTGCGCCCTGGCTGCCTCCAGATCGCGCTTGTCGATCCAGGCGACCACCAGCTCGCCGTTGCGGGCGGCCGTGAGCGCATCGAAGCGGTGGGTGATCTGTTGCCGGTCCCGGTGCACCGTCAATGGCGCCGAGAAGGCCTCGCCGGCTGCGGCGGCACTGGCAATGCGAATCTCGCCGGCATAGGGCATGGCCAGCGGATGCGTCCAGCTGACGTGCATCCGGCCCGCGGTGTCGAATACCAGCTTCGGCCGATTGTCGCCGCCGGCTGCGATCGCTTCCGGGTCGCCATTGACCGTGCCGGCAGCATGCCAGCTGACGCCCTGATCGTCGGAGACCGAGAGCCGGACATGTTCGTCGTCCACATGCACGGCCCACAGGCGACCGTTGGCGTCGAAGGCGGCCGACGCGCCCAGGGCCGGGCGCGTGCCGTGGTCGGCGTGCGGCGTCTGTGCGCCCGCACCGCCGGCCAGCAGCAATGCGAGCGAAACGAGGAGGCGCGCGCGGATCACCATGTCGCCTCCACGCCGGCGATCAGGGTCCGCGGCAGGCCGGGCGAGTAGACCGGTGTCGACGACGAGATCTGGGCGCTGTCGGCGTAGCGATGATCGCCCAGGTTGGTGATGTTGCCGAACAGTTTCAGCCGGTCGTTCGGTGACCACTCGGCCCGCAGGTGGAAGAGGTCGTGACCGCCGTAACGCATCGTGTTCGCCTGGTCCATCCAGTAGCTGCCGACATGGACCCACTCGAGCTGGAGGCGGGTGCCTGCCGCCGGGGACCAGCCCAGCCGCGTATTGCCGAGGAAGCGGGGTGCCGCCTCGATTTCGTTGCCGGTGAAATCGGCCGTACCCGGAACGACCCAATCGGCATACTCGTGACGGGACCAGGACAGCGCGGCGTCGACTCGCCAACGGGTGGCGAGCGGGAACCCGGCTGCGAGTTCGATGCCGCGATGGGTCGTTCGTCCGGCGTTCACCGCGGTCGTTGCATTGGTCTCGGTGTCGCGATAGCTCAGGATGTCGTCACGCTTGGTGAGCTGGTAGATCACCGCGTCGTAGTCGAGGGTGCCGATGCGGCCGCGCAGCCCGGCTTCGATCTGGTCGGCCTTGACCGGATCGAGTGCCAGTGCCGCGCTGGACGACGCCTGGGCGGCGCTGGCGCTGGAAGCTGCGGACGGCCGGAACAGCTGGCTTTCGGACGGGGCGCGAAAGCCGTGGGTCCAGGCCAGATGCAGGCTGCTGGCCTCGCCGAGCGCGACGCTCACGCCCAGTTTCGGGCTCAGGTGATCGAAATCGACCTCGCCGTCGGGCGCCTGGCCGTAGAAGCGGGTACCTGGCGTCCCGTTGGTCGTCGTCGTCACCGCGACGGCGGCGGGGGCGAAGGCGTTGTCGAAGTCGTAGCGCAGGTGGTCGTAGCGCAGGCCGGCAGTCACACGCAGGCGTTCGATCGGCGAGAATTCAGCGTGGACGTACGGCGAAATGCCGGTGAAGCTGACGTCGTAGTCATAGGCGACGCCACCGACGCTGTAGTCGAGGAACTGGCGTGATGCGCCGGAGCCTTCGGTCACCAGGTTCAGCCTGCGCTCGAGGCGGCTGCCCGGACTGTGGTCCAGATCCACGCCGAGGATCAGCCGAGTGCGCATCGGCGCCAGATCGCGGCGCCATTTTGCCAGCAGGCCGACCGAGCGGTTCTGGGTGGTGTAGACGGTTGGATCGAAGGCGAGAAGGAATGTCGCCAGCAGGTCCATGCTGTCGTCGCGGTAGTACGGCGTCAGCGAGTAGAGGTCAGCGCCTTCCTCGTGCTCGATGGCGCTGGAGATGCGCAGGGCATCGACCTTCCTGAAGGCAATTTGCTTGTAGTTGCGGGTCGGATAATCGTCGAAGTCCGAGCGTATCAGAGGCGAATTGGCACCGGTCTGCTGGTCGATGCTCGAATGGGCCAGCACGGTCTTGGCGACCGTGGCGTCGCCCGGCGCATGGTCCCAGCGCAGCGTCGCGCTGCGGCGGTCATAGTCGGTGCCGTCACGCCAGCCGTCGGTGTGGGTGAGGTTTGCGTCGCCGCGCCAGCCGCCGGCATCGTAGCCGGCGCCGCCGCCGGCCAATAGGCGCCACCAGCCGTTGCCACCGGCCTCGCCCGACAGATAAGCCTCGGGTGCCGACGGCGGCGTACGGGTCAACACATTGACAATGCCGCCGATCGCGTCGGAGCCGTACAAGGCGGTACCGGGGCCCCGGGTGATCTCGATGCCCCCCGACTGCGGCAGGTTCACCTCGTAGAGGGCGTTGTGGTTGAAGAAGCCGGTGGAGCGGGTCGGCACGCCGTCCTCGAGGAACAGATAGACCGGCGCGGTGGTGAAGGGCTGGCGGATTGCCGTGGTGTGGCCCTCGCCGTTGGTGACGGCGATGGCTGCGCCGGGCACCTGGCTGACGATTTCGCTGGGGTGGGCGGGTCGAACCAGGCGGACGGCGTCTTCGCCGACCACGCCGACCGCCGCCGTGGTCTCGGCGAGCGGCTGCTGTTCGCGGGTACCGGTGACCGAGACGGCGGGCAGCGTCAGCGCCGGGGCATCGGCGCAGGAAGCGGGGGTCGGAACAACGAGGAGGCTGACGACGGGCAGCGCGGTCAGCGCAGCGAGCGGCGTGCGCCGCGATGCCGCGCGGCTGCGCGCGGCGATTTCGGTATTCATGTATTTCTCCTGAGCGGTCGATCGCGCGATCGGTCGGGCGACCGTGGGCGCGGACGAAGGACGCGGGCGGGCGCTGCCCGTGTGCGTCGACGGAACGGGTCAGGAGAGCGGTGGTGGGCCGCGAGGCTCGGAGGGTGAATATTCCGAAGGCGGCGCTCGCGCCTCGGCGCCGGCCGCCACCAGGGCGAGCACGCTGGCGGCGTCCGCGGCAAAGTCGAACACCGCATCGCAGCCGTCGCAGGGCACGGTGGCGCAGACGCAGCCAAGCTCGCAGCATTCGTGGGCGAGTTCACCCGCCGGCTCATCCGGCGCAAGGCTCGATATCGATACCAGCCCCTGTGCCGTACAGATGACCTGGCCATCGATGCCCATGCCGGCCATCGACGCCGTGCTGGCGAGATGGAGCAACAGCGCGAGCACGCCGATGAAGTTCAGCGCAAGACGGCGGCGAGTGAGGGGGTGGCGTTTCACGGCATCGGCTCCAGCGCGGAATGTATCACCACGTTTCCCGTGTGGGAATCTGTCACATGCCGACCGCCGGGCAGGGCTGTGCTCAGGCGCCGGCCGTGGCGCCTTGGCGTGCGCTGCCCCCCAGGGCGCGCTTCAGGCTTTCCAGCAGCGACAGCAGCGCCGGCACGAAGAAGAGCACGAGCACGGCCGAGAAACCGAGCCCGAACGCGATCGACGCAGCCATCGGAATCAGGAACTGGGCCTGCAGTGAGGTCTCGAACAGCAGCGGCGTGAGGCCGCCGATCGTCGTCAGCGAGGTCAGCAGCACCGCGCGCAGGCGGGCGCAGGATGCGCCGATCAACGCCTGTTCGCGGTCCATCCCCTTCTTCTGCAGGGCCTGGAACATCGTCACCAGGATGATCGAGTTGTTGACGACGATGCCGGAAAGGCCGAACAGGCCGAACATCGACAGGATGGTCAGCTTGAGTCCGAGCAGCCAGTGGCCGAAGATCGCACCGGCGAGGCCGAGCGGTATCGCCGCCATCACCACCAGCGGCCAGCTCCACGACGCGAACGACCACACCAGGATGAAGTAGATCAGGGCCAGGCCGACGACCAGGCCGCGACCCATGTCGGCCATGGTCTCGCGCTGGTCGCTGGCCCGTCCCTCGAAGCTGTACGAGACGCCGTGTCGCTCGGCCAGCGACGGCAGTGTCTCGCGCGCCAGTTCGCCGCGGATCACGTCGGCGGACGTGCGACCGCTGTCGATCTCGCCCGACACCTCCACCGCGAGCCTGCCGTCGGCGTGGCGCAAGGCCTCGAAGCCACGCCGCGATTCGAATGCAGCGACGCTGGCGAGCGGTGCGAAGGCGCCGTCGGGCAGGCGTATCGCGATGCGGTCGAAGACGTCGAGGCGGGTGCGTTCGTCGCGCGGCAGCAATACACGGACTTCGAGCTCGTCGCGCCCGACCTGGACCAGCTGGGCGAGGCTGCCGTCGAAGGCCGCACGCAATTGGCGGCCGAGACTCTCGGTGGTCAGGCCAAGTGCCTCGCCGGCCGGGCTCAGTCGGTAGATCAACTGTTCCCGGCCGAACGGCATGTCGTCCTCGGTGTCGCTGACGCCTGGAATGCTCTTCATCGTCTCGGCCAGCTCCAGTGCGGCCGCCTTGAGGGCGTCGGCATCGTCGCCGGTCAGGCGCACGTTGAGATCGCGTCCCGGCGGACCGGCGCGGCGCGCGGTGAAGGTCAGCAGCTCGAGCCCCGCCGCCGGCGTCACCTTGTCGCGCCAGACCTTCAAGAACCGGTCGTTGCGTACGCTGCGGCTGTCGGGCGGGGACAGCTCGATCATCATCGAGGCCAACTGGTCGCCGCGGGCACTGCCGCCGGCACCGGTGCCGACCGTCGAGCCCAGCCAGGACACCGCGGTCTCGACCAGCTCGCCACCGAGTTCCCGTTCGGTGTCGGCGAGCGCCCGTTCCAGTTCACGCAGGAAGGCAGCAGTTTGCGCGCGCGGCGTGCCGGCGACGAAGGTGGCGTTGGCATACACCGTCTGCCCTTCCGGTGCCGGAAAGAACTCGAAGCCGATGCGCCCGCCGGCGAGCAGGCCCACCGCCAGCAGCATCAGCGACAGGGTGATCGCAACGGTGGTGCCGCGCCACACCAGCGCCCAGGTCACCAGTCGGCGGAAATGGTGGTCGCGGATGCGTTCGAAGCCGTGCTCGAGCCACTTGCGCAGGCGCGTGCTGCGGGCCGCGGCCTCACCGCGCAGGGCGCCCTTGAGGTGGGCCGGCAGGATCAGGAAGCTCTCCAGCAACGAGGCCAGGATCACCATCACCATGACGAACGGGATGTCGCCGAGGATGTTGCCGATGACGCCGCCGACCATCATCAGCGGCACGAAGGCGGCAACGGTGGTCAGCGACGCCGCGATCACCGGTGCGAGCATGCGACGTGCCCCGCCGAGGGCCGCGGCCTCCGGCGGCTCGCCCATGCTGCGATGGGTGTCGGCGTCCTCGCTGACGACGATGGCGTCATCGACGATGATGCCGAGCGCCATGATCAGAGCGAACAGGCTGATCATGTTGATCGATCCGCCGAAGATCAGCATCAGCCCGAGGGTGCCGAGGAAGGCGGTCGGAATGCCGACCATCACCCAGAAGGCGACCCGGGCCGGCAGGAACAGGTAGAGCACCAGCACCACCAGCAACAGGCCGCCGAGACCGTTCTCGATCAGCAGTTCGATCCGGTCGCGAATCAGCTGCCACTGGGCGTCGAAGACCTCCAGTTCGATCGTCGGCGGCAGGGTCGGGCGGGTGCGCGTCAGCCAGGCCTGGAGGGCTTCGGCGGCGCGCAGCGAGTGCCCGCTCTCGGCGCGCTGCAGCTTCATCTCGACCACCGCGTCGCCGCCTTCGCTCAAGGTCAGGGCACCCGGGCGCGGTTCGCGCCGGATCTCGGCGATCTCGCCGAGTCTGACCAGGCCGGAGGGCTCGCTCGAGACCGCCAGCTCGGCAAACGAAGCCGGGTCGCGGCGTTGTTCGAGCCCTCGCAGCTCGCGGGCACCGTCGCGCTCGCCGGCGATACCGGCGGGCACGTCGCGGGCGAGCAGCGCGACCCGCTCGCCGACCTCGACCAGCGACAGGCCGAGGGTCTGCAGTGCCGCCGACGGGATCTCGATCGCGATGCGCTGCTCCGGCAGCCCGGTGATGTCGATGCGGTCGATGCCACCCGCCAGCAGTTCGCTCTCGAAGCGGCGCACCCATGGGCGCAACTGCTCGACGTCGCCGCCGCGTACCAGCAGCCGCGCAATCGGCTCGTAGCGGGTGATGCGGCTGATCTGCGGGGTCTCGGCGTCGCGCGGCAGGTTGCGGAATTCGTCCACCCGCTGGCGCACCTGGTCGAGCGCCAGCAGCGGGTCGGTGCCTTCCTCGAGCTCCAGGGTGATGCTGGCGATGCCCTGGGCCGAGGTCGAGGTCATGCGCTTGAGGCCGTCGACGTTCTTCAGGCGCTCTTCGAGAGGATCGGTGATGCCGACTTCGACGTCCTCGGCCGAAGCGCCGCTCCACACCACCCGCACGCTGACGATGTCGAGCTCGAAGGTCGGGAAGAACTGGACGTTCATCCGGCTGACCCCGACCAGGCCAGCGAACACCGCCAGCAGCATCAGCACGTTCGCCGCCACCCGGTGGCGCAGCAGCGCGGCCAGGATGCCGTGCTTGGCGGTGCTCATCGCGTCAGCGGTTCGACGGCGAGGCCGTCGATCGCGTTGGGCAGGTGAGTCACCATCACTTCGCTGCCGGCGGCCAGTTGCGGCGCGCGCAGCAGCACCCGCACGTCGTCACCGTCGCGGCGCTCGCCGACCCGCGTCACTGCCACCGAGGCCAACCGCCCGCCGTCGATGCGATAGATGCGGTTGCCGCCGTGCAGGGCCGAGTACGGCAACTCGATCACGCCGTCGGCGATCGGCCGCTGCAGGCGGGCGGCGAGGAAGGCGCCGACCGGTACGTCGTCGCCGTCTATCAGGCGCAGCAGCACGTCGATGCCGCGCGCGTCGGCTTCGCCGCCGATGCGTTCGAGCCGCGCAGCGATCCGCCGCTCGCCGTATTCGGCTTCGGCCGCGAGCGGCTCGCCGGCGGCGAGCGCGCGGCGCAATTCGGCAGCGTAATCCACCGGCACACGCGCCCTCAGGAACAGGTCGTCGGCGGCGTACAGCGACATCAGCACCTGGCCGGGCTGCACCTGGTCGCCCGCCGCCACCTCGACGCCGGCGACCCGGCCGGCGAACGGTGCGCGAATCCGGCCGCGGGCGGCGTCGCGTTCGGCCTCGGCCAGATTGGCCTGCAACTGCGACAGGCGCGCCGGATGCTCGGCCAGCGACTGTTCGCGCTGGGTCAGCGCCAAGCGCGCCCGCGCGAGTGCCTCACGGGCCTGGTCGAGGGCGCTCTCGGCACCGAGCTGTGCCTTCTTCAGGCGCGACAGCCGTTCGACACTGGCCTCGGCGAGATCCCGCAGGCGGCGTTCCTCGACGATTGCCTCGCGGTCGTGATGATGGCGGATGCGTTCGCGCTCGACTTCGGCACGCGCCCGTTCGACCCGGGGCTGGAGGTCGCCCGGATCGAGGCGGGCGAGCACGGTGCCGGCATCCACCAGCTGGCCATCGCGCACCGCGACTTCCAGAATCCGCCCGGACACCGGGGATGCCGCCCGCAGCCGGTCGGGGGCCTCGACGCGCCCGTACACCACCAGCGTCGGCCGCGCCTCGCCGGCCGCCACCGGCCGGGTCTCGATCCGCCACACCCGCTCGCGGGCCTCGACTGCAGGCGGCGCCGGTCGGCTGGCCTTCAGGGCGAGGAAGCCGGCAGCCGCGACGACGACGACGACGATCGGGAGCAGGCGACGAAGAATCATGCGGAAGCTTGTGGCAAGCGCGTCATGCGTCCATTCTATCAGTAAAATCTAATATACCGTCGGCGTCGCGGGCATCGATCAATCACCGAGGCGGAAGCCGATCTTGAGCTTGACCTGATAGTGGGCAATCTGACCGTTGGCGATGTGGCCGCGTGATTCGATCACTTCGAACCAGTCCAGGTTGCGCAGCGTCTTGCTGGCTTCGGCCACTGCGTTGCGGATGGCTTCGTCCTGGCTGTTCGGGGAGGAGCCGACGATTTCGACCAGCTTGTAGGTGTGCGCACTCATGTTTGTCTCCGCTCGATGGGGTTCCCATTAGACGCAAGTGGTTCGTTTCGTGCAATCTGGCGACATCGGTAGGCAGGGAGCGATCGACAGGCATGGATACGACCCGCGGCAATCTCTTCGAGGCGCTGCCGCCAACAGGCGCGGAGGAGGCCATCGACCACCTGCTGTCACGGCCCGGCACGCGGATCGAGCGGATCGTCTCCCGCGGCCATCGGTCGCCAGACGGCTTCTGGTACGACCAGCCCGAGGACGAGTGGGTGTGCCTGCTGATCGGGTGCGCGACGCTGTACTTCGAGGGGGGAGAATCGCTTGTGCTCGCGGCCGGCGACTGGCTAGTGATTCCGGCTCATGTCCGCCACCGGGTGATCGCCACCAGCGATCCGGCCATCTGGCTGGCGGTGTTCGTTGACCATGACGCTTCGGGCCGTGGCGGACGTTGACTCGCCGCCGCGCCACACGCGCTTCGAGGACGTGGTGGCGATCGGCATCGGTTCGCTGCAGGTGTCGCTCGGTCTGAGCCTGTTCCAGGCAGCCGGCGTGCTGAGCGGTGGCACGGCGGGGCTCGCTTTCCTCGTGCACTATGCCGTCGGCTGGCCGCTCGGTGCGGTCTTCTTTGTGATCAACCTGCCGTTCTATGTGCTCGCCTGGCGCGGCATGGGACGCGCATTCACGATCAAGACCTTCACCGCGGTGGCCGCGGTGTCGACACTGGCCGAACTGATGCCGGGCTGGATCACGGTCGGTGCGATCTCGCCGCTGTTCGCGGCCATCGCCGGCGGCCTGTTGCTGGGCAACGGTCTGCTGATCCTGATCCGACATCGCGCCAGCCTCGGCGGAATCGGCGTGATGGCCGTGGTCCTGCAGGAACGCCGGGGCTGGCGGGCCGGCCATGTCCAGCTGGCGGCCGATGCAGCGATCTTCGCGATGGCGCTGGCAATCCTCCCGGCGATCGGCGTGGCGTTGTCGCTGCTGGGGTCGGTCGCCTTGAACATGGTGATCTCGATGAATCACCGCGACGGCCGCTACATGGGTTTCTGACGGGCGAGGCAGGCGGCCGCCGGCGCCACGCTCAGGCAGTCCGGTGGCGGCGTGGGTTGAAATCGATCGGCACGGCCATAGATCACTGTTGCGGGTGCTCGCTTGGAGGCCCGCCAACCAACCGTATCGCTTGAATCTGGAGGATATGAAGATGAGAAGCCATGACCTGACCCCGCTGTATCGTTCCGCCATCGGTTTCGACCGTTTCGCCCGTCTGGTGGACACTGCCCTGCGCAGTGACGCGCAACCGAGCTACCCGCCCTACAACATCGAACTGGTCGACGACGACAAGTACCGCATCTCGATGGCGGTGGCCGGCTTCGAACGCGCCGAACTCGAGATCGAAAGCGAGCACGACACCCTCAAGGTGGTCGGCCGCAAGCGCAAGGACGGCGATCAGCGCAAGTATCTGCACCGCGGCATCGCCGCCCGTGACTTCGAGCACCGGTTCCAACTGGCCGACCACGTCAAGGTGGTCGGTGCATCGCTCGAAAACGGGCTGCTGAACATCGAACTGATCCGCGAAGTGCCCGAGGCGATGAAGCCGCGTCGGATCGAGATCGGGTCAACGGGCAGCGTCAATCTGCTCGACCGCGAAGCGGCCTGAAGCCCGCCGACAGACCCGAAACGGGTCGTGGGAACCAAGCCGGACGTCTCGTCCGGCTTTTTTCATTGAATCGCGATACCGGTCGTCCGCTGCCGGCGGCCGTCCATACGCGCTCATCGCCGCGCGTCACGCCATTCCCGTCGCCCGTCTCAACCCGATTCCGGGGGCGACGCGACGACGCTACCTTGTTCATGCGAACTCATGGGGCAAGCATGCTCATTGCGAAGCGAAATCATTGCGGTGGATTCAGTATGGCCGAATTGCTGATCACGATGGCGGTGGTCGGCATCATTGCAGCCGTCGGCGTGCCGAGCCTGCGCGGCTTCATCGTCTCCAACCGTCTGTCGGCCTATGCGAACGATGTCCTGGCGGCGCTCAGCCTGGCCCGTGCCGAGTCGGTGCGTCAAGGGCGCCGCGCGGTGTTCTGCCCGGTGGCCCGGGCTGCCGACGGTACGCCGAACACGGCCGCCTGCGTCGATCCGGGCGCGAACGCGTGGCAGGCCTGGATGGTGTTCATCGACACCGATGCCGACGGCGTATTCGACATCAACGAAACCGTGGTCCGCTCGGATGTCTTCGGCGGCGGGAATTCGGTCGTGTTGTCCGGCGCCAGTCTCAGGAACGTGGCCGGACTGGTGATCTTTCGGCCCAGTGGCATTGCCCGCGAGGCCAATGGGACGATCCAGCAGTTCAATCTTCGTGTCTGCGAGAGCGGCTTGACGCTGGCGCAAAACCTGCGCGACGTCACCATGGTCTCTGGTAGCCGAGTCAGCGTGCAGCGCGGCGCCGACCCCAACTGCGGCGCGCCCGCATAGCCGATGTACGAAATGGAACAGCCCATGTCCGCAAACATTGCTAAGCGACAGCGCGGCACCAGCCTGGTCGAGGTGCTGGTGGCGGTGGTCGTGCTGGCGGTCGGCATGCTTGGCGTCGCCGGCATGCAGGCCTCGGCATTGCGCAACAACCAGGCGGCCTACGAACGCAGTGTCGCGACCTTCCTGGCCAACTCCATCACCGAGCGCATGGCGGCGAACCGGACCAGGGCGCTCGCCGGCGACTACAACACCGGGCTGTCAGCTTCCTGCCCGACGCCGGGCGGCGGCACGCTGGCCAGCCAGGACCTGACGGACTGGATCACCGAGATCCGCAGCCCGGGCATGCTTGGCCCGACGGCCTGCGGTGCGGTCAATTGCGCGTTGGTCGGTGGCGTCAGGGTGTGCCAGATCACACTGCAATGGACCGATCAGCGCAGTGCGGTGACGGGTACCGAGACCAATCAACTGGTGCTCGAGGTGCGGCCATGAAGCAATTGACCATCGGACGTCGGATGTCGGGCCTGTCGCTGGTCGAACTGCTGATCGGCATGACCCTGGGCCTGATCGTGATGGCCGGCGTCGCCACGGTATTCACGTCGACCGGCACGACCAACCGGACCAACGAGAATCTCGCCCGCCTGCAGGAGTCGGCAAGGATGGCGTTCAGTATCGTGTCGCGCGACGTGCGCGACGCCGGCCTCAACGACTGCGGTCGCATCACCCAGGTCATGAACGTCTTGAACGGGGCAGCGGCGCTGCCTTGGGCGAACTGGGTCGGCGGTCTGCAGGGTTACGAGGACGGTGCCGCGGTGCCTGGCCTCGCCAGCGGTGCCGCCGCGGGCCAGCGGGTCGGTACCGAGGACGCGGTTCGCATCATGAAGGGCGACGCGAGCACCACTGTTTCGGTGGTTGCGCACAATGCTGCGGGCACCTCGTTCGCGCTCAGCGATACGACCGATTTCACTGCCGGCGACATCATGGTCGCCTGCGACTTCGTGCAGGCGACGATCTTCCAGGCGGTGGCGGTCACCAACGGTCCGAATACGCTGACCCATCCGATCGGCGCCGTCGTGCCGGGCAACTGCTGCACCGGCCTTGGCTACATGGCCACGCAGGTTCCTCCGGCCGGGCGCAACTATCCGTATCTCACCACATCGTCGGTGATGCGCTTCGATTCGGTGGTCTGGTACATCGGCAACAACGGGCGTCCGGGATCCGGCGGCCGCTCCCTGTATCGGCAAGTACTGCGCGGCAACGCCCTGGCCGTCGAAGAGGTGCTCGAAGGTGTCAGCGGCATGCAGCTCCAGTATCTGGTGCAGGGTGCGACCACCTACGTCAATGCCGCGGCGGTCGCCGACTGGCGCACGGTCCTCGCCGTACGGATCAACCTGACGATCGATGGCGTTGCGCAGGAGTTTGCCGCCGATCAGACGCTGCAGCGCGTTCGCCGCAATTTCACCAATGTCGTGGCGTTGCGCAACCGGGTGTCATGATGAGACCAGCCCAGATGAAATCGACCAGACAAAACGGCACTGCACTGATCGTCGCGCTGGTGATGCTCGTGGCGCTGATGCTGCTGGGCATTTCCGGCATCAAGGGAACCAGCCTGCAGATGCGCATGGGATCCGGCCTGTATGACCGCGAGATCGCGTTCCAGGCGGCCGACAAGGCAATGCGTGATGCCGAACCGGTGCTACAGCCGATGCCGGTGTTCAACGCGGCGATCGACGACGGCTTGTATCCGACGCCGGTTCCGACGACGAATCCTGCCTATCAGGAGCGCTGGGACAATCCGGCCACCTATTGGCAGGACACGCCGACCGCAGTGGCCAGTGGCCCGCGCCGGCTGACGCCGCAATACATCGCCGAGAACATGGGGGAGTGGCCCGAGCCTGAGTGTGCCGGCGGCTTCCCGCGGGACCCGCTGTGCTACTCGCCGCGTTACCGCATCACCGGCAGGAGTTCGGCACCGGGCGGCAATGCCGCCGTGGTGCTGCAAGCGACATTCAGGCCCTGAATCCAGGGAGGACGACATGAGAAAGCAATCCATCGACAAATCCCGACGTCTCGCGCAGCTGCCCCGCAGGCTGGTCGTCGCAGTGGCGGCGACATTGTGCGTCCCGCCGGCGCAGGCCACGGTGGGCATCGCGAGTTCGCCGTTGCTGACCTCTTCGGCCGTGGCGCCCAACATCATGTTCGTGCTCGACGATTCGGGATCGATGCAGTGGGAGTTCATGCCGGACAGCCTGTCTCCGGCCACCGCCTATGTATTCCCGAGACCACGCGACAACACCTCGGTGACCGGCAGCAACGGTACCGCGGTATATGGGGCCAGCGACTACGGCAACCAGGTTCCGAACTACGAGAACGACAACCGCTACAACCTGCGGATGCGATCGCCCGACAACAATCTGGTCTACTACAATCCGGCGATCAACTATCAGCCCTGGCGCACCTTCAATGGCACCGCGTCGGTGGCGGTCACCGGCGCCTCGAGCGGCAACGTCGATCCGCGCAATGCGCCCTACAACCCCTATGAGACGGGGCGTGGCCGGCTCGATCTGAATCCCTCCGGCAGCAGCGGCATCCGTCTGTATGCCGATTGGCGCTCGACCTCGGGTGGCAGCTGCCAGGGCACCGCGAGCTGTTATTTCTGGCCGATCACCTACTACATGTACAACGGCTCGGGCAGCTTCGACAGTGCCAGCAGCTATACGCGCTACCAGGTGCGCAATTCGCGGGCCTATCGCTGGAACCTGAACGGCGGCAGCGAGCAGGAGGTGACTTCGCTGACCTGGACCGATTCGGAGGGCAACGCCTTTACCCGCACGGTCGCCGAGGAAATCCAGAACTTCGCCAACTGGTTCACTTACTACCGTTCCCGGCTGCTGTCCGCCCGTGGCGGTGCCAGCCTGGCATTCACCACGCTGGGCGAGAACTACCGGGTCGGCTTCACGACGATCAACCGGACCGGCCAGAGCAGCTATACCCACGACATCGACACCAATGCGGACTTCTCGACAACCGCCCGCTCGTCCTGGTTCGACAAGCTGCTGGGCGTCAATGTATCGACCTCAGGCACGCCGCTGCGCCCTGCCTTGAAGTGGGCTGGCGAGTACTACTCGGGCAACATCGACGGCAACAAGTGGGCGCCGGCCGACGAGGCCGCCTGCCGGCGCAGCTTCACGATCCTGACCACCGACGGCTACTGGAACGGGTCCAGTCCCAGCGTCGGCAACTCGGACGGCACCGATGGCCCGATCCACACCAATCACCTGCCGGAGGGCAAGCCCGGCGGCTACGTGGCCGGCCCGCCGTACGAGGACAGCTATCCGAACACCTTGGCCGACGTGGCGATGGAGTACTGGAAGAACGACCTCGATGCCGCCGACAACAAGGTCAAGCCGACGCCGGACGACCCGAACGCGTTCTGGCAGCACATGAACACCTTCACCTTGTCGATCGGCCTGCGCGGCACCCTCGATCCGAAGCAGAAGCTGGACAAAAATTTTCCCGGATGGCCGGATTCCACCCAGGGCGATCAGAACCGGAAGATCGACGACCTGTGGCATGCCGCGGTCAACGGCCGCGGCCAGTTCGTGCCGGCACGCGATCCGGTGGAGTTCGCGAACGGATTGGCGGCGGCATTGAAGGCGATCTCGGACGTCGCCGGCAGTGCGTCCAGCCTGTCCGGCAACACGACCTCGCTCAGCACCGAGTCGATGGTGTTTCAGGCGCGCTATGTCGCCGGGGTCTGGTCGGGCGATCTGCGGGCGTGGAAACTCGATTCCAGCTCCGGCGGCGTGATCGTCAATACCGACGCAAACGGCAATCCGGTTCCGGAGTGGTCGGCCAGCGAGGAACTCGACAGCATCACGCCGGCGAATCGAAACATCTGGACCTCGATCGGTGGCACGCCGGTCGAGTTCCTATCCACCAATTCGACGGTCGTCGGCGCCCTCGGCGGCGGCGCGACGGCTGCGCTGGTGAATTATCTGCGTGGCGGGCGCGGCGGCGAAGGGGCGGGCGTGACCGAATTTCGCCAGCGCGAGGGCGTGCTGGGCGACATCGTCAATTCGACGCCGGCCTTCGTTGCCCATCCGCCCAACCGCCTGTGGGAACGCAGCTCGATTCCCGGTGCAGGCGGCTATCAGGCCTTCCGCAGCAACAATGCCAATCGTGCGCCGCGGGTCTATGTCGGCGCCAACGACGGCATGTTGCATGCGTTCGATGCCCATGACGGCCAGAACGGCGGTGGCCAGGAGAAATTCGCCTATGTTCCGTCCGCGGTGCACAGCAAGCTGATCGAACTGGCTCGTCAGGATTACGCCCACGAGTTCTACGTCGATGGTGACGTCACCGTCGAGGACATCTACGATGGCACCAGCTGGCGCAGCCTGCTGGTCGGATCCCTGGGGCGCGGCGGGCGCATGCTGTTCGGGCTAGACGTCACCAACCCGGCGGCGGCCTTCGGTGCCGGCAACGTGATGTGGGAAGTCGGCAGCGCCGACGTGGCCGAACTCGGTCATGTACTGTCCACGCCGGTGATCGCGCCGATGAACAACGGCAAGTGGGGCGTCATTGTCGGCAACGGCTACAACGGTGTCGACGACGAGGCCCATCTGATCGTGCTCGATGCTGCAACCGGCGCCAAGATCGCGGTACTCGACACCGACAACGTCACGTCCAACGGACTCAGCGGCGTCGGTGGCTGGGATGACGACGGTGACGGCGATGTCGACGTGCTGTACGCCGGCGACCTCGAAGGCAGGATGTGGAAGTTCGACGTGTCGGCGGCGGATCCGGCCTCCTGGACCACGGCAAACGGCGGATCTCCGATCTTCGCAGCGGTTCGTTTGGGCAAGAAGCAACCGATCACGGCGCCGCCCCTGGTCGGACGCCACCCCGACACCGGCGAATTGTGGGTGTTCTTCGGCACCGGCCGCTTCATCTCCACCTCCGACCGGAGCGATACGTCGGTCCAGACCTGGTACGGCATTCGCGACAAGATCGTCGATGCGGTCCAGAACGTACCGGGCCGCACCGACATTGCCGAGCGCATCATCAAGGAGCAGGGCGTGTATGTGTCGACCACGAGCGGCGGCAATACCAGCTACAACGCGATCGCCGACGGCAGTCCGGTGCCACAGGGGGCGACGACGGTCGGTCATTACCGGATCGTCAGCGACCCGCTCGATGGCAGCGGTCAGGGTACCGACGACCTGGTCGACAGCAGCGGCAACTACGTCAAGCATGGTTGGTATCTCGACCTGCTGCCGCCCGGATCGAGTGGCACCGGCGAGCGCATGCTGGTCCGCAACACCTTGCTGAAGAACGTCCTGCTCGGCGAAACGCTGACGCCCAACACCTCGCCGTGCGGCGAACTCGGCGACGGCTGGCTGATGGCGATCAACCCCTGGTTCGGCGGCCGTCCGGTGCATGAATTCTTCGACATCGATGGCGACGGCGACATCGACGAGTACGACCGTATCGGCGGCGACACGGTGACCGGCTGGAAGCACGGAAACGGCGGCATGCCGTACATCCAGCGCTGCAAGGACGGGCTGTGCGTGACGTCGGCCTCGACCGATGGCGACTCGCCGCCCGAGACCGTCAATGCCAAGGACGACACCGTGCGCGGACGCCTGTCCTGGCGCGAACTGATGGAGGACTGAGATGAACACGAAGCCGATGGCGTGGCTGGCGCTGGTGGCGGCGATGGCGGCGGTGTTGCCGCCGGTCCAGGCCGACGACGGCGTGCCGCCGCTGCCGCTTTACATGCTTGAACAGCGGGGCACGCTGACGCGAATCGACGTTGCGCGGCGAATGGTGTGGATCGATCGCAAGCCTTACAAGATCACCGAAGACACCCAGGCCTATGTCGGTTCGAATCGCCTCGACGATCTTCGCCAGCTGCCCAGAGGCAGCAACGTGGCCTTCATGCCGGGCGAGGGTGGCGCGCTGGTATCACTGTGGCTCGAGCACGCGGCGCCGGCGTCGTCCGGGAGGGAGCGATGAGACGCGTGATCGGCGGTGCCAGCCGCGGATTCACCTTGATCGAAATGCTGATCGTGATTTCGATCATCGCGATCCTGTCGGCGGTCGCCTACGCGTCGTATTCGTCGCAGATTGCGAAGACTCGCCGCGGCAAGGCGGAGGTCTGTCTTCTCGAGTACGCCCAGTTCCTCGAGCGCAACTACACGCTGGCGCTGAGGTACGATCAGGACAGCAATGGCAACAACATCGCCTTGCCGGCGCTCGAATGCAGTAATGATCTTGCCGGATTCTTCACCTTCGCGACGCCGACGCTCAACCTCACGGCTTACACCGTTTCGGCTGCACCGACGGCAAAGCAAACCACTGCCGACAAGACCTGCGGCTGCTCGATGACTCTGACGCAGCAGGGCGTCAAAGGTGTTGGCGGAAGTTGCAGCAAGGCGGTCAAGGACTGCTGGAAATAGCGTTCGTCCTTGCCGATGGGCACGGTTCAATCGGCAAACAGGGCGCGCACCGACCCGCAGATGGGCACTCCGGTCGAGCGCGCGCGCTGCAGCAGCGACCAATAGTAGCGATACGATGCGCGGTCGTGCAGCGTGCCCTCGTGCTGAATCGGGCCCCAGTCGGCGTCGATTGCCGCGAGAATGATGTCGGCCGCCTTGCTGACTTCGGCGAAATCCGGGCGCATCGCGTCCAGGATCGGTTCGATCTGGTTCGGATGGATGCTCCACATCCGCAGGAACGCGAACTCGTGTCGTGCCCGCGAGGCGTCTGCGCGGATCAATCCGGTGTCGCGCAGTTCGGTCGTGACATTGTGCGACGGCACCACGCCGTTGGCCAGCGCGGCCGCCGCGATCTCGCATTTCGCGCGGCGTACCAGCGGATGGTCGAACTGGCCGGGACTCTTCATGGCGGCACCGCCGATCGCCCCGCCGTGGGCACTGACGAAGTCCATCAGCCCAAAATCGAGGGATTCGACGCCGTCGATTGCCGCGATCTCCCAGACTTCATGGAGTGCGCCGTGCGTCTCGATCAGCACATGCACCGGTATCGGGCGTTCGATGCCGCAGCGGTGTTCGATCTCGCGCAGGGCAGCGAGCTGGGTGCGCACGTCGCCCGCGCAGCACGGCTTTGGCAGGGTCACGAAGGGCAGGCGCGAACCGGCCCTGGGAATCAGGATCTCCAGATCGGTTCGCCAGTGGTGATGGGTGACGTCGTGGATGCGCACGCCGACCCGGTCGTGCCGGTTGTCACCGCTCATCACGATCTCCGCGCACATCTCGGCGTGTGCCTGCTCGGCGCCGGCAGCGGCTCCATCCTCGCAATCACAGGTGACGTCGAACACCGGCCCCAGTTCGGCCTGCAGCGCGAGCGCCTTGCGGATCAGTTTCTCGGAGCCTGCGTAGTGGTCGACCGCGGGCAGGGAAGGGAGTTGGCGCTCGCCCGAGAAGAGCACCCGGGAAGGGTGGGCGGCGGATTGGTCTGAAACGCTCATCGAGGTCCCTGCAAACAAAAAGGGCCGCGGCATTGTACCGCGACCCCTGCTGTCTGCAGCGTTCGGCGCTTACTTCAGCATGTCGGCGACCGCTGCGCGCTCGTCCTCGAGCTCGGCCAGGGTCTTGTTGATCTTCTCCTGCGAGTAATCGTCGATCGGCAGGCCCTGGATGATCGAGAACTCACCATTCTTGCACTCGCACGCGAAGCCGAACACGACCCCTTCGGGGATGCCGTAGGAACCGTCGGACGGTACGCCCATGGTCACCCAGTCGTCGGAACCGAGCGCCCAGTCGTGCATGTGATCGATCGCCGCATTGGCGGCCGACGCGGCCGACGACAGGCCGCGGGCCTCGATGATCGCGGCGCCGCGCTTGCCGACGGTCGGCAGGAACACGTCGTTGTTCCAGGCGTGATCGTTCACCAGCGACTTGACCGAGTCACCGTTCGACTCGCAGAAGCGGTAGTCCGCATACATGCTGGGCGAGTGATTGCCCCACACCACCATCTTGCGGAAGCTCGACACCGGGCGGCCGGTCTTGGCCGAGAGTTGCGACAGTGCGCGGTTGTGATCGAGGCGCAGCATGCCGTGGTAGTTGTTGGGGTTGGTGCGGCCTACCTTGCGGGCGGCGGCCGCGGCGATGTAGGCATTGGTGTTGCACGGGTTGCCGACGACGAGCACGCGCACGTTCTCGTTGGCATTCTCGGCGATGGCCTTGCCCTGCACCGTGAAGATCGCGCCGTTGGCGGTCAGCAGATCGGCGCGCTCCATGCCGGGGCCACGCGGCCGGGCACCGACCAGCAGGCAGTAGTCGGCGTCCTTGAAGGCCACGTTGGGATCGTCGGTGGCGAGCATCCCGGCAAGCAGCGGGAAGGCGCAGTCCTCAAGCTCCATCATCACGCCCTTGACGGCCTTCTGGGCCTGCGGCAGATCGAGCAGTTGCAGGATGACCGGCTGATCCTTGCCGAGCATCTCGCCGCTGGCGATGCGGAAAAGCAGGCTGTATCCGATCTGGCCGGCGGCGCCGGTGACTGCGACACGAACAGGTGCTTTGCTCATGGATGACTCCCTCTCACGTTGTAAGCCGAAGCGGCGAATGCGGTTTCTATCCTCGTTGGCGACTGGCGCGGCCGTTCTGGAAGCCTGGGACGTCCAGAGGGCGGCGCTTGCGGCGCGAGAATCCTAGTGGGCCTGGGGTAAATTGTCAATTCATGTATGTTGTCTTATATAAGATATAAGACTTATGTGGACCTTTTTGAATTTTTGTGATGGAATGCGCGCCATGGCCCAAGAGTCCCCGACCTTCAGCCCTCTTTATCGCCAGATCAAGAGCCTGATCCTGCAGGCCCTCGAGGCAGGCGAATGGCGTCCGGGGCAGGCCATTCCCAGTGAGCAGGAACTGGCCGTGCGCTTCAGCGTCAGCCAGGGAACGGTGCGCAAGGCGATCGACGAGATGGCTGCCGAGAACCTGCTGGTGCGCAAGCAGGGCAAGGGCACCTTCGTCGCGTCGCACAGCGACCCGCGCGCGATGTTCCGCTTTCTCCGGCTGGTTCCGGACGACGACTCGATTCCTCAGCGCGAAAGTATCCCCCTGGAATGCTGGCGTGCCAAGGCCGGGCACGAGGCTTCGCGCATACTTGCCATTGAACCGGGTGCGCCGATCATGATTGTACGGCGATTGCTGAGGTTTGCGACCACTCCGGTGGTCGTGGACGAGATCTACCTGCCCGGCGAGATATTCCAGGGGCTGACGCTCGAGGTGCTGCAGAGCTGGCGCAGTTCGCTGTACAGCCTGTTCGAGTCGCGCTTCGGGCTGCGCATGATCCGGGCCGATGAGAAGATCCGCGCGGTGGCCGCCGACAAGGCGACTGCCGAAATCCTCGAGGTCCCCGAAGCGACGCCGCTGCTCTCCGTCGAGCGTGTCACGTACACCTACGGCGACCGGCCGGTGGAGTGGCGACGGGGGTTGTACCTGACCGAGGCGCACTACTATCACAACGAATTGAATTGATCGCCCGACTCGGGTTTACCAGAAGTTATACTTCGGTCTTTTGTGGGAGTGCGGTGGCCAGGAACGGTCCGCCGATTTAGAGGGGAAAACCTAATGTCAGACGTGAGTGTGAGAAAACAGCGTCCGAAGTTCCTGACGCTGAACGAGATCCGGCTGCCACTGCCGGGTATCGTTTCGATCCTGCACAGGGTCAGCGGCGCCGGCCTGTTCCTGATGCTGCCTTTCCTGTTGATGCTGTTCGGCAAGAGCCTGGGTTCGCCAGAGTCCTTCGCGGCCTACAAGGAGATCGTTTCGAATCCCCTGGCCAAGATCCTGCTGTTCGGCCTGTTGTGGGCCTATCTGCATCATTTCTGTGCGGGCATCCGTTTCCTGCTGCTCGATATGCACAAGGGCCTGGATCTGCCTGCGGCGCGCCAGTCCTCAAAGATCGTGCTCGGCGTGAGCCTGGCGCTGACCTTCATCGTCGGGGTGTGGCTATGGTAAGGCGAATCGTTGTTGGTGCTCACTACGGTTTCCGCGACTGGCTGGGGCAGCGCGTCACGGCAGTGATCATGGCCCTGTACACCGTCTTCTTCGCGCTCAACGCCCTTGCGCTGCCGGAGATGAGCTACGACGCCTGGCGCGGCATGTTCGGCGGTGGCTTCATGCGCTTCTTTACCTTCCTGTTCTTTCTGGCGCTGTTCTTCCACGCCTGGGTCGGAGTGCGCGACATCTACATGGATTACATCAAGCCGGTCGGCATCCGCCTCGCGCTGCATGTGATCACCCTGTTCCTGCTCGTCGGCTACGCCGGTTGGGCCGCCCAGATCCTGTGGAGGTTGTAAGTGAAAGTCGCCAAGCGTACCTTTGACGCCGTCATCGTCGGCGCCGGCGGTGCCGGTCTGCGGGCCGCACTGCAACTGTCCGAGGCGGGCATGAAGACCGCCGTCCTGACCAAGGTCTTTCCGACCCGCTCCCATACCGTCGCCGCCCAGGGCGGCGTCGCCGCATCCCTCGGCAACTCCACCGAAGACAACTGGCACTGGCACATGTACGACACCGTCAAGGGGTCGGACTGGCTGGGCGACCAGGACGCCATCGAGTTCATGTGCCGCAAGGCCAACGAGGTGGTGGTCGAGCTCGAGCACTACGGCATGCCGTTCGACCGCACCGATGACGGCAAGATCTACCAGCGCCCGTTCGGCGGCCACTCGATGAACTACGGCCAGGCACCGGTGATGCGCTCGTGTGCGGCGGCCGACCGTACCGGCCACGCGATGCTGCACGCGCTCTACCAGCGCAACGTGCGCGCCAACACGCAGTTCTTCGTCGAGTGGATGGCCCTCGATCTGATCCGCAACAGCGACGGCGACGTGCTCGGCGTGACCGCCCTCGAGATGGAGACCGGCGAGATCTCGATCTTCCATTCGCGCGCGACGATCTTCGCCACTGGTGGCGCCGGCCGCATCTATTACAGCTCGACCAACGCCTTCATCAACACCGGCGACGGCGTCGGCATGGCGGCGCGCTCCGGGATCCCGCTGGAGGACATGGAGTTCTGGCAGTTCCACCCGACCGGCGTTGCCGGTGCCGGCGTGCTGATCACCGAAGGGGTGCGCGGCGAGGGTGGCATTCTGCGAAACGATGCCGGCGAGCGCTTCATGGAACGCTACGCACCGAACCTGAAGGACCTGGCTTCGCGCGACGTCGTTTCGCGGGCGATGACCACCGAGATCAACGAGGGCCGTGGCTGCGGACCCGACAAGGATCACGTGCTGCTCGACATCACCCACCTGTCGCCCGAAACGATCCTCAAGCGGCTGCCCGGGATTCGCGAGATCTCGATCCAGTTCGCCGGCGTCGATCCGATCAAGGCGCCGATTCCGGTGGTGCCGACCTGTCACTACCAGATGGGAGGCATCCCGACCAACTATCGCGGCCAGGTGGTGATCCCGAAGGATGGTGATGCCAATTCGGCGGTCGTCGGCTTCTACGCGGCTGGCGAGTGTGCCTGTGCATCGGTGCATGGGGCGAACCGGCTGGGGACCAACTCGCTGCTCGACTTGCTGGTGTTCGGCAAGTCCGCCGGCGAGACCGTGGTCGAGGATTTCCGCTCGGGCGCGCTGGCGCTGAAGCCCCTGCCCGACGACGCCGCCGACGTGTCGCTGGCACGCATTGCGCGCCTCGAGGGCCAGAAGGACGGCGAGAACGTCCACGAGGTGCGGCTCGACATGCAGCGCACGATGCAGAAGCACGCCGGCGTGTTCCGTTTCGACAATCTGCTGAAGGAAGGCGCCGAGCTGATCAAGGGCGTGGCCGCGCGTGCTGCCTCGACCGAGATCGGCGACAAGTCCCAGGTCTGGAACACCGCCCGGGTCGAGGCGCTCGAGCTCGACAACCTGATCGAGGTCGCCAAGGCGACGATGATCTCCGCCGAGGCGCGCAAGGAATCGCGTGGCGCCCACGTCCGCGATGACGCGCCGGACACGCCGGAGCATCCGAACGGCCGCAACGACGAGGAATGGCTCAAGCACACCTTGTGGTACAGCGCCGACAACCGCCTCGAGTACAAGCCGGTGAACTTGAAGCCGCTTTCGCCGAACGTCGAGCCGATCGCGCTCGCTCGGCGGACCTACTTACACGACCGGAGAGTTGCCAATGAGCAACCGAACAGCTCAATTAAAGATATACCGCTACGATCCGGACAAGGACGAAAAGCCCTACATGCAGGACATCTCGGT
>JAGRFY010000122.1 GCA_020445765.1 Rhodocyclaceae bacterium | reverse complement strand
ATTGCCGGGAGATCTTGAACATGAACAACGCGATTCGGGTCGCCATGCTCGCCTTGGGCACGGCGGTCGTATCACCGTGCCTCGCCCACGGACCCGTCGAGCCGGAACACACCTCGACGACGGTGGCGGACACGTCGCTGGGAACCGTGCACTTTCCGATTACGGGAACGGACGACCACCGCGAGCGCTTCGAGCGCGGTCTCGCCTATCTGCACCACATGATGTATGCCCTGGCCGAAATGGAGTTCACCGCGCTTTCGGCCGCCGCACCCGATTGCGCCATGGCCTACTGGGGCATCGCCATGTCACGTTTCCACCCCCTTTGGGTGGGCCGGCCGTCGGATGCGGATTACGCGGTGGGCGAGGCTGCCCTGGAGAAGGCCCGAGCGGTCCCGGGCCTGAGCGAACGCGAGCGAGCCTACATCGAGGCGGCCAGTGCCTTCTATGGCGATTGGGCAACGCTCGACTATGAAAGCCGCCTGGCGCGCTGGGAGACGCGCCAGAAATCGGTGCACGAGCGATACCCCGACGATCTGGACGCGGCCACCCTGTATGCACTCGCGCATCTGGCCACCGCCCCGAAGGACGACCACAGCTTGGGCCACCAGAAGGCGGCAGGCGCCTTGCTGGAGCACGTGTTCCAGCACGCGCCGACTCACCCTGGCGTACTGCATTACACGATCCATGCTTATGACAGCGCGCAACTGGCGCCGCGCGCCATCTCGGCCGCTCGCGCATACGACAAGGTCGCGCCTGCCGTGCCCCATGCCTTGCACATGCCAACGCACATCTTTGTCCGGCTGGGTCTCTGGCCTGACGTCATCCACTGGAACGCCCGTTCGGCCAGCGCGGCCCTGGCGTTTCCAGCTGGCAGTTCCATCTCCCATCACTACCCCCATGCGCTCGATTATCTGGTGTATGCCAGCTTGCAGTGTGGGCAGGAAGGGCGCGCCCGGGCAGTGATGGACGAGATGTTTGCGCATGGAGGGTTCCAGCAGACGGCGGTGGCTGCCTACGGCCTCGCAGCGATTCCGGCGCGCCTCGCACTCGAACGCGGACACTGGCAGCAGGCTGTGGCACTCAAGGTGCCCCAGGTGGGCGACTTCCCCTGGGAGAAATTTCCCCAAGCGGAAGCCATCACCTGGTTTGCACGCGGCCTGGGCGCCGCGCGGCAGGGGAATTCCAGCACGGCGCAGCAGGCGATCGTCGAACTGGACGTCCGCGTGGCGAGACTGCAAAGTGCAGGCGAGGACTACTGGGCCCGACTAGTCGGTGCCGAGCGGCGGGCGGTCGCCGCTTGGCTGGCGATGTCGGCTGGAGACACGAGGCAGGCCCTGGCGATGATGTCCGAGGCCGCCGATGCGGAAGATGCCCTCGAAAAGCATCCGGTCACCCCCGGAGCAGTCATGCCGGCACGCGAACTGTATGCTGACATGCTGTTGCGGCTGGAGCGGCCCGGTGCGGCGCTGGAGGCCTATGAGCGCAGCCTGGCCAGCGCGCCCAATCGCCGCAACAGCCTCGCCGGTGCTGCGGAAGCTGCGCAACGAATGGGGCTACATGAGGTCGCTGCCCGCTACGCGCGCCAAATGGAAGCCCAATGCGGGGAGGCTGATGCCGCGCATCCTGCGCATGCCCCGGGGCGTGTGCGCCTGGCAGGCCCGTGAGTCGTGTTGCCTTCAACCCAGCCGGCGACGCAGGGCCTCGGTTTCCGCGGCCGGCTGCACCCCCAGGACCACGGACAGCATGTGGCGGCAGCGACGATAATCCTCGATGGCTTCGGCCCGACGCCCCAGGGCCTCCAGCAGGTGCATGCGCTTTTGGTAGAGCGTCTCTGCAAGCGGTGAAAGGCCGATCCCCACGCCATAGAGATCGACAGCTGCCACCAACTCGCCCGATCGCTCCATGAGGGCGCCGAGCGCCTCGATCGCACGCAGGAACATCGCTTCGAGGCGTTGGCGGGCCGGCAACATCCACGGTGCTTCTTCCTCATCCGACAGGAAATGCCCGCGGTAGCAATCGACGAGGTTTCGCGTGTGTCCGCAAACATCCGTGGCGGCGTCCGAGGCGATGGCGTTGCAGATCGCTTCGAAATGCCAGACGTCCAGCCACGCCAGCCGGGGGTTGAGTGCCAGCTTCCCTTCGGTCTGGATGAGGACGTCCACATCGCCAAGCAGTCGCCGCAGGCGGAACACGGTAGTGGTCAATGCGCCGCGGGCCGCATCGCCGTCGGCATCGGGCCATAAGTGGGCAGCCAGTGCCGCAGTCGCGACGCCCTTCCCGCCAGCGGCCACCAGGGCCATGAGCAGAGATAGCGGCCGCTTCTGTGCCTTGCGCTGGAAGCGGACGGTGACGCCATTCCGCTCGATCTGCAATTGACCAAAGCATCGCACACGGATCTGCCAGGGCCATTGCGGCGGGGCGACTGGCGGCGGTGTAAGGTGCCTGTGCTCGATCAGGCGTCTGCCAAAGGCGGTTTCGATGCCGCGGGCCAAGGCCCGGGCGGTGATGCGCGAGACCATCGGAGGCAACCATAGCAAGGCATTCATGAATGTGTGGCGCGCACCGGTTTCGAGCATCTCGCGGGCGAACTCGTCCGCCTCCGCCGTGCGACCGCTGCATTCGGCCAGATACGCTCTGACCATACTCGCCTCGAAAGCCAGAAGCGGATAGTGCTGGTGGGGATTGCCGTCGCACAAGGTCGCAGCGGATTGCCTGGCGCCTTCGCTGTCCCCGCAGTGCGCTTGTGCCACCAGAGCGAGCAGGCGGAAGTAAGTTTCGACATTCCCCACACCAGCTTCCCCGGCCAGCCGTACGGCCTCGTCGGCCTGCGCCTGTGCCGCAGCGGCCTCGCCGCGCGCGAGGTGCAGCCAGCCCTGAAGATAGCGCTCAATGGCCCGGTCAAGCCTGCGCCCGGGATCCAGCACTTCCTCGAGCGTGGCCAGCGTGGCCTCGGCATCGTCCAGGGCACCGACGGACAGTTGGCCAAAGACTGAATACAAGGTCGCAATCACCTCTATGACCGCGAAGTTCTCCACAGTCGCGATTTCCCGCACGCGTGCCAGGGCGCTTTCCTGCTCGTCGAACTGGCTGGCGATGTAGTGGTGATAGGCACATCGCAGCCAGTACCAGGCGCGTCGGAAGGCGCTGACCTGCGTGTCATCGACGATCGGCGCCAGGCGGCCGATCAGGGTGCGTGCGTGTGCGAGGTCGCCGGTCCAATTCCAGAAATTGAGAACGAATGTCCCGGCCAGCACGCGCTGGTCGAGGGAAAGGCGGTCGTCGAGTCGCTCTTGAACCCATTCGGCGCGCTGCCGCAGGGCTGGATCGTTGGGCCGACGGTAAAGGCCCCCGACCAGTGCCGATGACATCAGTTCGACGGCCTGCGATGGCGAGGCGCGCTCGAGGGCCGCGGGCATGGCCGTATCGAGGCGATCCAGCCAGGGATCCATGCCCGCGAATTCGGACCACTCGACGAAGTAACTGTCGATGACACCCACTGCCAGCCGCGCGGCCAGCAGGGGGTCCGCCGTGGCGTCGCACGCATCGTAGGCGCTGCTGAATGCCGCGCGGGCATCGGCTGGCGAGCGGGCCAGCTGGGTGCGGCCCATCCAGTAGCCCAATTCGGGCGATGCCGCGATCTGTTCCGCGGGCAGACGTGCGAGCCAGTCAGCGAGGGTCTCGACCCGACCGCTTGCCATCAGTTCCGGCGCCGTGCGCAGCACAACCTCTGCCAGCGAGCCACGAGCGCCCGCGGATTCAAGCACGTCCGCCGCGGCCGCGAGTTCGCCGATCTGTTCGAGATAATCGGCCGCCGCGCGCAGCAGATCGTCGAATCGCGAGGCGCTCAATCGGCGTCGCGCCTGGGTACCCAGGTAGGTTCTAAACAGATCGTGCAGCCTGTAGCTCGGAACGGCGTCGAAATGGCATTCCGTGAAGAAGTTGCTGCGATACAGTTCGTCGAGCATGGACGCCGCGGCGGGTTCCCCGCTGAGCCGTTCAGCCGCATCGACGTCGACGCGTGGCAGGGGCCAGACGTGCAGCAGCATGTGCTGCAGCCGCTCATCCACGCGGTCAAACACTTCGGCCGCGAGAAAATCGAACATCATGCTCTCGCTCTGCCGGATAGCGTCGGCCGGGCTTGGCACCTGCGTTTTCTGGGCAAGAATCAGCGAGAGCCCGGCCGCCCACCCGTCGCAACCCCTGAGCAGCCTTTCGGCCATGGCAGACTCGCCGGGCTCGAGTTCTGCAATAGCCATCACCTCGTCCGGCGTCAGCCGGAGTGCCGTGCCCCCAAGCACGACCAGCCGGTTCCTGGCGATGGCGCGCGCGAAGTTTGCGGGCGGGGTCGTGCGAGAGATCAGCAGCAAGCGGCAGTGCGGGGGCGTCTCGTCGACCGCGCTCAGAAGTATGTCCGAGAAGCAGTCCGCATCCAGCGCGGCCTGGAGATTGTCGATGACCACGATGGTTCCGTTTTCCTGGGCATCGAAGAATGCGCGAAAGAATCGCCTGGCGAACACGGGGAGCTGATGCGCATGATCGGGCAGATAGCTCGGCCAGCGCCGTGCGAGCGCCGCTTTCCCGGCCAGCGCGCTCAGGTACGGGAAGAGCTCGGCTGGATCGCGGTCGCCGGAGTCCACATGCAGCCAGCAAGCCGGACGCTGGCGCTCGTCGAGGTAGCTCGCCACCAAGGTGGTCTTTCCCGCACCCGCCATACCATTCAGCCAAAGGGCGGGATGCTTGAGTGCTTCGTCGAGTCTTTCGAACAGCCGCTCCCGTGGTGCGACGTCGAACAGGTCGGGGGCGGTCAGCTTTGCAAATCGCGATGCATTCATGGCAAGCCGGCCCATGGCGATGACGCTCTATGGTAGTGGAGCCTTTGGGGAAGTGCTAAAGCGTCGTGGCCGGGCTGTGTTTGTGCACGCGCTGGGGACCATCCGCCGATCGCGTGCGCCTGGGAATGCCTGCGACCCAGTTGGGGTTCGGGCGGTCCGCTCGATTAGGGCGGGTCAGATTGGCGTTCCCATGGTGAACGTGAATGAAGTCGTCCAGCCAAGTGGTCCGGCGATCGGCCAGCTTGCAGGCATGATCGGCGTGCCTCGCGGCATCCGTCGTTTGCCGGCGCCGAGCGCTTTGCGGCGGGTGTAATCGGCATTGCCGCCGCACACTTGTCGCAGGCTCGCCGACAACTCCGGTCGACGCGGACTTATGGTCCCTCCGACAGGTTTCGGAGTGCAACAGTCTTCTGGATGGCTGCGCAGGTGGGAAGTCGACCGTCGGCATGTGGCCGAAAGTTAGCTTTCACGGTGTGCCGGAAGCCGGCTCTCGCTTTGCTCCCGACATTCCCGTCAGCCGCGCCGCGCGGCTTCGATCGCGGCAATGTCGATCCTGGTCATTTCCATCATCGCGTCGAATGCGCGCTTTGCCGCGGCGCGATCCGGATCGGAAATCGCGGCCATCAGCGCGCGTGGTGTGATCTGCCACGACAATCCCCATTTGTCCTTGCACCAGCCGCAGGCACTTTCCTGGCCGCCGTTGCCGACGATCGCGTGCCAAAGGCGATCGGTTTCGGCCTGATCCTCGGTGGTGACCTGGAACGAGAAGGCTTCGGTGTGCGTGAATGCCGGCCCGCCGTTCAGGCCCAGGCAGGGGATGCCCATGACCGTGAACTCGACGGTCAGGACGTCGCCCTGCTTGCCGGATGGATAGTCGCCCGGCGCGCGGAAGACGGTTCCGACTGCGCTGTCGGGGAAGGTCTCCGAATAGAAGGTGGCGGCGTCCAGTGCGGTGCCGTCGTACCAAAGACAGATGGTGGTCTTGCTGGTCATGAGAGCGCTCCGGGATCGTGGGAATCCTGATCGTCGCAGGGCATCCGCCGAGGATCGCGTTTGCGACCGCCAGCGATGCGTGTCCTCGCTGCCATCCTAGGCGCACAGGTCGCTGCCGAACAAGCGGAAGTGGCCGGGGCACTGCGCCACCCGGCGCT
The DNA here is from genome assembly GCA_020445765.1 of Rhodocyclaceae bacterium. Lineage (GTDB taxonomy): Bacteria > Pseudomonadota > Gammaproteobacteria > Burkholderiales > Rhodocyclaceae > Cognatazoarcus. The sequence continues at coordinate 14,304 of JAGRFY010000122.1, read as the reverse complement.
TGAGTCAACGCGGCGCTTCGGGCGTCGGTGGCCGGCCGCCGCGGGAGGACGCACTTCGCGGTCATAGGTCCGGTGGCCGACGCTGTGCCTGCTGCGCCGCTCCGCGGAAGCGCGGACGTCGAACGCTTCCGGGGCGGAGTCAGGGCGCCGGAATCATATGTCGTAGGCCATAGGAAGGAGTAGCATTGCAAAGTGGGCTGGCTGACACTGCGGCCCCGAGCCATCCGATGCCATGCCAGTGACTTCGATCGACATCTTTCCCTGGGACGAGGGGTTCAAGACAGGCTTGCCCGAAGTCGACGAGCAGCACCATTGGCTGGTGCAGCGGGTCAATCTGCTGGCCCGCGAAATGGCCGAAGAGGCCGATCCCGATGCCGAGGTCGTGAAGCGGGGCCTGGATGAATTGGCGGCCTACGCCGATCGCCACGTCGAAACCGAGCTTCGCGTCTGGCGAAGCTTCCATGGCGACACGCTGAACGAGCGCACGCGCCCGCCCGTCGGGCAATCCTGCGCGCAGGCCGTGGCGCAGTTCAGGGCGTCGCTTGCGTCGTGTTCATCGAACGACGTTGCCGGTCGATCTCTCGGCACACTGGTTCGCTGGCTGGCGGCGCACATGCTGGCCCGCACCTGCGATCCGCGCACCGCGGCGCCGACCGGGCAGCCGGACGATGCGGCGGACACTCGGCCGGATCGTCACCTGATGCCGGCGGGGGGCGTGTCGCAGGCCCGGATCGATACCATGCTGTCGACCACGGCCCGCCTCGCGACGGCCACCTTCCAATTGATGTGCGAACTCGCCGGGCAGCGGTCCGGCGTCGGCGCATCGGCCGGCGCGGGCCGGTCGCGGGAGATCGATGCCGCGGTGCAGGACGCCGCCGGCGTGGCCGAGGACGCGGTGCGCGTGCGCGATGGCGTCATCGATGCGCCGCCGGGCTGGGTCCGGGACAGCGTCGGGCGCGCGCTCACCGAGCGCGATCGCTACCAGCGTGCGGTGCTGGACAATTTCCCCTTCATGGTCTGGCTGAAGGACAACGACAGCCGCTTCCTGGCGGTCAATCGACCGTTCGCCGAGATGTGCAAGCGGAGTTCCGCCGACGACCTGGTGGGGTTGACGGACCTGGACATCTGGCCGTGCGACCTGGCCGATGCCTACCGTGCCGACGACGCCGAGGTCCTCGCATGCGGCCGGCCGAAGCAGGTGGAGGAGCCGATCGAGACGCCCGATGGCCGCCGTTGGTTCGAGACCTACAAGTCGCCGGTCGAACTCGACGGCAGGATCATCGGCACGGTGGGCTTCGCACGCGACATCACTGCCCGGAAGCAGGCCGAGGAAGCCAAGCGACGAAGCGAACTGGCCCTGAAGGAAGCGCAGCGCATCGCCAGGATCGGAAACTGGGAGATGTGCATCGCCGACAATCGCCTGTCATGGTCGGATGAGATCTACCGCATCTTCGAGATCGATCCGGCCCGGTTCGGCGCCAGCTACGAGGCCTTTCTCGAGGCCGTTCACCCGGACGACCGCGACGCGGTCAATGCGGCCTACACGCGGTCACTTGAGACCCGCCAGCCCTATGCCATTCGTCACCGCCTGCGAATGCCCGACGGGCGGATCAAGATCGTCCAGGAACAATGCCAGACCGAGTTCGATGGCACCGGAAACCCGCTGCGTTCGGTGGGTACGGTGCAGGATGTCACCGAACAGGTTCAGGCCGAGATTGCGCTGCAAAACTCGAAGAACCTGTTGCAGGCCGTCGTCGATCACGTCCCGATGCGGGTATTCTGGAAGGACCGCGAGCTGACCTATCTTGGCTGCAATCCGGCCTTCGCGCGGGACGCCGGGCAGCAGAATCCTGCCGACATGGTCGGCAAGGACGATTACCAGATGGGCTGGGCCCATGAGGCCGACCTGTATCGGGCAGACGACCGGAAGGTGATCGAATCCGGCATCCCCAAGATCAATTTCGAAGAACCCCAGACGACGCCCGATGGCCGGCAGATCTGGCTGCGCACGTCGAAAGTCGCGCTGCGGGATGCCGACGACGAGGTCATCGGCGTGCTGGGTGTCTACGACGACATCACCGAGGCCAAACGGCTCGAGGAGGAACTGCTCCGCCACCGCCTGCATCTCGAGGATTTGGTGGCCGAGCGCACCCGGGCGTTGCGCGAACGCGAATTCCGGCTCGCCGAGACGCAGCGCATCGCCCGCCTCGGCAGCTGGGCGCTCGATGTCGCCACAAGGCGGCTGGCATGGTCGGACGAGAGCTTCCGCATCGCCGGCTTTGCCGTGCAAGCCGATGCCCCGAGCGTCGACCAATACCGCGCGAGCATCGATCCGCAGGACCTGCCTGCCTACGACGCCGGCGTCGAACGGGCGATCGCCGAGCAGCATCCGTTCGAGCTCGAGCTGCGCCATTGCCTGCCGGATGGTCGCCGCACGGTCGTGCTGAGCCGGGGCCAGCCGGTGGTCGAGGCGGGGCAGGTGGTCCGGTTGGTGGGCTCGGTGCTCGACATCACGCAGCGCAAGCAGGCCGAAACCGATTTGCGCGAGGCGAAGGCCGCCGCCGAGGCCGCCAACGTCGCCAAGAGCGCTTTCCTGGCCAACATGAGCCACGAAATCCGGACGCCGCTCAATGCCATCACCGGCATGGCACACCTGATCCGCCGAGGCGGCCTGTCGCCGACGCAGACGGCACAGATGAAGCGGCTGGAGGAGGCCAACGAACATCTGCTGGGCGTCATCAACGCGGTGCTGGAGTTCTCCAAGATCGAAGCCGGCACGTTTGCCCTCGACGAAACCGGGATTTCGATCGATGGCATGCTCGGCAGGATCGTGTCCATGCTCCAGCAGAATGCCGACGCCAAGCACCTGCAATTGACCACCGAGACCGGACGATTGCCGCCTCGACTGCTGGGCGACCCGACACGTCTGCAGCAGGCGCTGCTCACCTATGCAGCCAATGCGATCAAGTTCACCGAACGGGGACATGTCACGCTGCGGGTTGCCTGCCTCGAGGAAGACGCCGACACCGCGCTGTTGCGATTCGAGGCCGAAGACACCGGCATCGGCGTGCCGCCGGAGGCGGCGTCCCGGCTGTTCAATGCCTTCGAGCAGGCGGACAACAGCACCACGCGCCGCTATGGCGGCACCGGGCTCGGGCTGGCCATCACCCGGCGGTTTGCCCGCCTGATGGGCGGCGACACCGGGCTCGACAGTACCCCGGGGATCGGCAGCACCTTCTGGTTCACCGCCCGGCTGAAGAAGGCCGTCGGCGCCCCGGACACCGTGCCCGATGTGAACGGACAGACCGCCGAGGAAATCCTCGCGCGCGACTTTGCAGGCGCGCGTGTGCTGTTGGCCGAGGACGAACCGACCAACCGCGAGATCACCGTCCTGGTGCTCGACGACGTCGGCATCACCGTCGATACCGCCGAGAACGGCCGCGAAGCGCTGCGACTGGCCGGAGCGCGCGATTACGCACTGATCCTGATGGACATGCAGATGCCCGAAATGGACGGTCTCGAGGCGGCGCGAAGGATCCGGCGGCTCGACCGGCATGCGGCCACCCCGATCCTGGCGATGACGGCCAATGCCTTCGACGAAGACCGGCAGCGGTGCTTCGCCGCCGGCATGAACGACTTCATCGCCAAGCCGGTGGAGCCGGAACGGCTCTATGACGTCCTGCTCGCTTGGCTGGCGAAGCCTCGGGGCTGATCGGCGGCTGCGGTTGGCCTTGCCCGGCGGCGACCGGCCCGCCGCGCTCATGGCTTGCGGCGCGGCTGTGAGGCCGGTCGGGCCGGCATGGCGGTATACCGCGAGTCAGCGAAAGGTCGGCGACTGATTGAAGAACGCGAAGCAGTGCTCGAGGCCGCGCCGCTGGCGGTTGTCCAGATCGACGAACTCGAGGCCGTAGAGCACGCCATCGTCGCCGCCGTCGCGCTGCCACAGCAGACGCGCCTGCAGGCGCTCCGGTTGTTGCGTGCCGTATTCGCTGAGCCTCGCCGCCGGGATCATCAACTGGAACGACAGGGTCGTGCGGATCGGCGTCTGCAGGGCCGTCGGTACGCGGATTCGCGCGCCGGTGAGGCTGATGTCGACGGTGAGCGCCTCGCGCATGTGGCCCTGGTCGTCGAGCATCACCAGCAGCTTGTTCTCGTATCGCGGCGCCTTGCGATTTTCGTTGGCGATCGGCGTCACGACCTGCGCCTGGTCGAAGTGGAAATGCTCGATCAGCGCCCGAAGGCGCTCGGTGACCCGGAACAGGTCCTGGCTGATGGCGCCGGTGGTATGCACCTTGCGGGCATTGCGGTCGAGGGTGTCGGCGAGGGCTTCGAGCCGGGCCTGCAGCGCTTCGACCTTCTGCTGTTGCTCGACCGTCACGTGGGAGATCTGATTCGCGGCCTCGGCATTGGTGTCGATCGCATCGGCGATGCGCTCGATGGCGACGTTGCTTTCCTTGGCCCGCGCCATGCTGCTGCGGGTCCTGCTCGACACGCGATGCATCGCGTCGGTGCTTTCGCCGACCAGTTGATTGAGGTGCTCGATGATGTGCGCGATCTCGCTGGTGGCGGTGCCGGCGTTCTGCGCCAGCTTTCGCACCTCGTCGGCCACCACGGCGAAGCCCCGCCCGTGCTCGCCGGCCCGCGCCGCCTCGATTGCGGCGTTGAGCGCCAGCAGGTTGGTCTGGTCGGTGATGCCGGCGATCGTGCGGACGATGGCCTGGATCTTCTGATTGGCCTCGCTGAGCTGGCCGATCTTGGCTTCGGACGCCCCGACCTCTTCGAGCACGTGCTCCATTTCGCCGATGTTGTTGCGTACCGCGTCCATGCCCTCGCGCGCGCTGCCGCGCGCCGCGTCGGCCCGTTCGCGCACGTCGCCGGACAGGCCGTGCACCGTCGCGGCGATCTCGGACAACGACCCCATCGCCTCGCGCACCTCGCTGCTGCGCTGCTGTTCCTGCGACGAAGCGTCGACGATGCGCTCGGAGATCTCCGAGATCTGGTACGAGGACTGGGCGACCTGCTTGCTCTCGAGGTCGATCGCCCGCATGTGGCCTGACAGTTCGCGGACCATCGAGTCGATGTTGGCGAGGACGCAGCCGTCGCTCACGCCCTTCGCAATGCGCACGTTCAGGTTGCCGTCGCTGACCGCGCGCACGATCTGGGCGACTTCGTCGGTGCCGCCACCGAGCCGCCGTCGGATCCGGCTCAGCAGCACCGAGGCCGCGCCGGCGGCGACGAATGCGCCGAGCATCACCGCCAGCAGGAGCAGGAAGGCGCGGTCGTGCTGGACCAGGGCCGCCTCGATCATCGGTTCGGGCAGGAAGTAGGTCAGCTGCCACGGCGTGTCGCTCGGCGCCTCCAGCGCCAGCCTGAACACGTTGCGCCCGGCGACGCCGTTGTCGATGCTCAGCGCCAGCGTGCTGTTGCGGCGATCGGCGATGCGGATGCCGTACGCCTCGTTGGCGAGCACGTAGCGCGCCGGCTCGGGCAGGGCCCAGCCCGCGCGGGCCTGTTCGGCGCGGTCCTGCTCGGTGACCGGCACGAAGGGCACGTCCATCAGCATCGCCTCGAGCACGTTGGCCCGCAGGATCGCCGAGACCACGCCGCGCAATTCGCCGCCCGCGCTGTAGAAGGGTACCGAGTAGAGCATGCCGTTGGTGTCGCGCACGTCGTCGTGGGCCAGCGACTGGTACTGGCTGTTGTCGCAGGTGCGCATCATCGGCGACACGTAGGCCGGGATCCGGTCGATCGAGGCGAAGTCGAAGCGCGGATGACTGGCGCGAATCCGTGCGATCTGCTGCGGAAAGTAGGCGTATTCCTCGTCTTCGGCCTCCTCCGGAAAATCGGCTGGCCGCGCGTCCTCCCCGCCGTCGTCGGCGTCGCCGAAGACCAGTGTGTCGAACATGAAGAACGGGATCTGGCCGTTGCCGGCGTCCAGCCCCTCGATCACGGCATAGACCTCCGACACGCTGACGCGCGAGGCAAGGTTGTTGTAGATCTGCTGGACGGTGGTGCGGCCCTCCTCGCTGAATCGGCCCGTTGCGACGATGTCCTCGTCCTCGTCCGTTCGATTGCCGCCGACGATGCCGCGCACGCTGGGCAGCAGCGTCAGCGTGCGGACGTTCTGATAGACCTCGGTCAGGGTCGATGCGATCTGGCTGCGCTTGGCCTCGGCGACGTCGATCTGATCCTGGATGAAGCGCTTCTCCAGCGCCGCCCGTTCGGTGGTGTGCCACTGCACGAGCACCGCCAGCGCGACGGCGAAGGCCGCCAGCAGGACGATCATTTCCTTGCCGAGATACCGGGTGACAGAAGCCATGTGACTTCCCCTGCATACCAATCAGGGAGGCATATCGACACCTGCGGGCCGGAAATTTAGAAAAGACAGGTAGAAAGTCGGCGATCGACCGCCGGCAGCGGTGCGCGCGATGCGGCGGGGGCGGCCCCGTCAGTGCCGCCGGCGACTGGCCTCGAGCCCCTCGATCAGCCGATCGACATCGCTGTGGAAATCCGGATCGGGGCGCAGCGGAATGCCGTTGCGGTAGCCCAGCTCCCGCAGTTCATCGGGCAGGGCGTGTTCGTCGGGGAGGCTGGCGTTGCCGATCAGGATCGGTACCACCGGGATATCGCGTTTCAGCGCCGCGGCGACTTCGACGCGAACCATGTCGCGGGGGTCGTCGAGGCGGCGGCCCTGGTCGTTCTCGGCGTCGAGCCAGCCGGGGCCGATGATCGCGAGCAGCGCATCGCAGCGACCGACCTGGTCGCCGACGTAGCGTCGGAAATCGACGCCGAGCGGGATGCTGTCCACGTCCTTGAACACGTGCTCGCCTCCGAAGTGCCGGCTCAGCCGGTCGTACAGACGGCCGGCGACGTCCTGGCTGTCGCTGCGGCGATAGGAGATGAACAGTTGCAGCGGCGGCGACCGATCCGCTGCTGGCGCCTGCCCCTGCGCCTGCCCCTGCGCCTGCGCCTGCGCCTGCGCCTGCGCCGGGCCGGGCCGGGCAAGCTCCTTCGGTTGCGGTTCGGCGGATCGGCGGGCACTGAAGTTGCGTTCGACGGCGCGGGCCGCGGCTGCAGGGCTGACGCCGTTGGCATCGCCGGCGCGATCGCCGGCGGCGAGCCGGCGCAGCGTGACGCTGGCGATCGCCAGCCAGCCGAGCACGATCCACGGCCAGGATTCGCCCGGGCTGATGCGTCCGTTGGTGGATTCGTTCAACAGCGCGGGCAGGCCGAGGCCGGCGACGAGGCCGACCACGACGAGCGCCGCGATGGCGCCGGCGTGGCGTGCCGGCGACAGGCCGAGGATGCGCGCGACGACGACGATGCCGATCGCGGCGGCGATCACGACCAGCACGGCGAGGCTCGCTGCAGCAGTCACCGGGGCTGCCTCAGAACTTGAGGACCTGGCCGGGTTCCATCACGATCACTTCGGTGCCGGTCTCGCCCAGGGCCTGCTTGAAGGCTTCCGGCGTGCCCTTCAGCGGCGGGAAGGTGCCGTAGTGCATCGGAATCACCTTCTTGCTGCCGAGCAGCTTGTTGACGGCAAATGCGGCGTGCGCCGGGTCCATCGTGAAGTGGCCGCCGATCGGCAGCAGTTCGAGGTCCGGCCTGTAGTATTCGCCGATGAACTTCATGTCGGCGAACACGCCGGTATCCCCGGCGTGATAGATGCGGAAGCCGTTTTCCAGCTCGATGACGTAACCGGCCGGCTCACCGCCCGGATGCACCGACTTGGCGCCGCTGGCGGGATCGGTATGGACCACCTCGGAGCTGTGCTCGGCGTGCACCATGGTGACGGTGATGCCGTCGATGGGCTGGATCGGACCACTCTTGTTGAAGCGGATCAGCTGTTTGTAGGGCACGATGCCGAGGTTGCCGAAGGTATGTCCCATGTCGGCGTTCATCGCCACCTTGGCTTCGTGGTCGGCGGCGATGCGCGCAGTGTCGCCGACGTGGTCGCCGTGGCCGTGGGTCACCAGGATCAGGTCCACCTTGCCGAGCGCGGCCAGATCCTTCAGCGCCTCGGGAGTCTTGGGGTTGCCGGTGATGAAGGGGTCGATCAGGATCACCTTGCCGCCGGGGCTGGTGATCTTGAACGCGGACTGGCCGAACCACTGCAGTTCCCAGGCCTGCGCCTGGGACACCGCGCAGGCCATCGCCAGCATCACCATCCCGCCAATCGCTCGCATCATGTTGTCGTCTCCTGGTCGATGTCGTCTCGGGCGCCGGCTCGGCCCCCCATGCAAGTGTAGTAGCTGGTGTGCCGGATCCGGCCGCCGCCGTGAATCAGCCGATCACAGTGACGACGACCCGGCGGCGCTGCCCGAGGCTTCGGTGCTCCCACAGGAACACCCCCTGCCAGGTTCCGAGCAGCAGCCGGCCGTCGGCCACCGGCAGGGTCAGCGAGACGTCGGAGAGCACGCTGCGGACATGGGCCGCCATGTCGTCGTCGCCTTCGAGGTCGTGACGGTAGGCCGGGTCGCCGTCGGGCGCGAGCCGGGCGAAAATTGTCTCGAGGTCGCGGCGCACGTCGGGGTCGGCGTTTTCGGTCACCATCAACGATGCCGATGTGTGCTGTACGCAGACGTTGGCGATGCCGCAGACGATGCCGCTGTCGCGCACCACCGCGTTCACGTCGTCGGTGATGTCCCGACTGCCGCGGCCGCGGGTGGTGAAGTCTAAGCGTTGCTGGGCGACCATCATTTCTCCAGCGCAGCCCGCGCCTCGCGTTGGCTCGCGAACAGGTGGGGTTCGATGTGCTTGCCGGCGAGCGCCTCGCCCAGCTTCATCCGGGCAAAGCCGCTGGTGGCATAGCGCACGACACCGCTGTAGAAGCGCTCGGTGACGTCCTGCACCATTTCGGCATACTCGTCGAGCAGTTCCGGTGCGATCTCGAAATGTTCGTAGTTGACCACTGCCGGTACCCGCTGTCCGACCGCGGACACGCTGGCCTCGACCAGTTCGCGGATGCGTCGGATCTGGGCGCTGTCGCGGATGTGCAGCCGCTCGAAATTGACGAAGAAGAGGTTCTGGTCGGCATCGAAATGGAGCCGTTTCTCGAGCGGCAGGTCGGTCATCGTGGCGCGCAGGTCCATCCGCCCGGGCAGGAAGATGCGCGAGTCCATTATGGCCGGTTCGCCGCGCACGATCGGGCGAAAGCCCATCCGGGCCAGGATGTCTCGCTCGATGTCGATGCCCGGCGCCACCTCGATCAGTTCCAGGCCGTCGGCGCCGAGCCGGAAGACGCAGCGCTCGGTGACATAGAGCACCGGCTGGTTGCGGGCCACCGCCACTGCGCCGGCGAAGGTGCGGTGCTCGACCTGCTCGACGAACTTCCGGGTGCCGCCCTCCGAGACGATCGACAGCCGGCCGTCGGCGATCGCGATCGCCAGACCGCCGGCGGTGAAGGTGCCGACGAACACCACCTTCTTGGCATTCTGGCTGATGTTGATGAAGCCGCCGGCGCCGGCGATGCGACTGCCGAACTTGCTGACATTGAGGTTGCCCTCGCAATCGGCCTGGGCCAGCCCGAGCACGGCCAGGTCGAGGCCTCCGCCGTCGTAGAAATCGAACTGGCTGGGCTGGTCGATGATCGCGTCGGTATTGACCGCAGCGCCGAAGTTCAGCCCGCCGGCCGGGATGCCGCCGATCACGCCGGGCTCGGCGGTCAAGGTGACGAGGTCGATCACCGACTCCTCGGCGGCTACCGCGGCAACCCCCTCAGGCATGCCGATCCCCAGGTTCACCACCGCATTGGTCGCGAGTTCGAGCGCTGCGCGGCGAGCGATGATCTTGCGCTCCGACATCGCCAGCGGTTCGACGCTGGTGGCCGGCACCCGGATCTCGCCGGCGAAGGCCGCGCTGTAGGGCTCGGCGAAGGTCTGCTGGTGATATTCCGGCCGTTCGGCGGCGACGACGCAATCGACCAGCACGCCCGGTATCTTGACCTGTCGCGGCGACAGCGTGCCGCGCTCGGCGATGCGTTCGACCTGGGCGATGACGATGCCGCCGCTGTTGTGGGCGGCCATCGCGATCGCCTGTGCTTCGAGGGTCAGTGCCTCCTTCTCCATCGTGACATTGCCGTTCTGGTCCGCGGTGGTGCCGCGGATGATGCCGACGTCGATCGGGAAGGCCTTGTAGAACAGGAATTCCTCGCCGTCGATCTCGATCAGCCGCACCAGTTCCTCGGTGGTGCGGGCATTGATCCGCCCGCCGCCGAGGCGTGGGTCGACGAAGGTGCCGAGGCCGACCCGGGTCAGGGTGCCGGGCTTGCCGGCGGCGATGTCGCGGAACAGGTGGGTGATCACCCCCTGGGGCAGGTTGTAGGCCTCGATGCGGTCGGTGACGGCCAGTTCCTGCAGCCGCGGTACCAGGCCCCAGTGACCGCCGATCACGCGCTTGACGAGGCCCGGGTGGCCGAGGTGGTTGAGCCCGCGGGCGCGGCCGTCGCCCTGGCCGGCGGCATACACCAGGGTCAGGTCGCGCGGAAAGCCGAGGCCGTCGTCGCGGGTCTCCGATTCCGCCAGGAAGCGCTCCTCGAGCGCCACCGCGATGCCCTCGGCGAAACCGATGCCGACGAAGCCGCCGGTGGCGACGGTGTCGTGGCTGCGGATCAGTTGCACCGCCTCGGCGGCACTCACCACCTTGCCGGCATGGCTGGCGCGCAGCCGCTGCAGCATCGGTGCGATATGGTCGATCTTGGTCATCGTCAACTCCTGCGCCCTTCGGCGCATCGTGGCCGGGCGCTAGAGCCCTCGAGCCCACGCCGGCCTCAGCGCGGCGGCCTCCGGATGCTCGATGGCCTGGCGCAGGGTGCCCAGCAGGCGCGCCTTGTCGGCGCCGAGGGTGCCCTTCAGCGCAAGCCAGTTGGACGCATGATCGGAGCGGAATACGGTTCTGCGCAACTCGAGCCCGTCGATGAAGCGTGCCAGTTCCCGCAGCAGACCACCGCGATCGAGGGGCTGCCACTGCGGAAAGCCCTGAATGAAGCGCGCCTTCCCCTGCGGAAAGCTCAATACCAGTGTCGACAGGTATTCGGGCTGGACGGCGTTGATCAGCCGCGCCGACGCGTCGGCGTGCTGCGCGCTCAGGGTACTGCCCCCGAGTCCATTGATGATCATCACCGAGCGCGTGATGCCGGCCGCGCCGAGCTTGTCGAGCGCGTTGCGGGTCGACGCGAAATCCTCGCCCTTGTCGACCCGCCGCAGCACTTCGTCATCGCCCGACTCGGCGCCGAGATAGACCAGCGTCAGGCCGGCATCGGCGAGTTCAGTCAGTTCGGCGACGCTCTTGTTGCGCAGGTTGCGTGCAAGGCAGTAGCTCGACACCCGGTGGACCGCCGGCAGGTGGGCGCGGATCTCGGTGAGCACCGCCATCAGCCGGCGTGTCGACAGCACCAGGGCGTCGCCGTCGGCGAGAAACACGCGGCGTACCTGCTCTCGGTGTCGTTCGGCGACGGTGCGAATGGTGTCGGAAATCTCGGCCTGGCTTCGCGGCTTGAACGCCTTCTGCGGTGCCGTGTACATCTCGCAGAAACTGCAGCGGTTCCACGAGCAGCCGTCGGTGACCGGGAGGATCAGCGAGCGGGCCTCGCTCGGGGGCCTGTACACCGGTTCGATATAGTGGATCGGGATCATGCCGGCTGGGCCATGCAGGGCGATGCTGCAAAGTCTAGCGCGCTTCGGCGTCGCCTTCAGCGTCGGCGGGTACTCGCGGCCCTGCCGCCCACCCGGTCGACCGACCTGCGCCAGAGCGGCTGGCGAATGGATTTCCCGCGGTGTGTCTTTTGCCGGGTTCAATGACGGCGCGACACTCTAGAATGAAGCGTTGGGCGTATATCCTTCGTTGTGCGGCTGCAAGGCTGCAGATCCGATGCACGCGTTTCTGAGACACGATGCGGAACCCGGCAGGTCATGGGCCGCGCGGCGGTGCAATCCTGCGCCTGGGTGGAGTCACGACACATGCGCCTGAGGGACAAGATTCTGGTCGGCTATCTGGCGATGGTGCTGCTGCTGGTCGCCATGGGTGCGCTCGGCCTGGCCTCGATGCGCCTGGTGCAGTATGAGTTCGAGGCGGCGGTGGGGCGCACCTACCCGGTGATCGAGGCGCTGCAGCACCTGCGGCTTCACGCCAACCGGGTGACGCTGGGCATAGCCGGTTCGTCGCCGATCCTGCCGGCTGCCGACAGCACCACGGGACTGGAGGAACTGCAGTCCACCGCCAATCGTTACCACGCGCTGGTGCGGCGCCTGTTCCCGGAAGAGCGCGATCTGGCGGGACGAATCCGGCTGGAAAGCGAGGCCCTGGCGGCGGACCTGCGCATGCTGGTCGAGGGCGGGCGCGCGCTGGCCGATGACGAGTCCCAACGCTTGCGCGAGAACAGCCACCGCCACCTCGCCACCCTCGAACGGCTGGTGGACGACGCGCTTGCCGGCGAGCGCGTCGAACTCACCGAATATCAGGAGGAGGTGCTGAGTCACGCCACCATGGCACGACTGCGGCTGACCGCGCTGGGGGTGGGCGCCGTGGTGGTCGCACTGATCGGTGGCTGGTGGCTGACGCGACGGATCAGTCGGCCGGTGGAGCGGCTTCGCCAATTCGCCGAAGACGTGGGCCGCGGCCATTTCGATGTGCGCGTCGGTGACAGCAACCGCGACGAGATCGGGGCCCTCGCCAAGTCCTTCGACCAGATGACTTCCGAACTGGCGGAGACGGTCGTCTCGCGCGACGATCTGGAGGCGATCATCGAGGCGATCTCCGACGGCCTGCTGGTGGTCTCGCCGGAAGGCGTGATCGAACGCGCCAACAGCGCGATGCGCGTGATGTGTCAGGGCTCGATCGAAGGCCCGCTAGCCGGCCACCGGGTCGATGAGGTATTCGAATGCGGCGTCGGCCGGAGTCGCCTGCTCGGCGACCACTTCCTGCGCGAAGGGTTCGAGTGCACGATCCGTTCCAAGGACGATCCACCACAGCGCGTCGCGATTACCGCGACGATGATTCGCGGCGATGGCGGCAAGCGCGGCTGGGTGATGCTGGTGCGCGATCGTCGCGGCCGCAGCCCGGCGCTCGGCGCCGGCCATGCCCGGCAACTGGCCGGTCCGGAGGCGGCGACGGCGCACCTGGCCACCCGGTTGAGCGTACTCGAGTGGCGTGGCCGCAATGTCGGCGTGCTGGTGATCGGGCTCGAGCGCTGCGAAGAACTGCAGCGCAGCCTCGGGCAGCAGGTGTGCGAGGGCCTGGTGGCGCGCATCGCCGAACGCATCCGGACGGTGTTGCGCCCGGACGACGCCGTCGCCCGCTGGAGCGACGAATCGCTTGTCGTCGTGCTCGAGGACGTCGCGTCGCCCTCCGACATGGCCAGCATCGGCGACACACTGGTGTCGGCGCTGGACGAGCCGTTCATGGTGAGTGCCCACGAGGTGCGACTGACGGTGTCGGTCGGCATGGCCTGTGCGCCGGATCACGGGCTGCGTCCGGAGGCCCTGCTGGCCTGTGCCGAGACCGCGTTGCGCTGCGTGCGGGCCGACGGCAAGCGCCGCTGCATGATGTACGCGCAGGCTGGCGGGCGTGGCTCGACCGATCGCGTGCGGTCGGGGCGCTAGCCCAGGCGCGAGGCACTGCGCAAGGCCGGCGTCCGCGCGGGGCCAGGCCGGCATGCCGCGAAGCGGCCGGACTCGGGGTCGGGCTGGGCCTCGGGGCACGATCGTACGTCGTCGGCGGGCGACGTTCCGAGCTTGTGGGTTATCGTGTCGCCGGAATTCGACTCCGTCGCAGCGACAAACGCCGTGCCCCTGACCCTGCTCCCGCATCCCGACAATCCGCCGATGGCGGTCGGCCGGGTATCCGCCGAAGTGCGTCCGCTCGCCGGCGGTGCGCTGCAACTGCAATACCGGGTCGATTGCGCGCAAGACGTTCTGCGCCCGGTGCAACTGGCGACGCCGGGCTTTGCCGATGGCCTGTGGCGCCATACCTGCTTCGAGGCTTTTCTGGCGCCGGCCGGTGCCGAAGCCTATCGCGAATTCAATTTCTCGGCGGACGGTCGCTGGGCCGGCTATCGATTCGGTGCCTGGCGGGCGCGCTGCGGCGACCTGCGCGGTCTGCCGCCGCCGCGACTGAAAATAGCCGCCCGGGGTGATGGGCTGAACGCAGAAGTGGTGCTGCCGGCCGCACTGCTCGACGATGCCGAGGCTATCGACCTCGGCCTGGCGGCGGTGCTCGAACGGCACGATGGCGTCTTGAGCTACTGGGCGCTGGCGCACGCGCCGGGTCCGGCCGATTTTCACTGGCGAGCCGGCTTCTGCTACC
>JAGRFY010000121.1 GCA_020445765.1 Rhodocyclaceae bacterium | reverse complement strand
TTGCCGCCACGCTCTATGGCACCGGCGCCCATGCCGGCAACCTCGCCGACGTCGAAATCTGGGTGCCCCGCCAGGGCGACCACGTCGGCATCGGCGGCCGCGGCTATATCGTCGATCTGGGAATCGAGTTCGACACCGGCGATCTGGATGCCACCGGCTTCAACGGCCTGCAGATCACCGGACCGGGCCCGCTCAACAACGTCGGCCCGCATCCCGGCACCTTTTCACCCGGGCGCGACGACCGCATGCCGGGACTGGTGGTGCTGCTGAGCACCACCGCCATTGCCGCCGGACCCGGCACCAATCTGGCCAACCTGTTCAACGTCACCGGCGTGACGCGGCTGCAGGACGACGAGATCGAACTCTGGGACACCTGGATCATCGGCGCACCGAATTTCGGCCGCGGCGTCGAGAGCACACTCTATGTGGCGGTGGTCGCCGACCTCGACGGCAATGGCGTGCTCGACGACGCCCCCGACGTCGTACCGGACAGCGATGGCGACGGCGACGTGGACAAGGACGACCTCGAGGCCCTCGGCCTGGCGTCGAATGTCGAGAAGGTCACCTTCTTCATCAACGAATGAGTCGCTTGCGGTTTCCGCAGAACGGCGGAAACCGCGCGTCGCACTGCCGCGCCGGCGCCCGTGGCCTCAGCCCGAACTCAACCGCCAGTCCCCGGCATCGATCGGCACGAAGGCCTCGACCGCCGCAGTCGCGACGACGTGGGTGATGCCCAGTTCCGGATCGGGCAGGTCGAGTCCGCCGTGAACGACGCGCACTTCGGCGTAGCCCCGCGGCAACTCGGCGGCAACGACCGCGGTGTCGACCCGCTCCGGTCGCTGCACGCCGATGGTGACCTGCACACGCATCTCGCGATGGTCGAAGCCGAGCGACTTGAAGAGCAGGATCGACGAGTGATGCAAGGCATCCTGCACGGCCCGGCAGGCGGCCTTGGTGTAGTCCTGACCGTAGAGGTCGTTGCCGCTGCCGCATTCGAGAATCACCCGTTGTTCACTCATCGGCCGGCTCCATGTCGAACGAGACGCTGACCGCCGCGTTGGCGATCACCGTCAGGCCGTCGCGATGGGGCTTGACGATGTCGAGCCCTCCCTTTTCGACCCGGACCGTCGGCCGGCCATAGGGGAAGATGCCGGCCAGTGCCGCCGTATCGACCGCCTCCGGGCGCTGCACGCCGATCGCGACGTCGATGATCATCGACGCCTTCGGAAAACCGAAGGCATCGGCGACGTTGAGCGAGTTGTGCCACAGGGCGTCACGGATCGCGCGCTCGGCCGCCCGGGTGTAGTCCTGGCTGCGAATCGACGTGCCCATGCCGAACTGCACCACCATTTTCTTCAATGCCATGCTCAGCGCTCCTCCGCGTTGTCGTAGTGGCGGGTCACGTAGTGCTTGGTCGTGGTGTCGACGACCTCCCAGTCACCCCGGAAGCCGTTCCGGATCAGGAAGGCATCGCCCTGCCTGAACGATTGCACGCTGCCGTCTTCTGCGATCAGGCGGACGTGCCCGGAGACGATGACGCAAGACTCGTCGCGATCGGCGAAGGCACGCCAGCGACTGGGCGAGCTGGTCCAGGTACCGGCCGTGAAGTCGCCGATCGCGCCACGATGAGGCACGACGGCATCGTGAACCGGATCGCCCGCGACCACGCGGCCGGGCAGATCGGCGAGCCGCCGCCGCGAAGTCGTTGCGGCGGCCCGGAAATCGATCACCTGCTGGTTCATGCTTGCTGCTCCCTGTTCTCGAACGATGGTGGTGCCGCGTCGCGCTACCGCCTGCCGGCACGCGACAGGCGACACAGATGTGTCTTCAGGTTGCTCTGGTGGGATATCGGGTCGAGCGCGCCGGCAGTCAGCCGATTGACCGGGTCGCCCGGATGGTAGGGCTGCGACCGGTCCCAGCCGAACGGCACGTAGGCCACGTCCGGGCGAATGCCGGCCGTGACCCAGGCGCGGGCCTCGATGCGGCCGCGCACGGTCTCGATGACGACCCGGTCGCCGTCCATGACACCGGCCCGGGACGCACGCACCGGATGGATCTGGCAGTACAGCTCCGGCCACATTTCCTGAGCCTGCCAGAAGTAGTGGGTCCATGAATGGAAATGCGACGCCGTCGGACGGCCGGTCACCAGCACCGTATCGAAGCCGACAGCGCGCAGCCGGGCGCCGGGCGATGCGGCCGAGGGGTCGGCGATGGCGACGGCGCCGACACGCGCCGGCGCCGCGAAGAACGGTGACAACACGCCGCCGTCGCCGGCCGCGGGCATCAGATACGGCAGCGCCGCCGATTGCTCGGCTTCGGCGTGGAACTCGGGTAATGCCGACAGCCCCATCTGCCGATACTTCCGTTCCAGCACCGGCGTCCAGAATTCGAGCCGGCCGGATCCGGTCGGAAAGCGCTTGCCCGGCATGCAGCCGAACGCCGTGCTGCCGGGCAGGTAGAGCGTGCTGCTTTCGGCATCGGTGTCGCGGGCCAGCGGTGCGCGCACGGTGCGGTGCGGCGACGCCCGCAGGCGCGCCATCGAGATGCCGCGCAGGGCCGGCGTGGCATGGCGGAAAGCCTGCTCCCAGAACACCGCCGGATCCTTGTAGGCGTCCTTCAGCACGTCGTCGTAACCGAAGCGCTTGCCCAGCTCGATCCAGATCCAGTGGTCCGAGCGGGCTTGGCCGGGCGGATTCACCAGGCGCTCGTTCCAGACGATCCGCCGATCCTCGGCCAGTCGCCCGATGCCGCCCTTTTCGATGCCGCTCGCCGCTGGCAGCACGTAGTCGGCCAGGGCCGAGGTCTGGTTCTCGAACAGCTCGACGTGCACCAGCAGGTCGAGCCCGGCAAGCGCGGAATGCACGCGCCCTTGATCCGGCCATTGCGCGGCCGGATTGTTGCCGCAGATCAGCGCCCGGATCGGGTAAGGCCGGCCCATGAGCATGGCGTCGAGCCAGGCCACCGGACTGCGCCCGATCGCCGGACGCAAGGTTTGCGGACAACGCGAAGGCGGCACCGGCACCGGCTGCCAGTCGGGCTCTGCGGCAACGTTGAAGTAGCCGCCCCCCTTGCGCCCCCAGTTGCCGGTGATCGCGGCCAGGAACATCAGCACGCGATTGGTCTGAACCGAGTTGCTGTGCTGGTTGATGCCGCGGCTCGCGAACAACATGCACCCATCTGCGAGGGCCATGTCACGGGCCAGGGCACGGATCGTCGCAGCCGGCAGGTCGGTGATCGGCGCCGCCCAGTCGGCGTCGTAGCCGTGCGCCGCCAGGAATTCGCGCCACTCGCGCCAGCCGGCGACCCAGTCCTCGCAGAATTCCCGGTCGTACAGATCGGCCGCGAGGACTTCGTGACACAGGGCCAGACCGAGGGCCATGTCGGTGCCGGGGCGAATCGCCAGCCAACGGTCCGCCTTGGCGGCGGTGGGGGTCAGGCGTGGGTCGATCACCACCATGCGGGCGCCACGCGCGAGGCGCCAGTGATTGATCAGGCCGAAATTCACCGGCCGCGTCTCGGCCTGATTGTCGCCGAAATAGACGTACAGCCCGGCGCTGCCGATGTCGTCTTCGGTATAGACGTTGCCGAGGCTGGTGGAGCCGAGGGTGGTCTCGAGGGCGACGACCTTGCCGGCGTCGCACAAGGGTTCGGTGGTGAGCACGTTGGGCGTACCCCACAGCTGCGCGAACATCCGCATCGTGCCCATGATGTTGAGCACGCCGGTGCGGGTGCCCATGTGCAGCGCCAGCGCCTCGCTGCCGTGGGCGTCGCGCAGCGCGCCGAGCCGAGCGGCGATCTCGTCGAGCGCCTGCGCCCACGGCACCGGTACCAGGCGGCCACCGCCACGTGGCCCGACGCGCTTCAGCGGCGTCGTCAGCCGACGCGGATTGTCGTAGAGCTGCAAGGTCATCTGCGACTTGGCGCAGATCCGCCCTTCGAACACCGGGTCCTCGTCGTTGCCGAGAATGCGCACCGGAACACCGTCGCGCAGGTGGAACTTCAAGGTGCAGGCGTTGAAGCAGATGTGGCAGCCGCCCGGCCGGATCTCGTCCGGCGCTTCCGTACCGCCGCTGCAGTAGGGCTCGCGGACATCTTCTCCGCCGAGCAGCGCCCGTGGACGGTGATCGAGCAGAATCGCCGGTGGCGCCGACAGCGACAGGCGGTCGCCAGCCGACGCATCGACATCGGCCGCCCTGCGATCGAGATAGAGCGTCGCCGGGCCCTGCAGGAAATGATCGTGGTCGCGAACCGTCCGCCCGGCCGCCATCGCCTGTCCCAGCAAATCGTCGCGCGCGCCGAATGCGATCGCCCGGGTCGGACAGACGGCAGCGCAAGCCGGCCCGTCGCCAGCGGCGCGACGCCCTGCGCACAAGTCGCACTTGACCGCATGACAATCGATCGGATCGAAGCCCATCGCGCCGTAGGGGCAGGCCAGCACGCATTCGCCGCAGCCGGTGCAGCGCGATTCGATCACGGCGACGACGCCGCTGTCCGGATCCTTCGTGATCGCCTTCGGCACCACCGGGCAGGCGCGCAGGCAAGCCGGGCGTGCGCACTGTTGGCAGGTCACGGTCAGGAAGTCGAGAGCTGGCGCTTCGGCGGCGCCCAGCCACATCACCTTGTTGCGATACTCGTGCGGCCCCAGGCCATTGACCTGTTTGCAGGCGGCTTCGCAGCTCTTGCAGCCAGTACAGCGCTCGAGGTCGAGCGACAGGCCGAGGCGGGCCATCGACTCACGCCCCCCAGGCGGCCAGGTGCCACCAGTCGATCGGCCTGCCCGCGGCAGCATAGCCGGCGAACAGGGTCACGACCACGAGGTGGGCCAGCAGACCGGCGGCGAATACCAGTGCCGCGGCGACATGCAGGCGCCGCCAATGGGCGAGCAGGCGCCCTGCCCGCCGCCGCGCACCCACCAGGTCGGCTTCCTGTGCGGCCAGCCGCGCGTAGCGCCAGGTCAGCCGGGGACGCCGCACGGCGTGTTTCAGATTGGGCGAGAAAAGGGCTTCGTCGGCACCCGGTTCGAGCGCTTGCAGCAGTGCCCGCTTGCGCGCCACCAGCGCTGCCAACGCCTGGCGATCGGGACCACCGGACAGATGAAAGGCGGTCGCGCGCGAGCCGAACTGCTGCGCCAGTCTGACCGGTACCAGCAGCCGCGCGAGCGTACCCTGCAGCACGACGAACAGCAGCAGCGCCAGCAGCGCGCCGGGCGGCGACAACAGCCTGCCGCCGGCGGCGTGCCAACTCACCAGCAGCAGGCCGGCCATGCCCGCCAGCGCATGTCCGGCGAACCACAGCGGCGGGTGGCTGGCGCGGCCGCCACGCTTGGCGAGCGAGAACAGTGCCGGAACCAGCAGCAACATCGCCCCGAGCAGAGCTGCCGCCTGGCGCGGCGGCGCGCCGGCTGCGCGGCCGTCGGGCGCCTCGAGCGCGCTCGCGACGAGAGACGCGACGATGGCGGCGCCCAGCGCCAGCATGGTCCACAGCAGCCCGCGCGACAGGCGCCCGGCCGCCAGTCCGTTGCGGCCGCGTGACCGGGGCGCGCCCCCGTCGCGGTCGGTGGCGTTGTCGACCATGCCGTCAGCGGCGCCGCCCGCC
>JAGRFY010000021.1 GCA_020445765.1 Rhodocyclaceae bacterium | reverse complement strand
GGCGCGAGGGGTCGATCCGCGTGAATCCGATCGAGCAGGTGACCTGGTCGATCTGAGGAAACTGATGGCCCTCGACGGCATGCCGGAAGCGGTCGAAGATGCCGGTGATGACATCCTCCTCGGCGTGATAGATCATCGCGACGAACTCTTCGCCGCCGAAGCGGAACAGCCGGTCGCTGGCGCGGAAGCTGCGGCGCATCAGATCGGCGACACGCAGCAGGACCTCGTCGCCGAAGAGGTGGCCGTAGCCGTCATTGATCCGCTTGAAATGGTCGATGTCGATGACGCCGAGCCAGCACGGACGGGTCAGTTCGACCGGGCCGCGCGACATCAGCCGCTCGTACTGGGCGTGGGCCGCGCGGTCGATCAGGCGGTCGAAGCTCTCCTCGAAGGTCTTGCGATTGAGCAGTTTGGTCAGCGTGTCGAGGTTGGCGTAGTCCCACTGGTCCTGCTGGTTGCGGAAGCAGCGCAGGAAGGTCGCGATGGCGCCCAGTTCGAGTTCGGACGGGCGGCGTGCAGTGTGGATCTCCAGCAGCCAGTTCGCCCGCAGGTGAGGACCGACGGCGAAGACCACGGTCCAGTCGCCCTGGTCGCAATGCAGCGAACACCCTTCCTCGGAGGCGTAGCATTCGAGCAGCAGGGCGCCCGGGTCGAAGCTCGGCAGCATCGAGTCCCCGCTCAGCCAGTAGTCGTCGTCTTCGTCGGCAATGCGCCATCCGAGCGGATGCACCTGGAGGCCCTCGCGTTCTGCGGCGACCTTGTAGAGCAGCGCGTGGCGTGCGTTCAGGAAGCGCAGCACGGTGCCGCTGGCTTCGCGATAGGCATCTTCGCGGCTGCGCAGGCGGCCGAGCGACTCGGCTCCTTCGAGAAGCTGGAGGATCTTGGCGGTATCGGTCAAGCGGGAACTGCCCGGGTGGAACTCGTTTTCCCGGTAACGGCAGCCCTCCCGGATACTTTATCGCTGCCCTGCGTGCATCGCGGCGGGCCGGGCGCACCGCCGGGGTCGCGCCCTCCTTGCGGCCGCGGTTCCCCGATCGCCGCCGGGGCCTCGCGCCGATGGCGGGTGGCGCCGGTGGCCGATCTGTTCGCGTGCGGGTCGTGGCCGCGAGGTCTTTGCCGCCGTCGGTCCGACAGACCAGCCTGGGGGCGGGCCGGGACGGTTTGCGGAACGCGGCGCGAAGGCCTCCAACAGGATTGTTCAGGCCCTTTTGCGCAGCATCACGCCGATCGGTGGCGCCCAAGATTCGGCGGGCGGCTTCTTGCGAGTGACCAGGGTGAGTTGGGCGGGCTCGAAGACGTTGGCGTTGTGGGTTACCGGGGTCGTGATCAGGTACTGGGCGCGGGTCGCGCGCAGAAAGCTGCCGACGCGGTCGATGTTGGCGACGTCGAGGTGGGCAAAGGGCTCGTCGATGAAGACGAAGCCACCGGGTCGCGCTTCGTCCATCAGCAGCGCGATCAGCAGGATCAGCGATTTCATCACCTGCTGGCCGCCGGAGGCCTCGCCGTCGTTCAGTCCGACCGCCCCCTTGCGATCGAAGTCGAAGCGCACGTCCAGTCCGGCCTGCGATACCGTCAGGTCGTCGTTGTCGAGCAACGGCGGGCTGCACTCGACGCCGACGTGGGCCAGCTCGCCCAGGGATCGGAGGTTCCTGCCGTACTGGCGCACGGTGGCACGCAGCTTGGCGACGTAGGCCGCCCGCGCGTCCTCGGTATGACGGCGGGCGGTGGCGCAGTAGGCCTGGCGCTGCTGGTAGTCCCGGTTGCGCTGGTCTGCCTCGGCGCGCAGGCGCTCGGAAAGTGTCATCACGGTCGGATCGGTGATCCATTCCCCGTCCGCGATCCGCGCCTGCAGGCGCGCGAGTTCGCGTCGGGCGCCGCCGGCGCCACCGTAGCGCTCGGCGAGCACGACGACGTCGTCCCGATCACGGCTGCCCCGCGCCGATTCGCGGCGCCGGGCTCGAAGCTGCAGCAGTCCCTCGGCCTGTTGCCGGCGGCGCGGCCCGTTGTCGCGCCCGATCGCGGCAATGCGCTGCTCGATGGCGGCCTGTTCGCGACGGCGGCGATCGATCTCGATGTCGATCCCGCGCAAGGATTCGGTGGTGTCGTCGAGAGCGCCGCGGGTCCGGGCCCGGGCTGCAACGGCCTCGGCCAGGCGGGTCCGCGCGGCGTCGATGTCGCGCTCGGCACTGGCGTAGTGCTCGGCATTCGCGGCCAGCAACTGGGCCGATTGCAGGCCGATCAGGTGCTGCCGCAGTTCCCGCAGGCGCACGGTTGCCGCCTCGATTCGCGGGCGCAAGGCCGTCAGCGCCTTGTCGAGTGTCGCGACCTCGTCTTCGAGGGCATCGATGCGCGCCTGGCGCGCCAGTTCACCGAAGTGGAAGTCGCGGGGCCGGCCCAGGTGGCGGGCGCCGCGCCGCTCCCGGTGATAGGCGTCGCGGGTGATCCATTCGACGTCGGCGGGCAGCGCGGCCGCGCCCTCGACACTGTCGACGCGTCGGATGCGGTTCAACAGATCCGACAGCCAACGCGGCGCCGGCGCCGAGAACCGCAAGACCTCGGCGAGGCTGCCCCTTTGGGCGGGCGGTGTCGACTCACAGTCCGGCACGACGAAATGCCGGAATCGCTCCCGTTCTGCCAGGCGCCAGGCAGCGTGACGGTCGCTGCCCCGCGCCAGCAACAGCACGTGCCGGTACGGCCGCAGCACCGCCTCGACCGCCGCCTGCCAGGCCGGGTCGCAGACTTCGATGGTTTCGGACAGCGCCACGTGCGGGATGCCGGCGTCGGCCAGCAGCGCCCGGAAGCGCACGACCTCCGGATCGTCCGGCGGACCCTTGCGGCCGCGCGCGGCGCGTAGCTCTTCGCTGCGGGCCTCGAAGGCCGCGACGCGGTCGCGTTCCTCGGCGCGCAGGGCAGCGAGCGTGGCTTCGGCCTGCTCGTGCTCGTGTTCCAGTTCGATGGCACTCCGACCGTGCTCGGCGGCCACGCGGGCGCGCAGCGCGTTGCCCTCGCCCAGGGTCTTCTCCAGGTCGCGCAGTCGGTCGTGGGCCGCCAGGTGCGCCTGCTCGCTGTCGAGGTCGGCGGCCCGCAGGCGCGAGCGCGCGGCTTCGGCCGCATCCCGTTCCTGTCGAACGCCGGCCAGTGCTTCGCTGGCGCGGCGCAGATCCGCCTGGCGCTCGATGCGCTCGTGGTTCAGGGCGGCCAGTTCATCGCGCTCGGTGCGCGCGGCGTCGCTCAGCTCGGACAGCTCCAGCCGCGGCACGACGTCGTCGCGAAGTGCCGCGATTTCGTCGTGGATCTGCTTCCATTCCAGGTAGCGGTCCGCTTCGAGTCGCTTGGCCTCGGCCTGGGCTGCGAGGCGTGCCAGATCGAGGCCCAGCCCCTCCAGTTCGTGCTCGGCCGATCGCTGCTCGCCGCGCGCGGAATCGTAGTTGTCGAGCACCTCCTTGTCGCCGAAGACATCGAACACCAGTTCGAGCAGGGCCTTGGGCGAGTATTCGCAAAGCTTGTCGGTGTCGCCCTGCTCGAGCGACAGCACCTTGGCGATGGCCGGCGTCAGACCGCCCCAGGCCAGGCGGTTCTGGTAGTCGCGCAGGCCCGTCCAGTCGACTCCCTGCTCGAGTGCCTCGATTGCCACATTGCCGTCGAGGATGGTGTAGTCGCGGTTCCAGTCGCCGCCGGACTTGCGGATGCGACAAGCCAGCGTGACCTCGTCCTCGAGGCAGGGAAAGAAGGGGCGGCGACCGGTCGCGCCGGGCTGATTGGCGACCACCGCGCGGATCCAGGCGAAGCTGCGGTCGGCACGGCGCACGTAGCGACGGAAATCTCGCTTGCCCGAGCAGCGCAGCGCGAACAGGGTGCGCAAGGCGTCGAGCAAGGTCGTCTTGCCGGAACCGTTGGGCCCGACGATGGTGATGATCTGGGCGTCCAGCGGCAGCGAGAAGCGCTGCCAATAGTCCCAGTGCACGAGTTCGAGCTGCTTGATGTGAAACATGGTCAGTGGCCAGGGGCGGGCGGCAGCGCGCCGTCGAGCGCGAAGCGCACGCCGGCGTCGGCGTGGATGGTGGTCGTGTCGAAGCACGGGCAGGGGAGATCATCGGGCCCGATCAGCAGGCCGACCTCGGTGCACCCGAGGACGACGCCCTGGGCGCCGTCGGCGAGCAGACTGGCGACGGCCCGGCGGTAGAATGCGCGCGAGCCCGCTTCGCGGCGTCCCTGGCACAGTTCCTCGTAGATCACCCGGTTGATCTCGGTGCATGCCGCAGCGTCCGGTACCAGCACATCGAGGCCGTGGCGCTGCAGGCGTCCGCGGTAGAAATCCTGCGCCATCGTGTAGCGGGTGCCGAGCAGGGCGACCCTGTGCAATCCGGCCTCGCGAATGGCCATCGCCGTTGCGTCGGCAATGTGGATCAGGGGCAGTCCGCTCGCCGCCTCGACGTAGCCGGCCACCTTGTGCATGGTGTTGGTGGCGATCAGGATGGCGTTGGCGCCTGCGCGCGCCAGTCCGGCGGCCGCACTGCCCAGTGCCTGGCCCGCCGCGCGCCAGTCGCCACTGGCCTGCAAGGCCTCGATCACGGCGAAATCGACGCTGTGGACCAGCAGCCGGGCCGAGTGAAGCCCACCCAGACGGGCCTTGACGCCTTCGTTGAGCAGTCGATAGTAGGTGGCGGTGGATTCCCAGCTCATGCCACCGATCACACCGAGCAAGGGGAGTTCGCGTGGATCAGCCATCGATGGCCTCGGCGTTCCGGTCCTCGTCGTCGTCTTCGATATCGAATGCGCTGCGGTGGGGCAATGTTTGCCCGGCGCCCGACAACACGTCGGCCAGCGTGCCGTGGATGACGCGGTCGGCCATCAGACGGTAGTCGAGCAGCACGTCGAGCAGCGGACCTTCATGCACGATGCCGTTGCGCCGTTCGATGAATCCCAGCCGCGCGAGCTTGCCGAGCATGAAGTTGCGGACCTTGGTCTTGCCGCCGAGGCGTGGGCCGAAATCGGCGATCAGGGAGGCTTCCGACAGCCCGGCCGAGACGCCGTCACCGTGTGCCACCGGCTTTTCCGCGCCGAACATGTCTTCCTGGCCCTCGGCGGCGAGATCCTGTCGCGTGACCTGCCGCTCGCGCTTGGGCAGGACGATCAGTGACCAGATGATCACCAGCAGTGCGACTTCGTCGCGGGTGAGGCCGAGGTTGCTGGCCGCATATTCGCGGCCCGCGCCGAATACCGGTTCATGCATGTCGGCAGTCAGTCCGACCGACACGTGCGCCGCATAGGGGTTGTCGAGCAACTGCATGCCGACCGCCGCGAGCCGCCGGTCGAGTTCGTGGCGAAAGGTCTCGTCGACCAGTGCACATCGCACCAGGCGGTCGCTGCGGGGCAGCCATCTTTGCGCCAGCAGGCGCGCGGTCAGGGTCTGGATCTGGTGTTCCATCGGTGTCAGTCCTTCGCTGTCGCCAGCGGCTGCACCAGGCCGCGGCTGATCGCCTCGATTTCGTCGCAGCCGACCGCTAGCAGGCCGCTGTCGAAGGTGACCCCGACAGGCAGCTTCATGAAGGTGCCGATCGGCCCCTCGGCCGGACCGGCTTCGCTGCCGTCGGCGAGCAGGGCGAGCAACGACAGCCGGTAGCTGGCGGCGCCGAAGCCGCTGCCGGCCACGGCGTCGCCGAGGCTCGTGGCGTGTTCGAGGGCTGCCAGGCGATCGGTGAAGTGTTCGAGCATGCGCAGGTCTTCGACCTCGGGTGCGGCCGAAACGTCGGTGGCGGCAGGCGGTGGCAGGGCGTGGTCCGCCTCGACACGGCGTACAGCGTCTGACAGCACGGCCTCGGCCCGGTCGAGCAGCTCGTGGCCACCCGCCAACAGGGCCGGCGCCGGCGGCGAATCGATGGCGCCGTCGAGCAAGGCTGCCAATTCGTCGGCCGTCCGCGCGCGCAGCCAGGCCGCCACGTCGGAGGAAGAAATGCCGGAAGCGCCGAGCGTGACCCGCTGGGTCTCGATCTTGTTCAGGGCGCGCTGGAAGGCCGCATCGACCCGGGCGAGGCGCGACTGGGCGAGACCGATGCGCTGGGCGACCCGTGCCAGTTCGAAGTCCACTTCCGGGTCGGCCAGCAATTGACGCAGCAGCCCGGTACCCCGGTCGAGCCAGCGCCCGTTGGCCGTCAGGCGGCGACGGGCATCGACGATGCGGAATTCCGAGCCGGAGGCGATGGCGTCCTCGAAGTGCAGCGAGAGGTCGTTGAGCTTGCCGAGCAGATGGCCGAGGGCTTCCGCGGTGACGCTGCCGGTGGCCTGCAGGCCCGCCAGCTGGGCGGTCAGGAAGCCGAGTTCGGCGTCCTCCTCGACGGCGAACTGCAGCAGCGATCCGAGCGCGGCCACGGCGTTGCGGCCGAGGTCGCTGAGGCGGTAGCGGCCATCGTCGCCGAACTGCAGCAGGCCATGCTCGCGCAGCCGCTTGAGTACGGTCTCGAGCTTGACCGGGTCGAGGTAGGCGAAGCGCTGCCGCAGTCCGTCGGGAGACCAGCGCGGGGACTCGGCTTGATGGCCGATCTCGCGCAGCACGAGCAGGCGAAGCAGCACCTCGGCGTCCGAGCCGCGGAACAGCGAGACGAAGCTGCCGAGAACGTCGCGCGCGCGCAGCAGCGGGGACAGTGCGGGGACGTCGTCGGCACTGACGCCGGGCGCCAGCACCTCCGCCAGGTCGGCGTCGAGCATCGAGTGGAGGGCTCCCGCCTGCGTCAGACGCCTTGCTTCAGGCTGGCCTGGATGAAACCGTCGAGATCGCCGTCGAGCACGGCCTGTGTATTGCCGACCTCAAAGCTGGTACGGAGGTCCTTGATGCGACTCTGGTCGAGCACGTAGGAACGGATCTGGTGACCCCAGCCGATGTCGCTCTTGGCGTCCTCGAGCTGCTGCTGCTCGGCCTGGCGCTTGC